>CALEPV010000074.1 GCA_937910905.1 uncultured Prevotellaceae bacterium
CACATACCGCTTCAACGGAGCGGAAATTGTACCAAGTTATTTTTTAACGATTACTAAAAGAGTGCACCCTTCACGTGCAGGGCGAGCAGCACGGCACCCAGGATGATGCCTCCGGCAGCGACAAGGGTGGTTGGAGTCCACTGGCCGAGAGTGGTCATAGTGGCATTGCTGGCCACAACCAAGCCACCATTCTTCAAGCCGATGAAGGCTATGAACAGGCCGATGCCTACAGAGATAGAGTAGCGCAGGTTGAGAGGTATGGCGTTTACGATAGCCTCGCGCACCTTGAAGAGTGTCAGGAGGATGAACACTATACCTTCAATCAGTACGGCTGCTAGCGCTTGCTGCCAGCTGTAGCCCATTACGATGACAAGCGTGTAGGCAAAGAATGCATTGATGCCCATGCCAGATGCCAGGGCAAAGGGGAGTTTGGCGTAGATGGCCATCACAGCGGTAGCTACGGCGGCTGCGATGACGGTAGCAGAGAAAACGGCTCCCTTGTCCATACCGGCATCGCTGAGGATTAATGGGTTCACTGCAAGAATGTACGACATCGTGAGGAATGTGGTCAGGCCGGCCATCGTCTCTACCTTCACGGAATGTCTGGAAGGATCGAAGCCCAGAAGTGAAAGGAATTTGTTCATTGTGATGTTGATGCATAAATTAGCATCAGCAAAGGTAGACAATTGATGATGTATAATGCCGAATGTATGATGTAAAATGTGTGATGTGGAACGGATAACTGCAATTAATGGTGATATAATTTGTGAGTATTGAAGTAAAGCAGTACCTTTGCATCCGATTTAAGCGGCGCATGGACAATTGACAATGGATAATTGACAATTGACAATGGAAGAAGGGCGCTGCTTTGTATTGCTATACATCTATACATTTTGATGATTTCTTTGTATGCACACTAAAAGTGAATTGGAAAGCTTGTCAATGGACGAGCTGAAGAACATTGCACGTACTGTGAATGTACCGCTGAGCGATAAGGACTCGCAGATAGATATTATTTACGCCATCATCGGCGCAGAGAGTGATCTGGCTTCCAGCACGCCTGCTCCGAAAGAGCCTGCGGCTCCGAAGAAGCGCGGACGCAAGTCGAAGGCTGAGAAGGAGGCAGAGGCTGCTGCTGCGGCTGCTGCTGAGAAGGAGGGCAATGGACAATTGACAATTGACAATGGACGATTGAAGAAGGGTGCCGAGACGGGCGGTGAAGTAACTGCTGAGAAGCCAGCTCCGAAGAAGCGCGGACGCAAGTCGAAGGCTGAGAAGGAGGCAGAGGCTGCTGCCGCTGCTGCCGCTGCCGCTGCTGCCGCTGAGAAGGAGGGTAATGGACAATTGACAATTGACAATGGACAATTGAAAAAGGAAACCGAGACGGGCGGTGAAGTAATTGCTGATGCAGCTGCAGAGCAAACTGCTGGCGGCACGGATGGTGAGGCAGCTGCTGCTACACCGAAGAGCTACGAGGCAAGCTTCTTCGACAACAACGAGCCTGATTTTGTGATAGTCAAGGATGTGCCGAAGTGGGACAATGGACAATTGACAGTGGACAATGTACAATGGAAGAAGGGAAAGAGGGACAATGGACAATTGGCAATGGACAATGGACAATTGAAGAAGAGTGCCGAGACGGGGGGTGAAGTAACTGGCGAGGCGGCTGCAGAGAAGCCAGCTCCGAAGAAGCACTATGACTTCTCCAACCTAGTGAAGGTGGAGGGCGTGCTGGAGGTGGCTGGCGACGGCTCAGGCTTCCTGCGCTCCTCCGACTACTACTATATGCCGAGCCCCGACGATGTATTTGTCTCGTTCCAGCAGATTAAGCAGTACGCCATGAAGACTGGCGATGTAGTGGAAGGTGCAGTGCGTCCGCCGCGCGACAACGAGAAGAACTTCATACTGACCCGCATAGACTTCGTGAACGGCATAGAGCCTGTGCGCCTGCGCGACCGTCAGGTGTTCGAGAACCTAACCCCGCTTTTCCCTGAAGAGAAGTTCAAGCTGTGCAGCGGCGCTGGCGACCCGACAAGCGTGAGAATAGTGGATTTGTTCTCGCCGATAGGCAAGGGTCAGCGTGCGCTGATTGTGGCACAGCCCAAGACGGGTAAGACGATACTGATGAAGGAGATAGCCAACGCTATTGCTGCCAACCACCCAGAGGCCTACCTGATGATGCTGCTCATTGACGAGCGTCCGGAGGAGGTGACCGATATGGCCCGCACAGTGAATGCCGAGGTCATTGCCTCGACATTCGACGAGCCGGCTGACCGTCATGTGAGAATAGCCAACATCGTGCTGGAGAAAGCCAAGCGTATGGTGGAGTGCGGCCACGATGTGGTAATCTTCCTAGACAGCATCACGCGTCTGGCCAGAGCTTTTAACACCGTGGCTCCAGGTTCAGGCAAGATACTTACTGGTGGCGTGGATGCAAACGCCCTGCAGAAGCCCAAGCGCTTCTTCGGTGCAGCTCGCAACATCGAGGGCGGCGGTTCGCTGACCATCATAGCAACAGCGCTGATAGACACGGGGTCCAAGATGGACGAGGTGATATTCGAGGAGTTCAAGGGTACGGGCAACATGGAGCTGCAGCTGGATCGCACACTGTCCAACAAGCGCATCTTCCCTGCCGTGAACCTGATAGCCTCCAGCACCCGCCGCGACGACTTGCTGCATGACCGTCTGACTCAGGACCGCATGTGGATACTGCGCAAGTACCTGTCCGACATGAATCCTATCGAGGCAATGTCGGAGATGAAGAAGCGCATCGAAGACACGAAGAACAACGAGGAGTTCCTCATCAGCATGAACTCGTAACGGCTGCAGCGCGCCTGGCTTTTTCCCAGGCGCCTGTGCCTTTACGCTTGCGTAGCAGGTAGCGTATGCCTGCAAACACATTGAGATTCATAAACAGGAAGTACATGGGAATGTAGGTCAGTTTGCTCTTCTTCCCCTGTGCTGCCTGTGTGAATCCTATAGTAGCCAGCATGTAGAACACGCATTGCAGCACCCAGATTGCGGTGTAGATGCTACCGGCATGGTCCATGACGAGCCATACGTTTAGCGGCACCAGAGCGAGCAGGGCAAAGGGTGTGATGCTCCAGCGCAGCACGCGATGGCTCACAAACTGGAAAGCTACGGTCGGGTAGCGCAGGGGATTCATCAGCGAGCGCAGGCGCCAGATGCTCTGCAGTCCGCCTGCAGCTATGCGGCGCTTGCGTTTCTGCTCCTCGGTCAGGTCTGCGCTGCCAGTCTCGAGGGCGTAGGCCGTAGGCACGTAGGCAATACGATATCCCCGCTTGACGATGAGCATGGACATGATGAAGTCGTCGAGTAGCATGTTCAGGTCCATGGGCTCGAACAGTTCGCGTCTGATAGCAAACAGCTCGCCGGCTGCTCCCATCGTACTGTAGAGTTCGCTGTCCCAGTGCTTCAGGGTGGATTCGTACTTCCAGTAGGCACCTTCGCCACCAGCCGCCACGCCGTCGGAGGTGCGGACGGCTATGCGCTTCTCGCCCGACACACAACCCACCTTAGGATCCTGAAAGGCGCTCACAATCTCTTCGATGGCTTCAGGGTTCAGCTGTGTGTTGGCATCGGTGAACACCACAAGCGGTGTACTGACGTGCTGCATAGCACGGTTGAGCGCAGCGGTCTTGCCCCTTCGTTCCGGCTCGTGCAGTACGGTTACATCATCGTAGGCCGAGAGCAGTTCCACCGTGCTATCGTCGGAACCATCAGTGCACCACACCACATGCAGTCGTCCAGCAGCATACTGCAGCTGGCGGCAGTTCTGCATCTTGCGTTCCACTTCAGCTTCCTCGTTGTAGGCACAGATGAGCAGCGTAACTTCGGGCCACTCGGCATCGCTGCCGGGACGTGCGACGGGCGCAGGCCTGCCAATGAAAAGACGTTTCAGGGCAAGCAGTGCGCGCAGTAGCGCTCCGTAGCCCACAAAGGTGTAAACCACTAGTCCAAAGCATATCCAAAATAATGTAGCGGCCATAACGAAATCATTTATTTGTGCAAAAGTAATGCCTTTTCAGCAATAAGGCCTAACTTTGCGCTATGAAAATGAAAGTGCTAGAGGTTATACGCCAAGGTGAGATTGGCGGAGGCGAGAGCCACGTGATAGACTTGGTGCGGTGTCTGCGCAGCCATGAGGATGTGGAGCCGGTAGTGCTGGCCTTTACGGACGGCCCAATGATTACGCTGCTGCGCGGCGAGGGCTTCAAGTGTCACGTCATACCTACCGGCCGTGCTTTCGACGTCAAGGCAATGATGGCAGTGCGCCGTCTCATCAAGTCGGAGGGCATCAGTCTGGTTCACGCTCATGGTTCACGTGCAGTCACCAACATCATGCTGGTATGCCGGCGGCTGGGTATACCATATATATATACTGTGCACGGCTGGAGTTTCCACGAGGGTCAATCGTCACTGATATTCAAGCTTCGACAGCTCAGCGAGCGCTGGCTATGTAGCAGCGCACGGCGTGTGATCTGCGTTAGCACCAGCAACTTCGCCACCGGCCGCAACGCCTTCGGGCTGGATGCAGGCAGTACGACAGTCATAGAGAACGGTATCAATCTGAAGCGCTTCAATGCCGACGGCACATATCCCGATGTGAGGAGCGAGCTCAGTCTTGGCACCGACGATTTCGTTGTGGCATTCATCTGCCGCATCACGGCGCAGAAGGGACCGATGGACTATGTGCGTGCCATTGAGCAGGCATCGCAATCATGCCCGCAGCTGCGCGGCCTGATGGTGGGCGAGGGCGATATGGCCGCTGAGGTCGATGCGTACATTGATACCCATGGTCTGGCTGACGTAATCATACGTCAGCCGTTCCGCAGCGATGTGCCCGCCCTGCTAGCCGCAGCCGATGTATTCTGCCTGCCGTCCCTCTGGGAGGGACTTTCCATAGCTATGCTGGAGGCAATGGCCATGCGCCGGCCAATAGTGGTGACGATGACCGACGGTGCTCGCGACGTGATTGTCGACGGACAGAACGCGCTGGTGGTTCCACCGCAGCATCCGGCAGAGCTGGCCAAAGCTTTCTTGAAATACTCCAATGACCGCGACCTGTGCTGTCGCATGGGGGCTGCAGCCCATGCATTGGTGCAGCAGCGCTTCGATGCGCAGCGGGTGGCCGATAGAGTTCACGAGATATACCAATCATGCGTATAGCCTATATCTATACAGCCCTGACCACGCTAGGCGGTGTGGACCGCGTGTTGACCATCAAGGCCAACTATCTGGCCGATGTGCTGGGCCACGAGGTGTACATCATCACCGACTCGCAGGCAGGCCGTCCGCCCGTGTTCCCGCTGTCGGAGCGAGTGCATCACATAGACCTACAGACCGACTTCGACGAGCAGTACCATCATGGCATCCTATGTCGCTACATGGTGTACCGCCGCCTGATGCGGCAGTATCGACGGCGGCTGGAGCAGGCCCTATGCAACATACGTCCAGACGTAGTCAGTTGTACACTGGGGCGCGAAATGGACTTCCTAATGGACATTCACGACGGAAGCTGCAAGATAGGAGAAAGCCATATAGCCAAAGCCTACTGCCGCAACCTGCACCTGATGGAGGCGCGCGGAGGGCTGTACAAGCTCGTTGCACGACTGTGGCGGGCACGATTGGAGCGGGCCGTGAAGCGGCTGGACGCTCTGGTAGTGCTCACTCAGCGCGATGCCGACAGCTGGGCTTCGGTACGGCCTGCTACAGTGATTCACAACCCTTGCACCATAGAGCCGCGGGGCATATCCGACGTGCGGCAGTCAAAGACAGTGGTAGCCGTAGGTCGCATGAGCGAGCAGAAAGCCCTGGACAGGCTGGTACGAGCATGGAAGCCGATAGTGCAGCACAACCCCGACTGGCAGCTGTGCATCTACGGCGAGGGCGAGAAGCAGGCCGAGCTGGAGCAGTTGATAGCTGAACTAGAGCTGGGGCAGAGCTGCCATCTTTGTGGCACGACATCGGATGTGGCATCGGTCTACGCCGGTGCTGCCATCTACGCCATGACCAGCCGCTTCGAAGGATTCCCGCTGGTACTGATAGAGGCCATGTCGTGCGGGCTGCCGGTGGTGAGCATGGATTGTCCCACAGGCGCACGCGAGATAGTGACCAATGGGCACAACGGACTGTTGGTGCCCGATGGCGACATTGCTGCCATGAGTGCAGCCCTGCAGCAGCTCATCGACTCGCCCGAACTGCGCCAACAGCTGGCCGAGGGCGCCCTGAGCTCAGCTCGCGGGCGCTTCGGCATGGAGCCGGTGATGCACCAATGGGAGCAGCTATTCGACGGGCTGAAGTTGCACCGCGGTGCAACAACCTCTGCACCACGGTGCAGCAACACTTGCAGCGTGCTGCAGCAACCTCTGCACCGCGGTGCAGCAAATCCGACACCGCAGTGCTGAAAAATCCACTCGGCTAATAACCACATCCTGTGATGGCAAACGATACACGAAAGCTCTCCATTCTCTATCTGGTGTTTCACGGTTTTGAGCCCAACAGCGGAATCACCAAGAAAATTCACAACCAAGTGCGAGCCATGCAGCAACTGGGCCACGATGTGCATCTGTGCTACTATGGCTTCAACGAGGATGGCGAGCGTGTGCGCTGGATTGACGATGAGGCTGTGGCCTACTACGGTCGCGGTCCGCTGGCCATCGTGCGTGCCCGCTTTGGGCTGGATTGTATAGACAGCTGGTGCATAGCCAATGGCGTAGATATGGTGTATGCACGTAGCTTCCACAATGCCTCGCCACAGACGGTAGGCCTGATGCACCGCTTGCTTCGCGCAGGCATCCCTGTGGCTATGGAGATTCCCACCTATCCCTACGATGCCGAGTATGCCGGTTTCCCTTGGCGCGAGCAGCTGAAGCTGAGGGTGGACCGTTGCTTCCGCCGCCAGCTGGCAGCCAACGTGTCGGCTATCGTCACGTTCTCTGATTGCGACACCATCTTCGGACAGCGCACCATACGTATCAGCAATGGCGTGATGCTGGAGGACATTCCGCTAGTACGCCGTCCGGCTGACAGCCAGTCCGATACCATTCATCTCACGGCTGTGGCTGAGGTGCACTATTGGCACGGGCTCGACAGGCTCATTGACGGGCTGGGGATGTACTACGCCAAGAATCCAAAGCGCAAAGTGATATTCCACATAGTGGGCGGAGTGGGGGATTCGGAGATGCACGATTCGCAACATGCGCCAGGCTTTGCCGAGCTGATGGAAAAGTGGGACATAGAGGACAAGGTTGTGTTTCACGGTCAGCTCTTCGGTGATGCGCTGACAGAGGTGTTCAACATCACCGACCTGGGAATCGGCAGTCTGGCACGCCACCGCAGTGGCATCACGACTATCAAGACTCTGAAGAACCGTGAGTATGCAGCCCGTGGCATACCTTTCATCTACAGTGAGCAGGACAGTGACTTTGACCATCAACCCTACGTGCTCCAGGTGCCAGCCGACGAGTCGCCCATAGACATACTGGAGGTACTCGATTTCCTCGACCGTCAGACCCTGTCGCCAGCCGAGATACGTTCCACCATTGAGCATCTGTCGTGGCGCGAACAGATGCGCAAGGTGATAGAAAACACGATGCTATGACCATACTATATGTGATAAAGTACATCGCTCAGCTGGGTGGGCTAGACCGCGTGATGACATACAAGATGAACTGGCTGGCACAGCACGGCTACGAAGTGCATCTGGTCACATACGAGCAGGGCGACCATCCGTTGTCGTTCCAGCTGGATGCTCGCATACGTCACACCGACATCGGCGTGAAGCTGTGGAAGAAGCAGGGACGCACTCTGCCAGCACGACTGCGCAGCTATTTCTGCCTGCGCCGCCAGTTTGTCAGGCAGCTGACGGCTGAAGTGCTGCGCATCGATCCAGATGTGATGGTGACGCTCACCGACAGCTATCAAGTCACAGACCTGCTGATGAGCATTCCTACACGTGCACGCCGTATAGTGGAAAGTCACGTGGAGCGCAAGGCGTTTATGAAGACGGGCGACTTCGAGGGTCGCCCATTGATGAAGTGGATAGCTGGATTCTACGACCGACGCATGGCTCGGTATCTGCATCGTGCTGATGCTCTGGTACTTCTCACGCGGCAGGACAAGGCCCAGTGGCCCGATGTGCCGCAGTCGGTGGTCATACCCAATCCCATAACATTCTGGCCCGAACAGGTGTCGCGTCTTGACAATCCAATAGTAATGGCTGCCGGACGGCTTCATGCACAGAAGGGCTTTGACCTGCTTATTGAGGCGTGGAAGCACGTTCATGCTGCTTTCCCTGGCTGGCAGTTGCACATCTACGGCGACGGTCCCGACCGCGACATGCTTCAACGGCAGATAAACGAGGCAGGCCTGGCAGACACTATCAGTCTTGTGCCTGCTACGCCCGATATATTCGAAGCCTATCGCGAAGCGAGCATCTTCTGCCTCTCGTCGCGCTATGAGGGATATGGTCTGGTGCTGGCAGAAGCCATGTCCACAGGAGTGCCGTGCGTGAGCTTCAACTGTCCATACGGTCCTGCCGACATCATCAGCGATGGGCTGGACGGTATACTTGTGCCTCCGATGGACGTGAAGGCGCTGGCCGATGGCATAGTCCGACTCATTGATAACCCTGCACTCTGCCTACAGCTAGGTACAGCAGCCCGCCAGCATATAGCGCGCTATGCACCTGAGGCCATCATGCCCCAGTGGGAACGCCTATTTGCTGGCGGGCTGAGTGAGTAGCTTCTAGCTTGTTGTGCTGCAGCGCTTATTGCGCCACCTGAATCTTCTTGCCGCCTACCACGTAGATGTGGCCTTGCTGCATCTGCGATGCATCCACGCGGCGACCATCCAGAGTGTAGGCTTCGCCTGCGCCGACAGCTTCGTCGGTTGTTGCTGCCGGAGTAGCCTTGATATCATCGGTCAGGCTGTAGATGGATGAGATGTCCTCGGCTGTGAGGCAATAGTTGTAGATACGCAGATCGTCGATGGAGCCGTTGAACATCGGATCGGCACGGAACTGACTGCGGCCCACATAGTTGAATATTGGGCGGAAATCAGCCGGACGGGTGGTGATTTTGGTGTTCTTGACTACGGCTCTGCCGTTCACGTACAGCGTGATCGTATCCTGTCCGAATGTGATAGCAATGTGCTGCCAGCGGCTGGTGGCCAAAGCGATGCTGTAGTCCATGTATTGCTCGGTACTGCCGTTCTTGATTGCAAGGCGCATCTTGCTGGACGAGCCATTGTTGGGTGACAGGTAGAAGTAATGGTCTGTATCAGTGCCGAAGTCGAAGATGCGTTGCCATTGCGACCCACCGCGATAGTAAACCCATGCAGACAGCGTGAGTTCCTCGCTGTTGGCTATAGTGGCCGGCAGCTGCAAGTACTGTGTCTTGCCGTCAAGTCTCAGGGCCTGACCGATCTTGCCTGCTTGGTATGTCGGAGCACCGTAGAGAGCAGCATGGTTGCCGTTCACGGTGTTGTCGGCCAGTGTGTCGCATGATATCTGCATGATGCAGGCCTGCTCGCCACTGGCTGCTGCCTGCACACTCTCGCTCAGCTCCGAGCGGTTCAGGCTTTCGTCCTCAGCCTGCACTGCATAGTAGTAGGTCTGTCCAGACTGTGTCGTGTTGTCTATGTAGGCAGTGCCCTCAATGCCAACGTTGATTACGTACCAGTCGTTGCCATCCTCGGAACGCAGTATGTTGTAGCCGCGCAAATCCTTGTCGGCTGGTGCAGTCCACTCCAGCAGTATGCTGGCTGGCTGAGCCGTCGCTGTGAGCCCAGTGGGTGTGGCAGGTGCGACAGCGTTGTAGCGCACGGCGGTAGGAAGGAGCTTCCACTGCTGGTTGGCTTCGCCTGTGAACTCTGCCTGCTGTACGTTGCGGCCAGATATTCTCATTTGCAGGCTAGTGCCAGACTGTACTTCCAAGTACAGGCCGCTGTGCTTGGAGCGGATATAGAAGAAGCCGTCGCCTGCATATTCAAAGAACCATATCTCGTTGTCGCCCAGGCCGCCTTGGTACAGTATGATGTCGGCTTCGCTATCCAAGCTCCAGTTGAGCACGTCAGGATACAGCTTCTGATTACGCACATTGGCTATCTGATAGTAGCTGAAGTCGCCTCCGCTGCGAATGTCAACAGGTGTTACATACCATTGTTGAGCGGTGTTGGTCTGCGCAATGGTTATCTGTTTCAACGATGTTCCGGAGCTGGCACTGTTGTCCTTGGGTGAAAGCGCAAGGCCGCTGGCACGGTTTACGATTCGGTATGCAGTCTTCTCGGTAGGCAGTGCAGGCATGATGTCACTGCCTCCTTGAATATTGACCAGCGCTTCGGCATTAGTCTGTCCATTCTGATAACCGCTGCCTCCAGGCAGGGTCATGGCATATTCGCGAGTGGGACCATGTCCGTTGTAGAATACATCATGATCCAATGCGGCGAAGCGGAATACTGTCTCATAGGCCTGCCGCTCGGAGGTGCCACCGAAGCCTTGCACCAAGCCCGACGGATGACGATAGACACTCGCAGCAGTCCAGTTGCTGCGGTTCTCGGCATAGCCTAGGCGCCTGCCGCGCGATGCCTTCATAAACTGCGAGCGCGTGTGGTCGCATGTGCCCCACCAGATACCTTTCTGAAGACCATATTCGGATGCTATCATGCACTCCATAGTATTGTGTAGCTCGTCGGCTACACCTATCTTGCCATCGCGTGCCACCTGCTGGTAGAACGCAACAAAATTGTCGAATGATCCAGCCAGCTGATGGGTGTTACCTTCTTCAAGGTATGCCTTGCAGTGGTTGTACCACTCCAGTGCATAGTCTGGGTTGAGCGTGTTGCCGCCGCAGAGAGCCACATCGCTGAACGATTCAGCATAGCGGCTATCCTCACGCAGCATACGGCATATAGCAAGGAAATCGTTCTTGGTGCCCTGCTTCCAGCCTGCATAATCGGGCTCATTGAATGGCGATACGCTGGTGACCTTCAGACCGCGTGCCTCTACATAGTCCTTTGTGGCAGCGATGAGGGCAGACCAGCGCTCGGCTTGAGTCGCAGGCGACGACGACTGATACCACGTGTCAACACCTGCCTCCTGGTCGGAGTTGAGGTTAATGGTGGCGTTGGGTGCATAGCGAGCCAGACGTATGCGGGTGTTCAGAGTGTCCTTCTGGCCGGCAGTCAGGGTGCCGTCGTCCTGTAGCTTCTTAGTCTGGAAGGACAGGCGCATAATCTCTATCAGGTCCTTGCCGGCGAAGTTCACGCCGCGACGCACATTGCCCTCGCTAATCCATGCAGCATCCAGGCCCCATGTAATGTCGGGCAACTTAGTGCCTTCGTCGGTGATGCGGAATGGTACTGTAGTATGCGGCACAGTATCGGCTACGGTTCGACTCGAACCCGAAGCTATCTGTGCAGCAAGATTCAGAGTGCTGACCAACAGGGCAGCGGTTAGAAAGCATTTTCTCATAGTTCGTATGTAGTCATGGCATACTAAGGTTCAGCTTGCAGGCTGTCAGTCTGCTCTGTGGCTTGCAGGACTGATGGCGCAACGTTGCTCTGCAGGCGTGATGCTTTCACACCGGCTGCTACGTTCTGCATAATCAGACCCACAATAAGCAGTGCAGCTACCGAAGCTATATTGGATACTATGGTGAGATAGCGGTGACGCAGTCGCAGACGTTGGCGCTCACGTCGGCTGTCCCACAGGTTGTGTAGTCTCTGCCAACGCACCTGCTCGGAGAGCTCATGGTCGATTAGCTGGTTGATAGGCTCTTGCATAGTGATAATGTATTATGGTCTATGTTTAATATCGTATGCCAAGGGCTTGCAGGCGATCCTGTACCAGCTGGCGCAAACGGTTCATGCATTTGTACTTGCTGGTCTTCAGCCCTATCTTGCTGGTGTTCTCTTCGCGCTCGGACAGTATGTCATCGAGTGTTCGTCCTTCGTAATAGAACATGGTGAGTATCTGCCGGCAACGGTCAGTCATGCTCAGTAGCATGTCGGCAACGACCTGCTCGGCCACTTCGGCATCGCTGATGTCGTTAGGGCGGTCGGCATATCGCAGGGTGTCGATAGCCGTCAGGTCGGATGTGGAATACTGCTGGTCACGCCGTAGCTGCTCCCAATACTTGCGCTTGGCGATAGCCATCAGGAATGTCTTAAGCGTGCTGGTCATAGGTTCGGCTACGCCGCTGGTCATGCGGCACACTTGACCATCTACTACGAGGATACGGCGTGTCTCCATCTCGCGCCACAGGTGTATCATCGTTTCCTGGAAGATGTCGTCTATCGAAGACTCGTCAATAAACAGAGCTCCTGCATGACCTAAAAAGTAGTTCTGACACTGATGGTAGAACGTCTCAATGATGGCCTCGTTGTGGCATTGTACCGCTTCGACCACCTCGGCATCGGTGTATTTCTTTTTGCGAAACAGGATAGTCATATACATTCGTTTATGCTTCAAGGTTCGCGATAGTGACCCTCGTAGCGGCTATAATTGTCGTCATTCTGGAGCAATGTCTCGATGTGACGCTGGCAGAGCTTGCGCAGCTGAACGCTGAAACCAAGCAGACCAATGAACAGTATGCTTTGAACTAGGCCGCTGACCTCTTCGACAGCACCGACCATCAGCAGGGCATCGAAGATGCCATGTGCCACCACAGGAGCTACCCACACCATCATACGGTTGTGCCAACTGTTGTGGCCAAAGTGTACGAGGCTGTAGTAATAGCCCATCAGTACGGCAAAGAAGTAGTGGGCAGGCACGGACAGCAGGCCGCGCACTATGGCCAGACTCATCCATTCGCCATCGTCGGCACCGAACAGGTAGGTGACGTTCTCGAATGCTGCAAAGCCCAAACCTACGGACACAGCATAGACTACGCCGTCGAAGTACTCATCGAAATAGGGATTCTTCTTCAGTAACAGCCACAGCATAAACAGCTTGGCCGACTCCTCTGGTATGGCTGCTCCGCCGAATGCTTCATATAGCGCTTGCAGTGGGGTGGTGGAGGTGTCGGGGATGAATCCTAGCTCCATAGCGGGCATGGTCACGCTAAGGGACACAAAGACTGACGCTATACCGTATCCGAAACCCTTAAGCAGCTGGCTCGTCGGTTCGGGGCGCTTGCGATCGCGCCAAATAATGTACAGCATCAGCACCACAGCTGGCAGCAATGCTGCAAGAAATACTATCATGGACGTTGACATGTACTGTCATTTTTGCTTCATTGGTGCAAAAGTAAGGATTTATCAGCATAATACCCTTGTTACCCCAAACTTTTTCTACCTTTGTGCCACTAAACAATGTTTTTATGAGACATCTATTAGCTGCAGCCATATTGCTGGTGACAACAGGCAGCCAACCGTGGAAGGGGCGTTTCGTATGCGAGGAGCAGCCGGCTACGCTGATTCTGGACCTATACGAAGAGAGTATAGAAGTGCCTGATATGGAGGTACTGGGACCGATGAACGGCTACCTAAGCGGCAAGGGTATATACTGCACATGGATGGTGGTGTCCCATCAGATTATGGATGAGACACATGCCACAATGCGCATCAGCAACGACCTTGGTTCGGAGGTACAGGCTGTGGAGTTGACGTTGCAGGGCGATTCGCTGCTCACGTTTCAGCAGGTGGATGGCAATGTAATAAAGCGTGTTGATGGCAAGAAGCTAGTGAAGATACCGCAGCGTCTCATTTTTAAGCGAGTGGAATAGCCAAGGCGGAACTCAGCGCCACCATTGCGATGGTCATGCAAAAGAGCGCGATGAACCAGTTGATGTCGCTTAAATGATAGCCTGACGTTGTTGTCTTATAGCTCCATGTGGCATTGCTTGATGCATACTTCCTACTCAGGTAGCGATGCAATGCATAGACACTGGTGCCTGCAATGCAGCCCCATGTAGCACCGGCCAGTATGTCGAAGGGATAGTGTACGCCAAGATATATACGCGAGTAGCTGGACAGACATGCCCAACAGAACAATACCGTGGTCATACGGCTAGAACGCATCAGCAGTCCAAGGAAAGTTGCGACACCGAAGGTGTTGGCTGCATGACTGCTGATGAAACCGTATCTGCCGCCGGCATATCCGTTGACGAGATGCACCAGCCCCTCCAGTGTCGGCTCGTGTGACGGGCGAAAACGGTGGAACAGCGGCTTGAACACACCACTGGATACTCTGTCGGCCAGGAATATAACAAGCGCGACAGAGAGTACAACCATTAGTGCTGGGCGCCAAGCATTGTTCTTCCAAACAATATATAGAAGCATGGCAGCAAGTGGCAACCATGTTGCAGTCTTTGTGAATGTCCACATCATCTGGTCAAGAATAGGATTACCAGAACCATTGAGTAGCAACAGGAGGTGCTTATCCAGTTCAATTATCGAGTCCACTGACGCCTAGTATTGTTGTATGATTGCAGCCCTGAATTGTCGCGCATCTCACAGTGCCTCGCATTCAGCTATCCATGCCTCGCGTGAAGCATCCGATGGCATACGCCAGTCGCCGCGTGGCGAGAGGCTTACGGTGCCGACCTTCGGGCCGTCGGGCAAGCATGAACGCTTGAACTGCTGCGAGAAGAAACGGCGGTAGAAGTTTGTGAGCCAATGCTTTATTGCTTCGTCATCGTATGATGTTGCCCCTGCTCCCTTTAGACCAAATGCCTGCTGTGCAAGGAAGTATATCTTGGATGGACGGTATCCCCAGCGTAGCACGTGATAAAGGAAGAAGTCGTGCAGTTCATATGGTCCCACGATGTCCTCGGTCTTCTGCTGAATCTCACCGTGCTCGTTGGCCGGTATCAGCTCAGGGCTGATTGGAGTATCAATGATGTCGAGCAATGTGTCACGGGTGCGTTCATCTGTCTGCTGCATGGCAACCCAGCGCACGAGATGTTGTACCAGTGTCTTGGGCACGCCAGTGTTGACACCATACATGGACATGTGATCACCATTGTATGTGCACCATCCTAGTGCCAACTCGGAGAGGTCACCTGTGCCTACAACCATACCATTCACTTGATTGGCAACGTCCATAAGTATCTGTGTGCGTTCGCGTGCCTGCGAGTTCTCGTATGTTATATCATGGTCGGCTGGGTCGTGACCAATGTCCTCGAAGTGCTGTTCCACAGCTTGGGCTATGCTGATTTCGCGTATGGTCACTCCGAGTGAGCGCATCAGCTGCAAGGCATTGTTGTATGTACGACCAGTTGTGCCAAAGCCTGGCATTGTGATTCCCACAATCCCTTTGCGTGGTAGATTCAGCAAGTCGAGTGTCTTGACAGCCACCAGTAGTGCCAATGTGCTGTCAAGCCCACCCGAAATACCTACCACCAGCGTCTTGCAGCCTGTATGACGCAGGCGCTTGGCCAAACCTTCGGTTTGGATGGCAAAGATTTCCTCGCATCGCTCATCGAGGTGGCGGCCTGTGGGTACGAATGGATGAGGATTGATGCTGCGGGTGAACTGGAAGTCGCGTGGAGTGATGAGAGCTGTGTCTATTGTGTCGTAGTGTGCTGTGCTGGCTACCTCGCGACCCGCACAAGCTGTGAACGTCGTGTTCACCCTACGCTCTGCACGCAGGCGTTCTACGTCAATCTCGCTCTCCAGTATCTGCGGCTCAATGCTATGGCGGCGTGCCTCGGCCACGATTGTTCCGTATTCGACAACGTATGCCTTGCCACCGAACACAACATCCTGTGTGCTTTCACCAAAGCCGCATCCTGCATAGACATAGCCGGCAATGCAGCGGGCGCTCTGCTGTTGCAGCAAGCTGCGCAGGTATGTCTCCTTACCCACCAGGTCGTTGTCGGCACTGAGGTTGAACATAATCTCGGCACCACATAGTGTGTGTCGTGATGACGGTGGTATTGTAGCCCACAGGTCTTCGCAAATCTCAACGCCAAAGGTGCATGTGGGTGTGTGGAACAGCAACGAGGTGGACAGGCGTGTCTGCTGACCGCAAATCCACACTTGAGCATCCTGCTGTATGCTGGCGCCGGATGTGAACCAGCGCATCTCATAGAACTCCTTGTAATTGGGCAGGTAGGTCTTGGGCACGAGACCGAGTATGCGGCCCTTCTGCACTACGGCAGCACAGTTGAGCAATGAACCGCCATAGGCGACAGGCAGACCTACTATGCAGATAATATCGAGTGAACGGCTGAAGTTCATCAGATGAATCAGCGCAGCCTCGGCTTCGTCGATTAGCAGCTGTTGGGCAAAGAGGTCGCCACAGGTATAGCCCGTCAGCGACAGCTCTGGGAACACAATGACCTCAACGCCTCGGCCTTCAGCTTGAATGGCAAGGCTTTCTATTCGCTCTACATTCCATCGCGGATCGGCAACGCGTACCTCTGGTACGCCGGCTGCCACCTTTACAAAACCGTAATGCATATATTCGTATGTGTGCTTGTTTATTCTACTACTATTTGTCCATTCACTATCTTTATCCCTATTGAGCTTATAGGTACAGGCCTACCTGTTAAGTCGTATGCTCTACTGGGGGGGGTAGCTTTTTCGCCCTGCGTGATATGCGGGGTGGAAGTAGCATTGTCTTTAAAGTTGAACACAAAGGCCTTGATGTCAGCATCTATTGCATGGGCAGGTATGTATGCCTTGTTGCTGCGCATAGTGCTGGCAGCGCTGTTCGGTACGAAGGTCTTACCTGTGAGACCATAGGCCTCTGCCTCTGTGGCAAAGTATGTGGGAGCCAGTGTGCCAACCAGAATGTTAGCGTCTAGTGTCGCAGTACTGTTTGTAGCGCTTAGCGTTACTGTACTGTTAGGCGCGCCACTTATGAGCAGTCCCGTGCCGCCGCGTACACTACCCAGTACACGCTCGAATGTGATGTTCTCTCCATCAATTGTTGTAATCCGCCATGCGGCATAGTCATTGCCAACATTGAAGGTCAGTGGATATGATGAGCATAGTGTTGCATAGCCATAGGCATTCAGTGTGACATCCACCGTCGTACCATCCTCTGCTGTAGTTTGTGCTGTCGGAGCATTTACAGTGAGGGTGAATGACTGGCTTCCAGACTCGTATGTTTCGTTCTCCGCAGTGCTGACAGTTATTGTGGTGCTGCCTACAGCTTGTGGAGTGATGGTCGTTCCACTAACGGTAGCTACTGCCTCGTTGCTTGATGTAGCACTTACTGTACCAGAAGCAAAGCCACTTGTATCAATGGTGTATGTCTCACCATACGTAACATTATTATCGCTCACAGATATGGTTGGGGTCAGCTTGCTTGATGCTTCAACCTCTTTATATAGCTGGATGGGTTTCCCCTCTACTGTGCTTTGATATAGTTTGAAGTTAGCACCTTCATAGCAACGTATATGTCGTGTAGCATTATCTCCACCATTAATACGTACATTTCCAGCATCTGTAAAAACAATTCCCCACTGGTAGTACTTACTTGACTTAGATGTATCAAATACAAAATTGGTACTTGTTGTCCATCCTATGTATTTATTATCGACACTCTGCCATAGAGAATATGAGCCGCTGCTAACGCTTAGCTTAAACATATTGATAGTTCGATTTGCAGAGGAAATGATAATTTCATGATTGGATATACTAACAGATAAAGCCGACATATAATTACCTGTTATGGATCCTCCCATGACCACATTATATTCCTCGCACACTATCAGATACCGTTTGCCTACTTCAAGGTCATCGGTAGTTGTGATACGGCGGAATGTAATATCATCAGCATATAGGTTGGTGCATGATAAGAGGCCTGCGATGAAGAGTAGGGTAGCGTGTATACGATTACGATGCATGTTGAATATTGCTATTGGATGGGACTGATGTGGTTTTATGCCTTGTGAGCAAGGCCTATGAGCTGGGTTACATCGCTTAGGTTATGACGTGTCAGATAGTCGAAGATGCCATCTATCACCTTGATGGTTACTGCCGGGTCAATGAAATTGGCTGTGCCAATCTCTATGGCCGATGCACCAGCCAGCATGAATTCAACAGCATCGGTGGCATTCATGATTCCTCCAAGCCCCACGATAGGTATGCGCACAGCATCGTATACCTGCCATACCATGCGAAGTGCTACGGGCTTGACAGCAGGTCCTGACAGGCCGCCTGTCTTGATGCTCAACACCGGTCGCTGGCGCTCGGCATCAATAGCCATACCCATCAGTGTATTGATAAGCGATACGGCATTGGCTCCTTCTGCTTCCACAGCGCGGGCTATCTCAGTGATGTCTGTCACGTTGGGAGACAGCTTTACTATCAGTGTCTTGGGATATACACGCCTAACGGCTTGTACCACTGATGCCGCTCCTGAACATGTGACACCAAACGCCATACCTCCCTCGCGGACATTGGGGCATGAGATATTAAGCTCTATGGCATGTATGTCGTCAAGCTCAGCTATGCGCTCGGCACATGCTGCATAGGTTTCGGGCGATGAACCACTCACGTTGACAATAACCTCTGTGCCCAGTTTGCGTACTTCAGGATAGATGTGCTTGCAGAAGTAATCCACGCCTTTGTTCTGCAATCCAACGCAGTTGAGCATACCCTGTGCCGTTTCTGCCATGCGTGGATAGGGGTTTCCTTGACGTGGTTCGAGTGTGGTGCCTTTGACTATGATGCCTCCCAAGCGGGCAAGGTCAACGAAGTCGGCAAACTCAAGTCCGTAGCCAAATGTGCCACTGGCTGTCATTACGGGGTTCTGCAGATGCAGGTCACCTATATTTATATGTAGGTTGGGCATAACTATACTACCATTTGATAAGTTGAGTGTCGAACACAGGACCATCCTGGCATACGCATAGATGTCCCTGTGTGGTGTCTTGTACACAGCACAGACAAGCGCCAAGGCCACATGCCATCATGTTCTCCAGCGATGCCTGACATGCCAGCTGCTTAGTTTGCGCCAACTGCGCCACAGCACGCATCATGGGCTTAGGGCCGCAGGTGAATACTTCGGCAAACAGCTGTTCGTCCCAGATGGTGTGTTGAGTGACAAGTCCCTTCTGCCCCAGCGAGCCGTCCTCTGTCGTTATGCAGACAGTGGCATAGCGCTCGAAGAGCTCGCGTTGCAGAATATCGTTTGCGCTACGTGCACCCAGAAGAGCATATACCTTGTGCCCTTGCTCCTGCAGGGCCTTGGCGAGATAGAGCAGGGGAGCGATACCTACACCGCCACCTACGAGCAGCATAGGATGCTCTGTGCCATCACTACTTGTACTTTGATGTGTCGGAGCTGGCATTGTGAAGCCATTGCCCAACGGTAGAATCACATTCAGCGTGTTCTGTGGCTTGCGACTGATAATCCACTTGGTGCCTGCACCTATGCCATGTACTAGCAGCCACAGCTCGCCTGCATCGTAGTCGACAAAGTTGATGCTCACGGGGCGACGCAGCATCACTTCGGGTGTCTCGTCGATGCGTATCTGCACGAATTGTCCAGGTGCCACAGTTGGCAAAGCCTCGCTGGGCGATGCCATTCCCATCTTCAGCAGGGCATATCCGTTGGCATAGTGCTCAATGGACTTAACCACCATATCGAGGATGTACTTCTTCATTGGGATGCAGGGTACTAGTTAACGAATCAGGCAGGCATCAAGTGCGGCAGCGATAGCCTTCTTGTCGAGGTGCTGTCCGATGAACACCAGCTTCTGCATACGATCGCCATAGTGCTCATCCCAGTCGTTGCGCAGCTTTGGGTCGCGTTCCATCATCTGTGCCAGCTCGTCCTTGGGCATAGTGGCAAACCACTGGCCAGCATTGCGCAGCGACACCTGGTGGCCAGCCTGCTCGAAGACATAGCATATATCCTCTTCGCCCTTGAACCACATGATACCCTTGGCGCGTATCACTCCTTCGGGCCAATGACGCGATACGAACTGGTCAAACTCACCCAGGCTCATTGGCTCACGGCGATAGTACACATAGGTGCCGATGCCATACTCTTCGGCTTCGCCCTCATCGTGGTGATGGTGATGGTGATGATGATGATGCTCGTGTTCGTGCTCATCGTGCTCGCCTTCGATTTCCTCAATCCACGTTGCCGATGTTGCCACCTTGTCGAATTCGAACATGTGTGTGTTCAACAGGCGGTCGAGGTCTACGTCGCAGTAGTCGCACTCTATGATTTCAGCCTTGGGCTGGAGTGCACGAACTATCTCGCGTATGCGTCCCAGCTCTTCTGGTGTGACCTCGGATGCCTTGTTCAGCAGTATGATGTTGCAGAACTCAATCTGCTGAATCACCAGATTTTCGATGTCTTCTTCCTTGACGGCCGGACTTATGAGGTCTTCACCGCTGCGGAACTCATCCTTCAGACGGAGTGCATCGACCACAGTCACTATGCTGTCTATCACAGGTACGCCGTCGCGTACATATTCCAGCCCCATAGTGGGCATGGAGCAAATGGTCTGTGCGATAGGAGCCGGCTCGCAGATGCCGCTGGCTTCGATGACGATGTAGTCAAAGCGCTGCTGACGAGTGATGTCGCGCAGCTGCTCCACCAGGTCCATTTTCAGCGTGCAGCAGATGCAGCCGTTCTGCAGTGCCACTAGGTCCTGGTTCTTCTGTCCGACGATTCCGCCTTTCTCTATCAGCTCGGCATCGATGTTCACTTCGCCAATGTCGTTGACTATTACGGCGAACTTGATGCCTCTGCGGTTGTTCAGTATGCGGTTCAGCAACGTTGTCTTGCCGCTGCCGAGATAGCCGGTGAGCAGCAGTACGGGTATGGTATTGTTCATTATGATTACTTTTTGGTTATTGCATTGATTAGTTCGGATGTGCCGAGTAGCTGCTGCTGGCCGGACTGCATGTCCTTCAGCGTGAATACTCCCTGCGCAATTTCATTCTCGCCGGCGAGTGCTACGTAAGGGATGTTGCGTGCGTTGGCGTACTGCATCTGCTTCTTCATCTTGGCAGCATCAGGGTATATCTCAGCGTGTATACCGGCCTTGCGACATGCGGCAAGCGCTGTAAGGGCATAGGCCGACTCTGCCTCTCCGAAGTTCACGAAGAGCAACTCTGTGGTAGTAGCGATGGTTTTGGGGTACAGGTCAAGCTGATTCAGCACATCGTAGATGCGGTCGGCTCCGAAGCTGATGCCTACTCCAGACAGGCCCGGCATACCAAAGATGCCAGTCAGGTTATCGTAGCGTCCGCCACCCGTGATGCTTCCAATCTCAACATCCAGAGCCTTCACCTCGAAGATGCATCCTGTATAGTAGTTCAAGCCGCGTGCGAGTGTGAGGTCGAGTTCCAGCTGCGAGCTGGCGTTGCCGTCCTCTGAGCCGCCTGTCGTCAATGTGCTGTACTGCTGCAGCACGTAGGTCACCTCATCCACGCCCTTAAGTCCTGTCTCGCTTTCCGACAGCACCTCGCGTATCGTGCGGAGCTTATCCTCGTTGGAACCGCTCAGTTTGATGATAGGCTGCAGCTTGCTGATGGCATCCTCTGGTATGCCTGCCTCTGCCAGCTCTGCATTGACATTGTCCAGTCCTATCTTGTCCAGCTTGTCAATGGCTACTGTGATGTCCACTATCTTATCGGCCTGGCCTATCACTTCGGCTATGCCGGAGAGTATCTTGCGGTTGTTAATCTTGATGCACACACGTATGCCGAGACGACGGAACACCTCGTTGACCATCAGCATCAGCTCCACCTCATTCAGCAGCGAGTCGCTGCCTACGATGTCGGCGTCGCACTGGTAGAACTCGCGGTAGCGTCCTTTCTGCGGGCGGTCGGCTCGCCACACAGACTGAATCTGATAGCGGCGGAAGGGTAGTGTCAGCTCGTCGCGATGCTGCACCACATAGCGTGCGAAGGGTACGGTCAGGTCGTAGCGTAAGCCCTTCTCGCAGAGCTGTGCGGCCAGAGCCGGTGTGCCAACCTCTTCGCTCTTCACGCCACGCATGAAGTCGCCGCTGTTCAGAATCTTGAACAGCAGTTTGTCGCCCTCCTCGCCGTACTTGCCCATCAGAGTGGACAGGTTCTCCATGGCGGGTGTTTCTATCTGCTCAAACCCATAGAGGGCATAAACCTCTCTAATCGTGTCGAATATGTAATTGCGGCGGGACATCTCCGCAGGGCTGAAATCTCTGGTGCCTTTGGGAATACTTGGTTTCTGTGCCATGGCTTGTTTAATATGATTGTCTTATCACGTTGCAAGCCCCCTCCTTATGCGAGGAGAGGGCTGCAGTATTAGTGGTTAATATACATAGGTGGCTGTTGCCGGCGATTAGGAAACGAGTCTCCAATTGCCTTCGGTAGTCCTACGCACATAGAATGTAGTCTTTCTTGTGTGGCCATCCTCGAAGAAGAACTTCACTTCTACCTCGGCACGGTCCTCGTCGTCGAAGTCGATAGTGACGTCGATGATCTCAAACTTGTCTATCTTCTCGTCGTCGTCGGCCTTGGCCATACGCTTGGCCTGCTTCTCGATCTCGCGTGCTTTCTTGGCCATCTGCTTCTCGCGTTGCTTGTCTGAACCTTCCCACTCGCTTTCGTCGAAGCGGAACATCAGCTCAGTATAGGTCTCACCATCACCGTCAAGAGTAGCATTGAGAGCTTTCTTCACAACAGCTTCTGGGCTGTTACTCCCACAACTTGATAGCAGCAGAGCAAACATACCTGCTGCAAGGATGCTCATTAGTTTTTTCATCTTTTCAGTTGGTTTTATTTGAATATAGTTTCGATTTGGCTTATAATGCGATGCGAATGTAAGCATAATAGCAATACGCGCGTGCTGCCGATGTAAAGAATTAATCTTTTTTAAGGCTCGTTGCTTTGCTCGCTGTCTGTATCGAAAGAGATGGCGTTGGGCACTTTCTCATTGATGAGTGCGTAGTCCAGTACATCGAATATGGTGCTGACGTAGTGGAATGTGAGCCCTTGCAAATAGAGGCTGTCAATCTCGTCGATGTCCTTGCGGTTGTCCCCGCATAGTATGATGTCCTTTATGCCGGCTCGCTTGGCTGCCAGTATCTTCTCCTTGATGCCTCCCACGGGCAGCACTTTGCCTCGCAGCGTGATCTCGCCAGTCATGGCTAGGTTGGACCTGACCCGGCATTGCTTGAGTGTCGATACGATGGATGTGGTCATAGTGATGCCGGCGCTGGGGCCGTCCTTAGGCACAGCTCCCTCTGGCACATGGATGTGCAGGTTGTAGTGGTCGAAGATGCGCGAGTCGATGCCGATGCGCTCGCTGTGGGCCTTGATGAACTCCAGCGCCAGTATGGCACTCTCTTTCATCACGTCGCCCAGATTGCCTGTCAGGGTGAGCTTCTGTCCCTTGCCCTTGCTAAGCGAGCTCTCGATGAACAGTATCTCGCCGCCTACGCTAGTCCATGCCAGGCCTGTGACTACGCCTGCGAAGTCGTTGCCTTGATAGCTGTCGCGACTGTACTTGGGCTTGCCCAGTATCTTCTGAACTTCCTTTATGTCGATTCTTGCGGAGGGGTACTCTGCGTTGCGCTCGTAGGACAGCACAATCCTGCGGAAGAAGCGTTCAAGCTCCTTCTCCAGATTGCGCACGCCGCTCTCGCGGGTATAATTCTCGATGATATACTCCAGCGCCTTCGGCGTAAACCTCACGTTGATGTTGCCTTCTCCGATGCCGCAGTTCTCCTTGACCCGCGGTATGAGATGCCGCTTGGCTATCTCAATCTTCTCTTCCGTGATGTAGCCGTTCACCTCTATCAGTTCCATGCGGTCGAGCAGCGGACGCGGTATGGTGCCTACATTGTTGGCTGTGGCTATGAACATCACGTTGGACAGGTCGTAGTCCACCTCAAGGAAGTTGTCGTGGAAGGTGCCGTTCTGTTCTGGGTCGAGCACTTCGAGCAGGGCGCTGGCAGGGTCGCCGTTGTGCGTATGCTCTGTGACCTTGTCTATCTCATCGAGAACGAATACGGGGTTGGATGAGCCGGCCTTGATCAGGTCCTTGATGATACGTCCCGGCATAGCACCGATGTACGTGCGGCGATGTCCGCGAATCTCGGCTTCGTCGTGCAGGCCGCCCAGCGATGCACGCACATACTTTCGGTTGAGTGCTGATGCTATGGACTTGCACAGCGATGTCTTTCCGACACCTGGAGGACCGTACAGACAGATGATGGCGCTGCGTCCGTGCCCTCTGTTCAGATGCTGTACTGCCAGGTGCTCCAGTATTCTCTCCTTCACCTCGCGCATACCGTAGTGGTTGCGGTTCAGCGTCTGTTCGGCTGCCTTGAGGTTGTACTTGTCCTTGGTCAGGATGCCCCAAGGCAGCTGCAGCATGGTGTCCAGATAGTTGTACTGCACCTGATAGTCGGGGCTTTGGGAGTTCAGGCGCTTCAGTTTGTCCAGCTCGTGGGTGAAGTGGCTTGCCACTGTCTCGTTCCACTTCATCTTCTTGCTGCGGCTCAGCAGGTCGTCTATGTCGTTGCCCTGCGTCTGTCCCAGCTGGTTCTGGATGTTGCGCAGCTGCTGCTGCAGGTAGTAGTCGCGCTGCTGCTTGTCGAGGTCTACCTGTGTCTTCTTCTGAATGTCGTTGCGTATGCGTGCGAATTGCAGCTCGCGCGATATGACCTTCATCAGCTTCGTGGCACGCTCTATGGGGCTGGTCTCCATAAGCAGCGACATCTTCACCTTGCCGTCTATAGGCATCGTGCTGCACACGAAGTTCACGAAGAACCGCATGGAGAAGGCGTTGCGTATCTCCGATGGTGTGGATGCCGGCATACCGCTGAGCTGTGAGTACTCTATCAGGCGGTCGCGTATGGTCTGCGTGATGATGGAGTAGGTGCCCTCGTCCATTTCATCGAGCTGCTCGTTGCGCAGATGTGCGGTAGCCACAAGGTGGTCCTGCTCCTCGGCCATGGCATCTATCTCGATGGATGCCAGGCCTTGCATCAGGATGATGCATGTGCCGTCGGGCATCTCGTAGGAACGCAGCACGCGGGCCACTACACCCACATTGTACATATCCATCGGAGTGGGTACGTCGAGCTCAGGTTTCAGCTGCATCACTACGGCTACGAGCGAGTTGGTGTCGTTGGCACGCTGGGCGATGTGTATGGACGACTTGCGTCCGATGGGCATAGGCTGTATGACGTATGGGAACAGAACGGTTTCACGCAGCGGAATGACAGGCATCGTGGGCGGCAACTCCGGCGAGAACAGCGACTTGTCGTCGGTATCGAAATCGGCGAGGAAGGAAAATGGGCTGGCGAGATGTTCTTCGGGCATTGTGTCAGTTGTCTTTTTCAAGTGTTAATTCTGAATTGCGAATTCGGACGTAGGGCTTGCACTACAATCCCATCAAGAACCGTTCAGCCCAGTTGACTATCAGGTTGTGCCCGTCGTTGTTCAGGTGGGCTGTGTCGGCATTCTGGAAGAAGCGCTGGCGGAAGGCCTCGTTGCGTACGTGTATGCCGCTCTCCGTGTCTGCTCGCAGCACAGGTATGCTGTACTCTCCGCACACGTCCACTATGGTGTCTATCACGGGTCGGAAGCCAGCGCGGTCCACGTTCCAGGGTGTGACGAAGCAGATGCGTGCGGCAGGGTACTTGTCGAGCAGCGCATCGCAGAGCTGGTACATGGCGTAGCGGAATATCTTGAGCGAGTCGGTGTTGTTCTTCACCAATCCGGCATCGTTGTGTCCTGCGATGACTACGACATAGTCGGCAGGCTCGTTGATTTGCATCAGGCGCGTCAGCATAGAGGGTCCGAAGCCGTCGCGGGTGCGGTCGAAGGCTATGCTGGAACCGTTTCTGCCGGCATTGATGTAGCGCATAGAGTGGCGCTTGGCCACTTTGTAGTGCCAGGTGTGCTCGATAGAATCGCGGTGGTTGGCCACATAGCTGTCGCCGAACACCAGTATTGTCTTGTTCTCCAGAGGGTCGGCTGTCGGTGAGTACTGGGCGGAGGGTGCAGTCGTCTGCGATTTGAGATTGCCAAAGGGTAGCAGGGCTAACAGAGCCAAAGACAGCAAGGTGTATGAGGACTTCATCTGTTGTATGGAATGGATGTATTTTGCAATGTGGCTGCAAAAGTAGTGATTAATTGGCAGAGTAGGGTGTATTTGGGCTTGAAAACTTCCGTTGCTGCAGCCAAACGTGGCTGCGCATCGCCATAAAAGGTCACTTGCACCGCGCCGAAAGACATCCTGCACCGCGCCGAAAGACATCCTGCACCGCGCTGAAAGACATCCTGCACCGCGCTGAAAGACATCCTGCACCACGCTGAAACATAGAAATCACAAGTGTGATTTTAGTCTCGCGCTGTGATGAAGCAACGCTTAGGCCGCATCAGCAGGGCGTTTTCAGCGTATCAGAATTCCACGAGGATTCGGGCGTTGAGCTGGCGGCCTGTAAGATAGTTCGGCACGGCATACTGCTGGCGGTTGATGTCGGTAATCCACAGATAGGACGACACATTGCTGATGCCCAGCACATTGAAGCAGTCCATGCCGAGCCACACGTTGCGCAAGCTTCGGCCTATGCCCGTACGGACGTGATGGTCCTCGTTGTCCAGCAGGCGGTAGCTCATGCCAAGGTCCACACGACGGTAGGGCGAAGCACGGAACACGTGGCTCTCCAGACCCGTGTGGGGCGGACCGAAAGGCAGTCCTCCGGCAAATGCCATCTTGAGTGTTGCCTTCCATCGGTCGGTACCTGGGAAGTAGTCGGAGAAAAACATATTGATGTTCCAACGCTGGTCTGTGGGTTGCGGTATGCTCTTGCCGTGCAGTTTCATCTGGGCCTTCATCAGCGAGAACGACACCCACGAGTCGGTGCCTGGTACAAACTCGCCGTACACCTTCATGTCGATGCCTGCCACATAGCCCGTTCCTTCGTTGCGGCCATAGTAGACAATCTTCACGTTGTCCACGTTGTACGGATTGAGGCGCGACTGGGCCTTGTAGTATATCTCCGTGGTGAACTGGAACGGACGGTCCGCTACGCGGAACCTGTACTCGCCGCCTGCTAGTATCTGGAAACTGCGTTGCGACTGGATGTCGCGATTGAGTTGCACCACAGTGGCACCTTCGGTGGTTACTGTATCGCGCAGCTCCTTATAGAACGGTGCCTGATAGTAGAGGCCTGTGGCCAGTCGTAGGGTGAGGCGGTCGTTGGCCGACGGTACGAATCCCAGTGAGGCGCGAGGCGAAACGAGTGTCTCGCCGTTCCACGACCAGTGGGATAGCCTTATGCCATAGTTGAGCGACAGGATGCCAGCTGATGTCTCATGCCGCCACGTGTCCTGTGCAAAGAGTTCCAGGCGCTGGCTGCTTATCTCCTGCACAGACTTCAGGTTGTAGATCAGCTCCAGACGGTCGGAGTAGTGCGGCATCGAGTATCCGGCCGAGTCGCGGAACTCCCATTCACGTGTATTCTCGTCTATTTTCTCCCATTTCATCAGGGCACCTGCCATGATGCGATGGTTCGCAGGCTTGTACTCGGCTATCGCCCGCAGCGTCTGTGTGTTGGAGTTCAGCAGGTTGCGTGCGTGCTCCATGTAGGTGCCCACTCCCAGCTCTTCATCGCTGCCGGCTTCGTTGAGCCAGTATTGTCCCTGTATGTCGTAGGCCTCGCGTTCGCGTGTGGCAAAGGCGCTGGCTCCCAGGGTGATGGTGGCGGACTGCCCGATGTTGCGTGTCAGGCTGAGGCTGGCGAAGCGGGTGTTGAACAGATCCTTCTCCTTGCCGTCGAAGTACACGCGGAAGCTCTTTACGTCCTCCATCGTGCCGAAATTCGTCTCGCGGTCCGTAGGCTTGAAGCGGTAGTCGTTCTTGCTGATGTATCCTATGGCGTCGAGTGACCATTGTGGGGTAGGCTTCCACGACAGGTAAGCCTGATAGTCGAGGAAGGTAGGGTCGTACTCTCCGTTGGTCTCCAGCGAGCCCAGCAGATAGCGGTTGCTCTTGTAGCGCAGACCCTGCGATAACGACAGCTTGCCCACGCTGAAGCCGTCGTACAGCGATGTGCCAAGCAGCGAAGCAGAGAGGCTTCCCTCGTGGCGTGTGGGGCGGCGGTATGTGATGTCCAGCACAGACGACATCCTGTCTCCGTACTTCGCCTCAAAGCCGCCTGCCGAGAACTGCACACGCTCCACCATCGAGGAATTGATGACAGATAGGCCTTCCTGCTGCCCTGACGAGACGAGCAGGGGGCGGTACACCTCCATACCGTTCACGTACACGCAGTTCTCGTCGAACGAGCCGCCGCGCACGTTGTACTGGCTTGAAAGTTCATTGTGGCTCGACACTCCAGCCTGCGTCGCTACAAGCTCCTCCACGGCATTGCCCGTAGTGCTGGGCATTCGGCTCACGGCGTCGATGTTGATGTCCTGTGTCTGGTTCATCTGCCGGCGTGTCTCGCTAACCGTCACCTCGCTGATGCTTCGGCCGCTCTCATGCATCACGATGTTGAGCGTCTGGCGTCCTGTGGGCTTGGTCAGCACCTTGCGGCGTGTCTCATAGCCCATCATAGAGTAGAGTATCACCACAGAGTCGGCTGTGGCGAACTCCATGGAGTAGCGGCCCTGCAGGTTGGTCATCGTGCCTATCAGCGTTCCTTCTATACGCACATTGGCAAAGCCCACAGGCTCTTGATTGTCGTCCACCACGCGGCCTTGCAGCAGCACACGTGTGGTGTCGGCAACACTCACAGAGTCCGTTTGCGCTGCCACAAGTGTGGCAGTACAGAGACACATTATGTAGATGATTATTCGCTTCACCGTTTATAATAACGTACAACCTCCGCAGTTATTGTGCAGGCAATACGGTGTGAATGCCTTGTTCGCGATGAGTCAGCTCCACCTTGACCCCATACTTGCTGTGCAAATGCTCTGCAAGATGCTGGGCACTGTACACAGAGCGGTGCTGTCCGCCGGTGCAGCCGAAGCAGAACATCAGCGACGTGAAGCCTCGCTGCAGATAGCGCTCTACATGCGCATCGGCCAGCTGGTACACGTGCTGCAGGAACCTCAGTATCTCGCCGTCGGCCTCAAGGAAGCGTATCACAGGCTCGTCCAAACCCGTTAGCTGTTTGTACGGCTCGTAGCGCCCAGGGTTGTGCGTGCTACGGCAGTCGAACACATAGCCGCCTCCGTTACCGTTTTCGTCTGCTGGTATGCCGCGCTTGTAGGAGAAGGAGAAGATGCGGATGGTGAGAAGGGGAGAGGGGAGAGAGGGGGGAGAGGGCTCATGGGGCATATAGGCCTTATGAAGCTTATTGGGCTTATGGGCCTTAGCTTCCTCGGCTGCCTCCACGACTTTCTCCAGCACTTCCTGCAGATAGGGGTAGGGGACTGCTACCTTCGATTGGATCAGCTGACGGAGGTTGGCGAGTGCGGGTGGAATGCTGTCTATGAAATGCTGCTTGCGCTCAAAGTAGCCTCTGAAACCATAGGCTCCCAGCACCTGAAGCACTCTGAACAGCACGAATAGCGACAGGCGCTGACGGAAGCTCTTTCTGTCTATGCTGGCCAGTACCTGCAGCCCCCCTCCATGCTCACGCCCTATCGCTTCCACGGAATCGATGTAGCTGTTGATGAGCTCGTCGCGCAGCTTCTGTGGATAGCGTGCCGATGCTTGCCAGAGGAAGCTGGCCACATCGTAGTACACAGCCCCCTGCCGGCCACCTTGGAAGTCGATGAAATGGGGATTTCCTGCAGCATCAAGCATGATGTTGCGTGCCTGGAAGTCACGATAGAGAAATGCCGATTCCATCGGAGTGCCGTCCAAACGTGCTATGTCTCCAGCCAGAGCCCGGAAGTCGTACTCCAGTCGCAGCTCGTGGAAGTCGATGCCTGTGGCTTTGAGGAAGCAGTACTTGAAATAGTTAAGGTCGAACATCACGCAGGTCTCATCCATAGCGGGCTGAGGATAGCACACGCTATAGTCCAGCCCTTCGCCTCCCAGCAGCTGCACACGCGGCAGGGCTGTGACAGTACGGCGCAGCAGCTCGCGTTCCTGTTCGTCATACCCGCTCGCGTCACCCTCGGCACAGCGTCTGCGTCCCTCGCTGATGGTGTCGAACAGCGAGCGGGTGCCAAGGTCGTCCTGCAGGTAGCGTAGCTTGTCATCGCTTACGGCCAGCACTCGAGGAACGGGCAGGCCCTTGGCGACAAAATGGCGTGACAGATGAATAAAAGCGCCGTTTTCATCGACAGATGTGCCGATACAGCCTATCACACTTTGCCCCATTTCATCGGTAAATCGTAAGTAGCAGCGGTTGCTGCCCTGTGCCGTCAGCCGCTCTACGTCCTTTAGCTGACGCCCAAATGTGGTGTTGTACAGTTCAAGTAGTAGTTCCATAGATGAAAGCTATTGTGCCTGATACACACGCACATAGTCTATTTCATATAGCAGAGGGAATGCTGTCTCGTCGACAGAGCCTCCGCTGCTACCTATAGCAAGGTTCAAGAGTATATATTGTCCGAATCCATCGACATCGTTTGAGAAGGGATTGACATCGTGGTGCCGGCCTCCGCCGTTGTTGGCCTGTGCCGTGGGTATGTCGTTCAGCAGCTCGTCGTCAAGGTAGAGACGTATGGCATCGGGTGTCCAATCCATTCGCCATGTGTGGAACTTGGAGGCCCAGTCGGAATCGGTGTCCGTAAAGTGGGTGAACGGCACGCGGCAGGTGTTCCACTCGTCGCCACCCTGCTGCCCCTGCCAGCAGGCATTGGCTAGGATGATGGGCATAGTACGCTCGTTGCTGCTGCCTTCTGTGTCGTGGTGTATGCCCATAGTGGCTGGTGGCACGCGATAGAACTCCATAACATCCACCTCTCCGCAGGCCGGCCATCCCCAGCGGTTGCCGAGTGTCCAGATGGCCGGCCACGCACCTGACGACACAGGGATGCGTGCCCGCACCTCCAGGCGTCCGTAGCGGAAGTTGAAACTACGCGATGTAGTGAGGCAGGCCGATGTGTAGCGGGCTTCCTGCCTGTTGCGCCTCCAGTCGCGTGATGTGGCGTCGTAGCGGTCGTTAGTCACGCTCTCCAGCCGGCCTGTGATCTGCAGCACACCACTCACTACGCGTGCGTTCTGTGGCTGGTACCATTGCAACTCATGGTTGCGTACGAAGCCCTGCTCATAGCTCCAATGCTCTGCAGGACGGCCTTCGACATCGAACTCGTCGGCCCACACAAGTTTGTATGACTGGGCGGCTGTCGGAACTGTAGGTAGTACAGCCAACAGCACGGAAGCGAGCACGCTCCATGCTAATCCTTTCTTCTCCATATACGCTGAACCTTGCCACGAATGGCGATTACGTTGATAAGACTTACCAGCAGTAGTAGTACGAGGCCAGCCAGCAGCGACGGCATGATGCTACCGCTCTCCAGGTCTGGGAACATCTGCTGCAGCATGGTCAGATAGTAGCTTCTGAGCCACATAAGCAGAGCGAACGCGATGAACAGCACAACCACGTTGAGCCCGATGGTGAGCGTCTGATAGGGCATCGCCACACGAGCTGGCGAGTAGCCTATGAGCAGCAGGTTCTCCATCTTGTCGGCATTCTTCTGCACCAGCAGGAACACAGACAGCATCAGTATGTAGAACGACAATGCACTGATGAGCAGGCCTACAGCCATGATGATTCCAGCCACGATGCGCAGGAAGTATGTGGTTCGTCCGGCATCGAGAGTATCATCCTCCAGCTCGTAGTCGTGGTCGTACATAAAGCGGGCTATGTTGTCGTCGGTCGGATTGTTTACCTCTACGATGAGCCTAGTGGGTAGTGTCGATTGCTCTGGTGCCAGCCGTTGGTTGCTCCATCGGATGAAGCTCTCTGGTGCTAGGATGGTGTTGAGACGTGTGGAGAAGCCCACAATGCGTCCCTTCAGCTCAATCCGCTCACGTGAACCGCGCAGGCGCAGGTCCATCTGAATCATTGATATGATGCCTTCTGTCAGTTTTGGCAGCTGGGCGCTTTGTGCAAAGCCGAAGTTGTACAGGGCCAGATAGCTGCGCGGAAGTATAATGGGCACCTCCTCGTCGCCTTCCTCATATACCCAGTTGTCGAGGTCGATGTCCACGAACTCGTCTGGTACCGACTCGAAGAACATGTCTGTGCCTATGCGTGAAGCTCCATTGAGGCTCAGCGATGCATAGATGCGGTACTTGGATGCCGTGAAGTTGCCTATGCTCCTGGTGAATGGCTGCTCGCGAATTTCGTCGATTTCATCGTCGGAGAAAAGTGAACTGGTGTTGCTGAACATCGATACTGCGCTCACCCGCTTGGACACTATGATATATGTGTTCTTTAGGAAGCTGTCCTCGGCGGTGAATGCGGGTATGATGTCTGTGTAGAACTGCAGGCTCAGCAGCACGATGAGCATACCCACGAGGTTGGCTGCAAAGAAGCCTGCCAACTGTCCTATGCTGATGTGCTGGCGCAGCAGTCGCCAAATGAGTGAATTCATAGCCTGTATGTTTCGTCGTAAGCCAGATCGATGTGCTTACCGATGCTTGTGATAATGATAGTAGCTCCTTGCCGGCTGGCTTCCTCGGTCATCAGCTGGCCCATAATGCGTCCGTTCTCATCGTCCAGATGGCTTATGGGTTCGTCGGCCAGCAGGAAGTCGAAGGGCTGCACGAGTGCCCGCATCAGAGCCACTCGCTGCTGCTGTCCGAAGCTCATGCGTCCCACTTTGGCATTTCGCTTGTCTGCTATGCCCAGGGCTTCGAACCAGCGGTTGATGTCGGCATCTGTCTTGGTGTGGGTCAGAGTGTTCTTGATCTGTACGTTCTCCCACGCCGTGAGCTCAGGGAAGAGGCGCAGTTCCTGAAACATGGTACTGAGCGACAGCTGTCGCAGCTCCACCCACTCGGATATGCTGAGCTGGCGTATGTCACGGCCGTCGAAGCTGATGATGCCTGCGTAGTCGTGCCTATAGCCGATGAGATAGCTGCACAGCGATGATTTGCCTGTGCCGGATGCGGCCTCTATGAGGTAGGTACGCCCGCGTTCCAGCATCACATCCTGCAGCCAGATGTCCGAGTGTATCTCGTTCTGTCGTGCAGCGAACACGTTGGGTAGTGTATGATGCAATGTTATAGTATGCATAGGTCTCACTTTTCTGAGTCAATAACAGCTTTGATGTCCAGCTCGCCTGTGCGTGGCATAGCTATGCTGATGCGCTTCAGCCCCAGCTGTGCCAAATCGTTGAACAGGGGCTGTCCAGTAAGGTCGAGGGTGGCGTACAGGCGCAGGCCTGCTATGTCGTGCTGCCTGGTGCGCAGGTAGCGGTCGCCTGTGTGTGTGCCGACCTGTGACAGGCTGTCGGTGGAAGCCACATACACCTGGTCGTCGCGCTGTCCGAACCAGAGGCTGATATCGTTCATGCTGAAGGCAAAGCGCCGGCGCGACAGAGGCGTGAATGTGTAGCTGTTCTGCCTGGCGGCACTCTCCACCCAGTAGTCGCTTTGCTTCATGAACTGCTTGGAGGCTACTGTTGCTGTGAGTACGGCTTCGGCATCGGTACCTTCGTTCCATCGTGTCACAGCCAGGCTGATGTCGCCACGAATGGCAGCGAGTATGGCATCAACATCTGCTACGGTATTCATTGCCACTAGTGCTGTGCGTACCATTTCAGTGCTACGCAATGCCTTCAGAATGTGGGAGCCGTCGAGGTTGGCTATCACGAAAAGCGATGTGGCAGGGGGTGTGATACGTACCATCTGGCCGCTGATCTTGTGGAAGAATGTCTCGTCGAGCACCTGCATGCGTGCCTCTACTGTCTGTGTCGCATTGACTATGGTCAGGTGTGCTGCTATGGTGTCGGCATCGGCAGCTATGGTGGCCAGCAGCAGGGCATCGGCTGCGGAGCGTATGCCTAGCTCGGATGCCAGCAGCTGTCTCAGTTCCATTGGCAAAGCCTCTGGTGCTATGGCCAGCGCAGCAGGAGTGCTCTGTGTCTCGACTGTTTCGAGCAGCGGCGTACCTATGGCAGATGATTTGCTCTCTTGCCTGAGGTAGCGTTGCATCTCGCGTCGCAGATTGTCCTGCTCGCGTCCGCGCGCTGGACCCATGACGAGAGTGTTTGTGCCGTTGCTAGCCATAAGCCAATCTTTACCGATAGCACTCCATTGATAGCCAGATGCCTGCTGGGCATCGGCTGAAGTGGCTATCAAACCGTAATAGCCGCTACGTGTGGCAAATAGATAGTATGGTTTGTCGGTGTCGCTACAGAGGCTGCCCAGCTGGCTGACGGCTGCCAGCTGAGGTAGTGCAGAGAGATTAACACGGCCTACGGCTACGGCATCCTTGGGTATGATGTGCCGATAGTCGTCATCGGTCGAGCATGATATGATTAGTGTGGCCACAGCCAGCAGGACTGCCGGCAGTAGGGCTATGGTATGTGATGAGTGTTTCATTCGGCTGCTAGTCTCATTAGGTGAACTGCCACCAGTGCTGCTGTCTCTGTGCGCAGACGGCTGGTGCCCAGGCTGATGCTGCGGAAGCCATGCTGCTGAGCTGCGTGCACCTCGTCGATGCTGAAGTCGCCTTCGGGCCCTACCAGCACCAGGCAATCTGCGTATGTGCCGGCTTGAAGTAGCGAGTGCAGGTGCGGTTTGGCTGCGGCAGCATCGGGTGCCGCTGTGCTGTCGATGTCGGCTTGGTCGTAGCAATGGGCTATGAAGCGCTGGGCTGGCAGGTCGCTTCGCTTGATGAACGATGCGAAGGGCTGCATGTCCTCCAGTGTAGGCTTCCATGCCTTGTGGCTCTGCTTCATGGCTGAAATAATTATGCGCTCAAGACGGTCGGTCTTAAGCGCACGCCGCTCAGAGAAGCGGCAATCCAGCAGCGTCAGCCGGTCCATGCCTATCTCCGTAGCTTTCTCTGCCAGCCACTCCATGCGGTCAACGTTCTTGGTCGGTGCGACAGCCAGATGTATCTGTCCTCGCCATGCGGGCTGCTGTGGCAGGGTTGAGATGATATCGTAGCGGCAATGGTGATTTCCGGCCTGGGTGATGACGGCTTCGTAGAAGGTGCCGCAGCCGTCCATCAAGCATATCTCGTCGCCAGCTTGAAGCCGCAGCACTCGTGTGGCGTGGGAGGCTTCGTCCGACGGCAGCTCGCAATCCAGCGGGGCGGGGTGGTAGAAGTAGCGTTGTTCTTTCATTCAGCGTTGTGGCGTATCGTCGCTCAGAAGGGCAGAATCTCGCTGTCGTCATCCGGGCTGGAAGGATGGTCCAGGAGGTTCTGTCGGATGCTGTTCAGAGCCGCTTCGTTTTCCTCGGCCGTGCGCCGCTTCAGCTCGTCGCGCAACTGCGATGCCAGTTCGTAGTTCTCGGTGGCTATAGCGTTGTCCAGCGCATCCTCTATGAGCTTGCGGCTCAGGTTGTTGATGTTCACGGCGTAGGCCTGATCGCCTATTTTGTGCATGTACTGCATCTCCAGCAGCTCGTCCTCGATGACTATCGGGCAATGGCTCACCACAGCGAGCGTTAGTCCGTCGACAGCAGTACAATGCTCTATTGCCTGTGTTTCCTCCTCACCCCGATGGCACACGATACGGCAGATGAAGCTTCCGTCCAGTATGGCCGTGAGCTCCACGTAGGACATCTCGATGCCGAATTTCCTCATCATCTGCACGCTGATGTCGCCTATGCTGACTGGCAGATTGAACGGCATGTTCATCTTGTCGCGAGTCATCAGCATCACGGCGTTGCGTAACGGTACGCGCAGCGGCAGCATCCTGTCGCCGTTCTTCTCGCGCAGCAGTATGAGAGCTCCCTCATCGTTTTTGGAAACGGTGGTGGCAACTGAATGTATCTCTAGTTTACGTAGCACGGTGCAATGTGTTCTGTTTATATGTTCAACATGTGTTAATGTCTATGGTCCTATGGTCTAACCTTCAACGGGTTTCTTGCTGTCCTTGAAGAATATGGCGAAAAGTATTGCAACCACGAAGGCGTAGGCTGCAAAGATGTACCAGCATTGCTGCCAGCCTGCTATGGCGTCGTGGGCCATCTGTTGAGTGACGGTTTCTCCCTGCTCGAAGGATGGCACGTAGTAGCTCTGTATGGCTCCGGCAGCCTGCATTCCTATGGCTGCGCCCAGACCGTTGGTCATCATCATGAATAGACCTTGGGCAGAGCTGCGTATGTTCTCGTCGGTCTCCTGGTTCACAAACAGCGAGCCTGAGATGTTGAAGAAGTCGAAGGCTACGCCGTAGACAATCATCGACAGCACGAACAACCACACGCCGCCAGACGGATTGCCGAGTCCGAAGAACAGGAAGCGCAGCGTCCACGCCAGCAGAGCTATGAGTATCACGCGCTTGATGCCGAACTTGCTCAAGAAGTATGGTATGAGCAGTATGCACAGCGTCTCGCTAATCTGCGAGAGCGATGTCAGTATCACAGGGTATTTCACCGCGAAGGTGTCGGCATACTCCGCGATGCCCTGGAATGTCGTCAAGTAAGGTGTAGCATAGCCGTTGGTAATCTGCAGGCACACGCCCAGCAGCATAGAGAACAGGAAGAACAGAGCCATGCGAGGGTTCAGGAACAGCTTGAAAGCCTTGAGCCCCAAAGCCTCGACTATTGATTTCTTGCGCGAATCGTCGTTGGCCACCTTCATTGCGGGCATGGTCAGCGAGTAGGCTGCCATGATCAGGCTCAGCGCACCGCTCACGCCCAGCTGCCACGCTGTGTCGTGCAGACCGAGCAGGTTGATGGCCCACATGCAACAGATGAAACCTACCGTGCCCCACACACGTATGGGCGGAAAAGCCTTGACAGAATCCTGTCCGTCGCCCTCCAGAGCTGCGTATGCCACGGAGTAGCCCAGCGCTATAGTAGGCATGAAAAATGCCACGGATATCGAGTAGAGCGTGAACAGCGGCCAAAACTCAACGGCTTCGCCGGCTCCGATGGCGTAGCTGCAAGCAGCCAGCATGAACAGTCCTGCCAGCGTGTGGCACAGGCTCAGCACGCGCTGTCCCTGCATCCAGCGGTCGGCCACCATGCCCATCAGCGCTGGCATGAAGATGCTCACAAAGCCCTGCATACTGTAGAAGTGGCGGATGTCCTCGCCCATGCCCATTTTGTTCAGGTAGATGCCCAGCGAGATGAGGTAGGCGCCCCATACGGCGAACTCCAAATAGTTGAGAATGATAAGTTTGATCTTTAGGCTCATGGCTTAGCTGGTTTGGAGGGTTGGAAGGGTAGAAGTTTAAGGAATGGTGTGGAGGGGGTGGGAAGAAAAGATGATTTGGAGGGTCGGAAAGATTGAAAAGTTGGAAGGTTGCAAGGTTGAAACGCTGAAGAATCAGACTGCTGAAACGTCCAACGTCTCAACCTTCCATCAGTCCGACATTTACTTATTAGGGTCTTCGCAAAGTTCGGTCAGTACGCCGGCTGTCGACTTCGGATGCAGGAATGCGATGTTGAGACCATCAGCACCCTTGCGCGTAGCGGCATCAATCAGGCGTACGCCCTTGGCATCGACTTCAGCCAGCGCGTTGGCCACACCGTCCTCGATGCAGAAAGCGACGTGGTGCACACCCTTGTTGCCCTTGTCCAGCCACTTCTGGATGGTGCTCTCAGGGCATGTGGGCTCCAGCAGCTCCAGCTTCACTTCTCCCACTTTCAGGAATGCAGTCTTAACCTTCTGGTCCTCAACCACTTCGGTCTTGTAGCACTTCAGGCCAAGTACGCTCTCGAAATAAGGCAATACTTCTTCGATGCTCTGCACGGCAATGCCCAGATGCTCAATCTTTGAAATTTTCATGTTCGTTTTTGTTTTGGTTATTAAGGTTAGGTATGTTTTTGAAATAACTCTGCAAAGTTAACACTTTTTTTTGTATCGTGTTCCTTTTTATAAAGAGAATCTCTCCGAATGTTACTCAATTCGCCATTTAGCCGCACTGAATTTCCATATCTTCTGCGCCCAGAGCGGATGATGAGCCTCAGCACAGAGGTTGCCCAGCTGAAGTCCCCGACGGGCTTTGTGTGCGCAGGTAGATGCGCATTGGATAGCATGTATTCCACGATTCACGATGCTCACCAGCAACCTGGCTTCAAGAAACGTCACCCCCTTGCCTGGGGAACATGTGCACACACGGCAATGACGAAATCGTTTTCTCATCTCTACGTGATTTAAGTGTAACATAAAATGTAAAAGAACACTTGGACGTCCCCTCTCCCGAAGGGCATCCCTGGAGGCAGCGAAGCCCCATTCTGTTACACGTTCACGCGAGTGATTCTATCGATCCGTACATGCCAGTTTTCGCTAATCAGCGGCGAAAATACCTCCCTTTCTTCAATCAGACAAATTCCCAGGCCATTTTCGGTTCAGGACAAGTCCTGAAATGATACACCTATATTATATGTAATGTAGCATCATGCCGTTCAAGGCTCAACAGCACGTCCTTCAAGGCTCAACAGCACGTCCTTCAAGGCTCAACAGCACGCTGATGAAGCTGCAACACCACGCTGTTCAAGCCTCAAGCACCCGCTGCGTGGAAAATCATGGTGGTGGCACCGATGGTGATGATAGCTTCGTTGTCGAGATGCAGACGGTCGTTGTCGCGAAGTATGTCGTTGCCTAGGAATGTGCCAGTGCCGGACGGTGCGTCGCGAAGGGTGTAGACAAGGGCGCCCTTGCGGTTGCGGCTAACGTTGATGATGCAATGGGTAGTGTCCATGCTGGGGTCCACGGTCTCAATAGGCTGGTTGATGGTGGTGCCTCTCACCTGACGCCCTATGACGTTGTCGCCCATCTGCAGCTTGAGCGTCTGGCTGTAGTGGAAGGTATTCTCAATCACCTGCAGATGCCCGTAGTCGGCTTCGTCCTGTGCAGCATCTGAGCTGTTCTTCTGGCTGGCAGCAGCTTCGCGCTTCTCTTCCTTGCGCGTCTTGAGCAGGGTGGAAGCACCTATGCGTATACCGAACTGCTTGTGGCAGTCCTGGCATTCAAAAATCAGCGTTGCGCCCTCTTCATAGCGTGTCTCGTCGAAAGTGATGGAAAGCCCGCACTTGGGGCAGCGTACTCTCTTCATGGATGGAGTGGGGTGGATGGCAGCTGCATCACCCAGGCTGTCTCAAGCTCGCGGCTCTGGTGGTGCAGATATACGGCTTCTGTGTAGGCTTCTGTTTCTGATTGATAGCCTGTTAGAACTACTCGCCTCATCTTGCCGTTGAACATAATCTCGGCATTCGTGTAGCCCTTGTCGTGCAGCTTGCTCACGAAAGTCTCTGCGTTCTTCTGGCTGATGGCACTCGCCAGCACTACGACGTAGGGAGTAGCTTTCTGGACTGCTGGGGCGGCTTTTTCCGGAGCTTCTACGGCAACTGTAGCTTCTGAAACAGCAGGAGTTCCTGAAACAGCAGGAGCATCAGATACAGCTGGAGTTTCTGTGCCTTTTGTGCTCTCTACGCCCTTAGTCTTCTCTGTGCTCTCTGTGGCCACTTGTGTAGCTTTATCGTAGCTGATGATGCTGGCCTGCTGGGTGCTGGGAGCTGGTGTCGGCAGTTGGGCTGGTCCCATGATCAGCAGGCAGGCCACTATCATGGCAGCTATCATAGCTGTATAGCGCAGGGCACGGCGGCTGATGCGTATGGTGATGTGTGTGTCGTCGCTGGCCTGGCGTATGCGGCGGCGTGCGGTCTTGCTGCGCTGGAGCGATGACAGCAGCGGGAACGTGAAGCCGTCCAGCGCGAAGAAGGCGGGAGTGACCACCCCTGCCAGACAGGGAGCGAAATCCAGCTGTCCGTCCTCGTTCTGCGACAGCACACCCAGCGAACCGAAGTCCACCTGCCCATCGGCCAGAAGCTGCTGGCGCAGGTCCAATATGAGCTGCTGGACGGCGCGCTTGGCATCGCTGGTGCTGATGTGGCGATAGCGGGCTATCGTGTCGACCAGCAGACCGTCGTCCTGCGTGACATCCGGCGTGAAGCGAACCATGCGCTTGGGCGGCAGGAACAGAGCCTCCTCCTCAACGCGCGAAGCAGGTACGGCCAGCGTGATGAAGGCTCCGAACTGTGGCAGCACCACACAATCGTGGGTCAGCAGCAGATGCTCTATGTAGATGGGTAAATCGCTCATTCGACGGCAAAGGTAGGGTAATTTATTTGTATGGCGAACAGAATGAGGAAAATTATTTTGTGTCTGCCAGAATAACTGCAAGCTGATTTGGTAGTCTCGCAGGAATGTTGTACATTTGCACAAAATATAGAACTAATAACACAACAGCGGGCATTCAGCCCGTAATCATCACAACTGAACTATGAACATAGCTATCGTTGGTACTGGCTACGTTGGATTGGTGACTGGTACTTGTTTTGCCGAAATCGGTGTTGATGTGACATGCGTGGACGTTGATCCAGCCAAGATTGAGAAGCTGGAGCACGGAGAGATACCCATATACGAGCCAGGCCTGAAGGATATGGTGCTGCGCAACAAGCAGGCAGGACGTCTGCACTTCACCACCGACCTGCGCACATGCCTGGACAGCGTGCAGGTAGTGTTCTCGGCAGTAGGCACTCCTCCCGATGAGGACGGCAGCGCCGACCTGAAGTATGTGCTGCAGGTGGCTCGCACCATCGGTGAGAACATGAACGACTATAAACTCGTGGTGACCAAGTCCACCGTACCCGTAGGCACGGCCAAGAAGGTGCGTGCAGCCATCGAGGACGAGCTGAAGAAGCGCAGCGTGGACATCCCGTTCGACGTGGCATCCAACCCTGAGTTTCTGAAGGAAGGTAGCGCTGTGGCCGACTTCATGAGCCCCGACCGCGTGGTGGTAGGCGTGGAGAGCGACAAGGCCCGCGAGCTGATGACACGCCTATACAAGCCTTTCGTGCTGCAGAACTTCCGCGTGATATTCATGGACATTCCTTCGGCAGAGATGACCAAGTATGCAGCCAACTCGATGCTGGCAACCCGCATCTCCTTCATGAACGACATAGCCAACCTGTGTGAGCTGGTGGGTGCCGATGTAAATATGGTACGTGCGGGCATAGGCTCCGACACACGTATAGGCCGCAAGTTCCTCTATGCAGGCTGCGGCTACGGCGGCTCCTGCTTCCCCAAGGATGTGAAAGCACTCATCAAGACCGCCCAGCAGAATGGCTACGATATGCGCGTGCTACAGGCTGTGGAGGATGTCAACGAGAGCCAGAAGAGCATACTGTTCCGCAAGCTGGAAGCTGCCTTCGAAGGCCAGTTGGCCGGCAAGACAGTTGCCATCTGGGGATTGGCCTTCAAGCCCGAGACCGACGATATGCGCGAGGCACCAGCCCTGATTCTGATTGAGAAGCTGCGTGCTGCTGGATGCAATGTGCGCGTCTACGACCCAGAGGCTATGCTGGAATGCCGCCGCAGGGTGGGCGATGTGGTGTACTACGCCACCGACCACTACGACGCCCTGCTCGACGCCGACGCCCTGCTGCTGGTCACCGAGTGGAAGGCATTCCGCCTGCCGGCATGGCCTGTAGTTAAGAAGACCATGCGCCGCCCGCTGGTCATCGACGGACGCAACATCTACGATGCACACGAGCTGCAGGACTGCGGCTTCGAATACCATTGCATCGGACGCTAAACGCACGCTATGATGAGAAGTGTCAAGCTGAGATTCACTCCATTCGCATGGCTCATGCTGCTGGTTGCAGCATGTAGCCCCACTGGCGGCAGCCAAGAGGCCGCATCCGATGCCGAAACTCCGCAGGAAGCAGCTGTAGACGCTGATGCTATGGCGCGGCTGGCAGGCATCTGGGTGAACGAAGACACGAATGCCGTGCTGCTCAAGGTGGAGGGCGACAGCATCGTGTATGCCGACAGCACCGTCGTGCCAGCACGCTTTGTCGTGAGAAACGACACTCTGGTGGTGATGGGTGTGGAGGAGATGCACTATGCCATAGAGCAGATCAGCGACGACGTGTTCTACTATCAGACACTAACCGGAGAGAGCATACACTTGGTGCGCTCGCACTCGCCGGCCGACACGCTGGCATTCTGCCACACGGAGCCGGAAGCCATTGAGCTGGATGCCGCCCCAGTGGAGCGCGACACCGTGATGTATGCTCCATCGGGCAAGCGCTACCATCTGTACGTCAAGGTCAATCCCTCGCTCAGTAAAGTGTACGTGAACAGCTACAACGAGGAGGGCATGGCTGTGCGCACAGCATACTACGACAACGTGGTGCACATTGGTGTGTTCAACGGCGCTACGCGCATCTGCTCTCACGACTTCCGCAAGGCCGACTTTGCCGACTTCGTACCATCGGCGTTCTACGACAGCGCCGTGCTGGCAAATATCGAGTTCGGCCGTATCGACGAGGAGGGCACACACTTCCAGGCAGAACTGAGCCAGCCGGAGAGCTATACCAGCTATGTGGTGAACATCATGGTGAGCCACGAAGGTGAGATAACAGTAGAAGCCGTAGAGTAGGGAAAAATCATGCAGGCGGAACCACTGACCGTTTACAAGGCATCGGCCGGATCGGGCAAGACATTCACACTCGCGCTACAGTACATCAAGCTGCTAGTCGAGGCTACCGATTCTGCAGAGTATGCCCATGTGCTGGCTGTGACCTTCACCAATAAGGCTACGGCGGAGATGAAGGACCGCATAGTCACCCAGCTCTACAACATCGCCCACAGCATACCCGACGGCGAGTCTTATTTCCACGCTTTGCGCGACGTTGTGAGCCGCAAGCTGACCGACAACGACATACGCCGCCGCTGTAACGATGCACTTTATGACATCCTGCACGACTACAGCCAGTTCCGCGTTCAAACCATCGACTCATTCTTCCAGGTGATACTCCGCGGCCTGGCTCACGAGCTGGGTCTCATGTCCAATCCGCAGGTCGAGATTAGCGATACGGAGGTGCTGTCACGAGCCGTCGACCAGCTGGTTGACCGTCTGGAGTTCGAGCCTGTGGTTCAGGGGTGCCTCATGGGACTGGTAGGCGAGCATCTGGCCGACAACAAGCGGTGGGATGTGCGTCGCGACGTGAAGAGCTTCGGACGTGCCATATTCAACGAGCAGTATCTCAGCCTTGGCGACGACCTGCGCCTGCTGTTGCGCGACGAGCAGTTCATTCGCCAGCTGCGAGCCGACATCATAGCTCGGAGAGATGCAGCCGTAGAACGATTCCACGAGCTGGGCAACGCCATAGAGCAATGCGTGTCGCAGAGCGGCTACAGCTACTCCGACTTCTATCGCGGCAGCACGACCATCGGCTCGTTGGCACGCAAGCTGCAGCAGGCATCCTACAATTATGACAAGAGCAGCGAGGTGACCATCAGCGCCACGGTTCGCAACATGATTGACGACCCCAACGCAGAAGGCCCGCTGGCTCTGCTGGCCGCAGCCAAGAAGAAGAGCTATTCGCCGCTATGGGATGTGGCCGACGAGCTGCAATACATGCTGCGGCAGGTGGCCGATGCCATCGAGCCCAACTACTGGGCCATCAACAGCGCCAACATATCCCTGCAGCACCTCACCGAACTTCAGCTGCTGGAACACATAGACCGCGAGGTAGCTGCCATCAACGAAGAGACATCACGCTTCAACCTGTCCAAGACACCTATACTGCTGGCGCGAATGATTCGCGGCACAGACGCACCGTTTGTATTCGAGAAGATTGGAGCACGATTGCACCATGTGATGATTGATGAGTTCCAGGACACATCGCGACTGCAATGGAGCAACTTCAAGTCGTTGCTGCTGGAGAGCTTCTCGCACGGAGGTCACAATCTGGTGGTGGGCGATGTCAAGCAGAGCATCTATCGCTTCCGTGGCGGCGACTGGCGTATGCTGGGACACATAGAGAGCGAGGTGCAGCCTGCCCCCGTTACCGTGTCCCTTGACACCAACTACCGCAGCTCGCGCAATGTGGTGCGCTTCAACAATGCATTCTTCAGCGCTGTGGCTCCGATGCTGGATGCCGTTCATGCTGAAAGTGAACACATCGTGCAGCAGGAAGGCCTCTTTGCGGCAGCCTATAGCGATGTCGTGCAACAATTGCCATCCCATCGCGATGACAGCGGATACGTAAAGGTCACACTTGTAGAGATTCCCAAGGGCCATGCCGCCGCTTCCGCCGGCGATGATTTCAGCAGCTCCGATGCCGATGCTGCCGACGCCAGCAGCATAATCATCGACGATGTGGTGCAATCAGTACTGCAGCTGCTGGACAGCGGCGTGAAGGCCAACGATATGGCCATTCTGGTACGCAACCGCCGCGATGCACTTCCGCTACTTGAAGCTTTTGCATTGGACAGTCGCCTGCCGGCCATAGTGAGCAACGAAGCCTTCCTGCTCGAAGCCAGCGATGCTGTAACGCTCATCATAGATGCTATGCGGGTGCTCGACGATGCCGAGAAGAATAGTGTGGCTCGCTATCATCTTGAACAGGCTGGATTGGACATAGCGGCCTTCGATGCACAGACGGAGCAGTTGGCTGCCATGCCGCTGTATCAGCAGCTGGAAACAATATACAAGATGTTGCCGCACAACGTTACTGAAGGACAGGATGCCTACATCTTCGGCTTGCTCGACGCTGCCCTCGACTACATACAGCATATCGACACCATCGCCCACGGCTTCATAACATACTGGGACGAGAAGCTGCACGCTCAGCCCATAGCCTCCGCTATGCCGGACGGCATTAGGCTGATGACGGTCCACCAGGCCAAGGGACTGGAGTTCCACACAGTTCTGCTGCCGGCGTGTTCGTGGAAGATGGAAACCTTCAAGTACGACAACCTGCTGTGGTGCAGACCTGTGGGCGAACCCTACGAGCAGTTGCGCCTCATGCCTGTCAACGCCGTGAGCCGCATGGCGCGGAACTCCGCATACAAGGACGATTTCGTGGAGGAGCATCTGCTGGCCAATCTCGATGAGCTCAACGTGCTGTATGTGGCATTGACTAGAGCCACGTCGAATCTGCTGATATGGTCTGCCTACAAGGGCGACACAGTAAGCCTCGCCACGACAGCAGCTCTGATGGAACAAGCTGTGCCAGCCTTGGACATGATGACAGCAGCGACGCAGGCGCCTGTTGCTGCATATGCTGAGCAGCAGGAAGATGATTCCCACGGCGATGAAGCGCCACAGATAACAACCTACACAGTTGGCACAGTCGTAGCATCCGGAGCCGGCAAGAAGCAGGACGATACGCGAATGTCGCCTCAGCGCACACCACTATATATTAATATGTATAGCAACGAGATGGGTGTAGAGTTCCGACAGAGCAACCGTTCGCGCGAGTTTCTGGCATCCATCGATTATGATATTGACGGCACCGACGAAACTCTACTGGCTGAACAGGCGCAGCAAAGCCAGTATATTGAAACGGGCAAGCTGCTGCACCATGTGCTGCAGAACATCTGCACACTCAACGATGTGGACCGTGTCCTAACATCAATGGAACATGAAGGCACAATCAGCAGCACGTCAAACGTTGGCACGGTTAGCGTAGGTCGACATTACATAGAGCAGCTGCTCCTGCGTGGCTTTCGCAATCCGATGGTAGCCAACTGGTTCAGCGGCGAGTGGACGCTGTTCAACGAGTGCACCATAGTGAGTGTCGACGAGCACGGTGTGCCGCAGCATCGGCGTCCGGACCGCGTGATGATAAGCCGCGACAAGTGCACCATTATGGTGGTGGACTTCAAGTTCGGACGTATGCGGCCGCAGTATGAGGACCAAGTGCGTGAATACATGTCTCTGCTGGCTGGATTATACCCCAATGCCAACATCCGCGGATACCTGTGGATGGTGTATCAAGGCCAGGTGGCGGAGGTGGAGAAAAATGAATAATGATGAATGATGAATGATGAATGAAGAATAAGCCTATGCAAACCTTTCTGCAAGCCGTAGCAGCATCGTTGCTCAAGAAGTTCGGCACCAACATGAGCCGTGTGACTGTGGTGTTCCCAGGCAAGCGGGCTGGCCTGTTCCTAGACCAGGCGCTGGCAGAGCTGGCCGGTTCACCTGTGTGGTCCCCTCGCTACCTCACCATAGCCGATCTGTTTGCTGAAGCGTCGCCATATACTATCTGCAACCCCATAGAGGCTGTATGCCGCCTGCATCATGTCTATAAGCAGGAGCTGCTCAAGGCCTATCCTGCACAGCACGCCGATGAGAGGCCACAGGAGTTGGACCAGTTCTACGGCTGGGGCGAGGTGCTGCTGGCCGACTTCGACGACATAGACAAGCATTTGGTGGACACACATCGTCTGTTCGCCAACATCTACGACTTGCGAGCACTCGACGACAACTCGTATATCACCCCTGAGCAGGAGAAGGCATTGCGGCAGTTCTTCGCCAATTTCTCTATTGATGACAACAGCCAGCTCAAGCAGCGCTTCTTGAAACTATGGCAGCACATGGGCGACATCTACGATGCGCTGCGTGAGGATATGCTGGCCAGCGGCGTGCTGTACGAGGGAGCGTTGCAGCGCATGGTGGTGGAGGAGGGCTACAAGGCAGACGATACCACTTACGTCTTCGTGGGATTCAATGTGCTCAATGCCGTAGAGAGTGCTCTGTTCGACCAGCTCAACTCCCAGGAAAGGGCTTTGTTCTACTGGGACTATGATGCCTACTACACAGCAAGCCGAGGGATGCGGCAGCATGAGGCAGGCTACTTCATCAAGCAGGATATTGCACGCTATGGCAACGAGCTGGACGCTTCGCTGTTCCACAATCTGTCGCAACCCAAGGACATAGCCTACGTCACCTCCACAACCGAGAGTGGGCAGACACGCTACATCAGTCAGTGGCTGGCAGAACACCAGTCGGCACGCGACAACGAGACAGCCATAGTGCTGTGCAACGAGCAGCTGCTGCAACCTGTGCTGCACTCACTTCCCAAAGCAACGGTCAATGTCACTATGGGATTTCCCCTTGCCGAAACGCCTGTGGCAGGCTTTATCAACGAGCTGATGGTACTGTGTACAGACGGATATGACTGCCGTCGGCATCGTTTCAGGCCGTACTACATGACCCGATTCCAGAATCATCCTTACGCCAAGCGTGTGGCTGTCGACCTCAGCGAAGCCTGTGGGCTGAGTGGGGTAGAGATGATTAGCTTCGTGCTGGGCTGTGTGGAGAAGCTGGGCGTGTACTTCAGTCGGCAGCAGGGTGGCGATGGAGCCGATACAGACATACTGCAGACAGAGGCCGTATTCAAGGCCTACACCACACTCAACAAACTGCTGTCGTTGATGCGAGGCGACAATGCCTTGCTGCGGTTGCAGAACGATGCGATGCTGTGTCGCGTACTGCGAGCCGCTCTTGCGCAGCAGACTGTTCCATTCCACGGCGAACCTGCTACAGGACTTCAGGTGCTGGGCGTGCTGGAGACGCGAGCCTTGGACTTCAGGCATCTGCTGATGCTCAGCGTGGGCGAGGGTTACCTGCCACGCCTGGTGGGTGAGGTGTCCTTCATCCCATACAATCTGCGAGAGGCCTTTGGGCTCACCACCCAGCGGCATCGCATGGCGGTCTATGCCTACTACTTCTACCGCCTGATTCAGCGTGCAGAGAGCGTGACGTTTGTCTACAACGACAGCAACGTAGGTGTGCGGCAGAACGAAATGTCGCGGTTCCTGCGGCAGCTGCTTGCCGAGACCACGATGCCTGTGCGCCATCTCTATCTTCAGCCTGCGCCCGCAAAGGGCAAGGCGCAGGTGGCAGAAAGCGTTGAGAAGGGCGATGCCATAGTTCAGCAGCTGCGACTGATGTACGATCACTCGCTGGGGGCGGAGCGCGAGAAGGGACCAGGCAACCTGTCGCCCACAGCCCTCAACACCTACACGTCGTGCCCCATGCAGTTCTACTACAAGTACGTCAAGGGGCTGCGTGTAGACCCCGACCCTGAGGACGGCCTCGACCAGATACTCTTCGGCAACATATTCCACACGGCTGCCGAGCAGACCTACAAGCATCTCACCGCACACAGCAGGAATATCACGGCAGAGGACATACGGCGTCTGTTGTCGCCTGATGACTCAACCCTCGATGACATCGTGGATGCAGCATTCAAGCAGGATTTCTTCAAGGAGCATAGGCCTGAGTACACAGGCATACTGATAATTGCACGCCGTGTAATGCTGAAGTATCTGGAGCAGTTGCTTCGCTACGACATGCGTCATGCACCAATCAAGCTGTTGGGAGTGGAGGCATCCACAGCGATGACTGTCTCTGTGGATGGCATGAAGTTCAGCATAGGCGGTATCATAGACCGTCTGGACGAGGTGATGGAAAATAGCGGTGGGCAGCTGATGCCTGTGGTTCGAATCGTGGACTACAAGACTGGCGGCAAAATAGGCCGCATCTCCTCTCTGGACCGTCTGTTCAAAGACACAGGACAGAACGAGCACTACTACTTCCAGACGCTGCTATACGCTATCAGCGTAGCCACATCCGATGGAGGGCTGCAGGCCGCAGGCAAAGCCGTTGCACCGTGCCTGTTCTACATCGCACAGCTCACAGCACCCGACTATCGTCCGCAGCTGACGGTAGCGAAGGAGCCTGTCACGGATGCAGCAGCTCTGGCACCAGAGTTCATGCGTCGTGTGGAGGCGCTGATATCGGAGATATTCAACCCTGATGTGCCTTTCACACAGGCCACCAAGGCCGACACTTGCCACTACTGCAACTATCGCACGCTGTGCAAGAAGTGATTATCGCACGCTGTGCAAGAAGTGAATGCAATAGGAATGCAATATAGATTGTGAAATGCGGAATGTGAAATGGGCTAGTGACGCAGCAGGATGTCCTGCAAGTCGTAGTTATCCATGAAGCGGCTGCGGTCCACGTTGCCGCGTATGCCTGCTATGTGGCCCTCGCTGGTGAACTGCCACATCACGAACTGCACATCGTTGACCAGTTCCGGCACATCGGTGTGGTAGCGTGCTATCATAAACCTGTAATTGGAGAAGTGCTGCGACAGGTAGTTGTTGTAGAAACGGGCGAAGGTGTACAGTATAGGTCTCACGCCATAGTGCCGCTCCACCTGTTCGAGAAACTTCTTCAAGCGCGAGCACAGCTGCTCCTTAGTCACGCCCTTGATGTGCTCGACATCGATGATAGGCACCAAGTCCATCTCGCGAAGGTTCACGTTGCGTGTGAAGTTCTGCACCTGCTCTGGTACTGGCACGCGTGGCGAGAAGAAATGGTACACACCCACCTTCAAGCCAGCACGTCGTGCACCAGTCAGGTTGGTGCGGTAGGTATTGTCCACCAGCGAGCTGCCTTCTGTAGCCTTAACGTACACATAGCTCACCTCACCGCTTCTTGCCACCTGCGTCCAGTTGATGCTGCCCTGATAGTGACTCACGTCGATGCCCATGTTGTGGCTGGCACCCACATAGTGCTCGCGCTGGTGGGCGGCTATCACATCGAAGCTTATCGGCTCCTGCGGTTCCAGTGGAGCCAGCGGAGCATCTGGCGGCATTCCGTTGTCTATGTCCTGCTCGACCTCTGTGCGCCGCTCCACACGTGTCTTCTTCTTGCGTGCAGTTGCACCTGCAGGCCACAGCAGTCCCACAGCCAGACATAGTGTGAACACCATGCTGACAGCACGCCGGCCTGTGTGTGATGTGTGCAAACCGAGCTTCCTCATCACTTCATCAATGTGCCATCGAAGTTCAGTGGCAGCAAGTCGGCCACTTTGCTCACGACATACACACCCTCCGTACCGTAGAGCAACACCCTGATGGGCTGCTTGAATCGTGTCTCTGCCTCCAGCAGAGCCTGCCTGCACGAGCCGCACGGCGATACTGGTTGAGCTGTGAACTCTTCGCCTGAGCGGGCTGCAATAGCTATTGCCACAGGAGGCACCTCAGGGCTGTTGGCTCCAGCTGCGAAGAAGGCTGTGCGTTCAGCACACAGAGCTATGCCGAATGCTGCATTCTCCTGATTGCTTCCTGTGTACACCTGCCCGTTGCTGAGCTGCAATGCTGCTCCCACGTGGAAATCGCTGTAGGGTGCATAGCTGGTGAAGGTCATCTGTTTGGCACGTTCAATTAGTTCGCGGTCATCTGCCTTCAACTGGTCGAAGGCCAAATGTTCAACAGTGATATGTATATCCATAATGCGCTATTTATCCACAAAATTACAATCCTTTTACGATAACGGCAAAAAAAGCATTACTTTTGTGCCGCAATGAGTAATAATTTAAGTATGCGCTATCGCTTTTTAGCCTTTTTTATATGTCTGGCGTACTTCTGTATGCCCATTTCTGCACAGCAGAACAACCCTCAGGCCGACCGATGGCGCTACATTGAGCAGTACCACGACCTGGCCATAGAGCAGATGCAGCGCTATCATATCCCTGCCAGCATCACTTTGGCTCAGGGACTGTTTGAGAGCAATGCAGGCAAGAGCGAGCTGGCTCGCAAGCACAACAACCACTTCGGCATAAAGAAGGGAGTATCGTGGACAGGACCTACGGTGATGATGCGCGACGACTCGCCTACCGACCTGTTCCGTGTGTACAGCAGCGTGCGCGACAGCTACGAGGACCACTCGCTGTTCCTGCGCAACAATGCACGCTATGCCGTGCTTTTCACCTACAGCATCACCGACTATCGCAGCTGGGCACACGGCCTGAAGCGATGCGGCTATGCCACCGACCCGCAGTATGCACAGAAAATCATCGATGTGGTCGAGGCGTACAACCTGTCGCAGTTCGACAGCTACACGTCCGGACGCTATCATGCCCGCAGCAACACCTCGGCCCAGGCAGAGAGCGAGTTCTTCCGCACACATATCGTGTACCGCAATAATCGCTGCTACATGATTGTAGCCCAGGCAGGCGACACCTGGGACAGTGTGGCATGCGAGACAGGCACCAAGCCTTGGAACCTGCTGCGCTACAACGACTATCCTGCCGACTACCGCCTGCAGCCTGGCGACCTAGTGTATCTGCAGCAGAAGCGCAGCAAGGCCGACAAGTACTATCGTGGCAAGCCTCACACCGTGCAGGCAGGCGAATCGCTGCACAGCATCAGCCAGCGCTACGGCATACGACTCTCAAAGCTGTATAAACTGAACCGCATGTCGCTCGACACTCAGATTGGTGTGGGTGATATTCTAAGAGTAAGATAAAGAATGGACAACGACAAAAAGATTATTTTCTCGATGGTCGGCGTAAGCAAGACCATTCAACAGACACAGAAGCAGGTGCTGAAGAACATCTACCTTAGCTTCTTCTATGGTGCAAAGATTGGTATAATCCTAAAATCCGCAACCAAAAACCAAAAATGTCCAATTAGCTCGCTTTGACATC
>CALEPV010000075.1 GCA_937910905.1 uncultured Prevotellaceae bacterium
AAGGATTTCCAGTGCCTCCCTGTACATCGCCTCGCTCTCCCCGAAACGCTGGGTGTCGGAGTACAGGTTTGCCAGATTGTTCAGCGTATGAGCCACATAAGGCTCGTAGGCCTGCGGATTGGCGGAGGCAAGGCGGCGACGGATTTCCAGGGCCTTTTCATAATAGGGAGCAGCCCTTTGGAATTGGTTCTGTTTGTACAGATAATATGCTGCATTAAACTGCCATTCGGCATTGGCGGTGTCCAACTCTGCGCGCAGTTCGATATAGTATGCTGCCGAATCGTGCTGGTTCTCCAACTTGAAGCGGTCGAAGAACTTGTAGCAGTCGGAGGCGGCATCCTCCAACTTCTTCTGCGTGCCGGCCTTGGTAGCGGCAAGATCCTCCTGACGCTGGGCCAGTTCTATTTCCTCCTCGGCCTCGGCCTGCTGTTCTCTCCTGATGGATGCAATGCGGTCTCTCATGTCGCCCTTCGACCGCAGCAGTGAGTCGGCCTCCATGAGCCGCCCGTTGAGGATGGCATCGCTGATGCGCTGGTTCAGCGAGTCCATCTGGTCATAGTCCATCTGCGCATACTCCTTCGCCATATCGGCAATCAGCTTCTCATTGTTCTGCTGGCTCTCGTAAAGTTCTGCCAACAGGCGGTTCTTCTCCTCGATGGTGGCGTTCATGGCATCTATCTCGTCCTCGCGCTTCTGCAACTGCTGCTGCAACGTGCGGCGCAGCTTACGCTCTGCCGTCACCTGGTCGGCCTGTTGCTGCTCGGGTGTCTCCATCACCAAATAGAGCGGGTTTCCGGAATAGGCATACGCTTTGGGTGCAGCATCGGCATCGACTAACTGATACCCTTTCTTCGTCACCGACTGCACCGTATAGTTCTTGCCGACGACAGGAAAGGAGAACGACCCGTCAGCGTTATGCACGCCCACTGCCGTCCGGCCATACAGAGACACGACGGCACCCGTCAGTCCCTGCCCCCTCACATACTGCCCGTTCACCATGCGCCCCTTGGTCTTCACGAACCCCTGCTGCGTTTGGGCCTGTACTGCTATCGACAGGAATAATAGCATATATATCCAAAGTGTTCTTTTCATATTTTACAGATGTTATATTTCTCCAAAATGATAATTCTCCCTCTAGTTCCGCAAGCAATGAAAACCCCGTGTAGAACGGCCTGCGGTTCGAGAGCCTCGCCGACCGACAGGGCGACGGCGGGTACATCCCGTTAATACAGGGACAAGTCCCTGTGCTGGGTTCTTTAGCCCCTATGGGGCTTGTTTTCAGCATATTTATTGCTTGCGAAACTTGAATCAATTTATCCTATACCTTATCGTCGGCTGGGAGTCGAGGTAGTCGATGAGTTGCGATGACAGCTGAATCTGGCGGTTGCGGCTGCGCAAAGTGAGGTTCATCTGCCCCTCTGGGTCGAGTATCTGGAAGTAGAGATTCACACACCCTGGCTCCTGCGTGAGCTGTTCGAGCGAGTAGACACTGTCGTTGGTGAGATCCGACAACGGTATGATGACGGTCAGGCTCTCCACCATTTGGTCCTTCACGTCACTCAGGAATTCGATGCGGCCTATGGTCACATCCGTGCGAGCCGGGTTGAAGCGGCCGGGCTGAATGCGTGCAGAGATCAGTATGGCATTGCCCGGCTCCATGTATCCTCCCCATGTGGTCCAGTCCTGCCCCCACAGCGGCAGTTCGCAGGTGCCGGTATAGTCCTCGATGGTGGCTATGCCGTAGGCCTTGCCACTCTTGCCTACGCCCTTGCGCACAGCTGTGACCATACCGCCGAACTGTATGTCCTGCTCTATGAAACGCTCCTTCTCGGCCATGTCCACAGCATGGAAGTTGCACACGTGCTTCAGCACTATGGAGAAGTCGTGCAACGGATGCGAAGACAGGTAGATACCCACATAGTCGCGCTCCTTGTTGAGCATTTCCAGGCGTGTCCACTCCACGTACTCGGCCGGCGGCTGAGGTGTGGGCACCTCGATGCTGTCGAAGTCGCCGAACAGCGAGCTCTGTGCCGATATGCGGGCATCCTGATAGCTCTGGCCGAAGCGCAGCAGGATGTCTATATACAGGTCGCCACGCGATGTCACCGGCGTGAAGAACTGCTCGCGGTGCACCTCCTTGAAGCAGTCGAGCGCGCCACTGAGCACCAGCGCCTCCAGACCGTTGCGCTTGACAGCCGGCAGGTTCACACGCTGCACGAAGTCGAAGATGCTCTTGAATTCACCTCCCTGCTTGCGCTGCTCAATGATGTTCTCCACAGCACTCTCGCCCAGGTTCTTGATTGCACCCAAGCCAAAGCGTATGTTGCCCTCGTCGTCAACGCTGAACTTCTGCTGACTACGGTTGATGTTAGGTCCCAGTGTACTGATGCCCAACGATTTGCACTCGGACATCAGCTTCGTGATTTCGGTTATATTGTCTAGGTTGCGAGTCATCACAGCCGCCATGTACTCGGCCGGATAGTTGGCCTTGAGCCACGCCGTCTGATAGGCCACCCACGAGTAGCACGTGGCATGACTCTTGTTGAAAGCATAGCTTGCAAACTTCTCCCAGTCGGCCCATATCTTCTTCAGTTTCTCTGGGTCGTGGCCGTTGGCCTGCCCCTGCGAGATGAACTGTGGCTTCATGTGGTCCAGTTTTTCGCGCAGCTTCTTGCCCATCGCCTTACGCAGCGTGTCGCTCTCGCCGCGGGTGAAGTTGGCCAGCTGGCGCGAGAGCAGCATGACCTGCTCCTGATACACCGTGATGCCGTAGGTGTCCTTGAGGTACTTCTCCATGCACGGTATGTCGTACTCCACAGGCTTGCGACCTTGCTTGCGGTCGATGAAGTCGGGAATGTAGTCCATAGGGCCAGGACGGTACAGGGCATTCATGGCTATAAGGTCCTCGAATGTTGACGGCTGCAGCTCGCGCAGATACTTCTGCATGCCTTGGCTTTCAAACTGGAACGTGCCCACCGTGCGCCCCTCGCAGTAGAGATGATAGGTGGCAGGGTCGTTGATGTCTATCTGGTCGATATCTATGTCGATGCCCATGCTGTCGCGCACATTGGACACAGCTTCCTTGATGATGCTCAGCGTCTTGAGTCCCAGGAAGTCCATCTTAATCAAGCCCGTGTCCTCGATTACCGAGCCCTCGTACTGTGTGCATATCAGTTTCTCGCCCGTCTCCTTGTCCTCGGCAGTGCTGACCGGCACCCAGTCGGACACGTCGTCGCGGCAGATAATCACGCCACAGGCATGTACGCCCGTATTGCGCACATTACCTTCAAGCATCTGTGCGTAGCGCATCATGTCGCGTATGTTCTCATTGGGCGATGCCGCTGCCTGCTGCAGTTCGGGCACACACGATATGGCGTTAGGCAGATTCATCTTCAGCCCGTCAGGCAGACGGTCAGGTATGGCCTTGGCCAGCGCATTGGCTGTCTCGATAGGCAGTTTCTGCACACGCGCAACATCCTTGATAGCCAGCTTAGTAGCCATTGTACCGTATGTGATGATGTGCGCCACATTGTTCTCGCCGTACTTCTGGGTCACCCATGAGAGCACCTTGCCGCGTCCGTCGTCGTCGAAGTCCACGTCGATATCAGGCAGCGATATACGGTCGGGGTTCAGGAAGCGCTCGAACAGCAGGTCGTACTGTATCGGGTCCACCTTGGTGATGCCCAGACAGTAGGCCACCACGCTGCCTGCAGCCGAGCCACGGCCTGGACCTACACTCACGTTGAGCTCGTAGCGGGCGGCATTGATATAGTCCTGCACTATGAGGAAGTAGCCAGGGAAGCCCATCGTCTTCATCACGTGCAGCTCGAAGCGTATGCGGTCGTCCACCTCCTTCGACAGCGGATCGCCGTATATCTGCTTAGCTCCGCGATAGGCCAACATGCCCAGATAGTCGGCCTCCAGCTTCAGCCGGTACAGCTTGTCTACCCCGCCCAGCTTCTTTATTTTGTCCTCGGCAGCCTCGCGCGAGCACACCACGTGACCATTCTCGTCACGGGTGAACTCTTCGAACAGCTGCTCGTCGGTGAAGCGGGTGCGGTACTCTTCCTCCGTGCCGAAGTCCTTTGGTATGGCGAAGTTCGGCATAATGGGTGCATGGTCTATGCTGTAGGTCTCCACCTTGGCCAGCACATCGAGAGTATTGTCCAGCGCTTCGGGTACATCGGCAAAGATGGCGTTCATCTCCGCCTGCGTCTTGAACCACTCCTGTTTGGAGTATAGCATACGCTTCGGGTCGTCGAGGTCGCGCCCCGTGCCCAGGCATATCAGTCGGTCGTGAGCCTCGGCATTCTCCTCGTTCACGAAGTGCACATCGTTGGTACACACCAGTTTGATGCCGTGCTTGTGGGCCAGTTCGATGAGTACGGCATTGGCCTGCTGCTGCAACGGGTATGTCTCGCGGTTGGCACGCTGCTGCGGGTCGGTCACCTGATGACGCTGCAGCTCCAGATAGTAGTCGTCGCCGAACACGCGCTTATACCACAGCATCGTCTCCTCGGCTCCAGCTATGTCGCCATCAATGATCTTGCGTGGCACCTCGCCTGCAATACATGCCGAACACACTATCAGCCCCTCGGCATGAGCCGCCAGCTCGTTGTGGTCGGTGCGAGGCCTGTTGTAGAAGCCGTCCACCCACGATTTCGACACCAGCTTGATCAGGTTGTGATAGCCGCGCTCGTTCTTGGCGAGCACTATCAGGTGGTAACGGCGGTCATCGCCCTTGTCCTTATCCTTGTCATATAAGGTACGGTTGGCAACGTACATCTCACAGCCGAAGATTGGCTTGAAGAGCGGCTTGCCTGCCTTCTTCAAGTCCTTGTTCTTCTTGCCTACATAGTTGAAAAACTCCTTGATGCCCATCATGTTGCCATGATCGGTAACAGCCATACCCTGCATACCATCGTTGATTGCTTTCTCCACAAGGTTGGGTATGGATGCCTGCCCATCGAGCAGGGAGTATTGTGTATGTACGTGTAGATGTACGAAATCGTGCATTGGAAAGTGAACAGTGTAAGGGTGAAAAGTGAATAATTCGCGCAAAAGCGGTGCTAAATTAGGTTAGTTTCGCCGAACTGCCAAAAAAGGTGCGCATATTTTTTGCCCGCATCAGTTTATTACCTACTTTTGTAACGCAAATAGCGCATAACCTTTACGAATGATACCATGGTGAAGCGGCTACGAAAGATTCGAAAACAGATACGACTACATAGCGAAGGCACACATACTCTCATCTACAGTTGTACCGTCTTGGCTGCCATCTGCGCAGCTGTAGGCTATGCCTTCGGTTACGACAGCATCCCATTCTTTATCCTACTTGGAGCATCCATCTTTCTCTACCTGCTGGTCGTCAACTTCTTCCGCTGTCCACCCCGCCGCTTTGAGGGCGATGTAGAGGGCGTGGTAGTGGCTCCAGCCGATGGCAGGGTTGTAGTTGTTGAGGAAGTTGACGAGAACGAGTACTTCCAAGACCGCCGCCTGATGATCAGCATCTTCATGAGTCCACTCAACGTGCACGCCAACTGGGTGCCGGTGGAAGGAACCATCAAGAAGGTGGAGCACCACAGCGGACGCTATCAGGCTGCCTGGCTACCCAAGGCCAGCACCGACAATGAGCGTAGCACCGTTGTCATTGAGACACCCGAAGGTGTTGAGGTGCTGGTGCGCCAGATTGCAGGTGCTATGGCACGCCGTATCGTCACCTACACCAACGTGGGCGACGAGTGCCTGATTGACGACCATCTGGGATTCATCAAGTTCGGCTCCAGAGTGGATGTCTACCTACCGCTCGACACCAAGGTATTCGTACATGTTGGACAGCGCACCACTGGCAATGAGACCGTGCTGGCCGAGCTTAATATCTAACGGAAGCTCTCTTTAAGTTACAACAGCAATGCTTGCATTTCTACCCAACACCCTCACATGCTGCAACTTGATATGCGGTTGCATGGCAGCGGGGGCAGCCTTCCATGCCCACTACGTATGGGCGCTAGTGATGATACTGTGCGGAGCCGTGTTCGACTTCTTCGACGGCATGGTGGCACGACTGCTTGGCGTGAGCTCACCCATAGGCAAGGAGCTTGACTCGCTGGCCGACGTAGTGACCTTCGGTGTGGCTCCATCGGCCATGCTGTTTCAGCTGTACGGCGCTGTGCAATACCCCGAATGGCTACAGCCGCTACAGTCCTACAGTCCCTACCTGGCATTCATCATGGCAGCGTTTTCAGCCCTGCGTCTGGCCAAATTCAACCTCGACGACCGGCAGACCACATCGTTCATCGGTCTGCCCACCCCGGCCAACGCCCTCTTCTGGGGCTCGCTGATTGTCGGACAGTACGCATTCCTCACATCGGCACGCTTCAACGTGGTGTTCCTGTTCCTGCTGATGATGCTGTTCTGCCTGCTGCTTGTGGCCGAGCTACCGCTCTTCGCACTGAAATTCAAGAACCTATCATGGCACGATAACGCCATCAAGTACATCTTCCTGCTTGGCTGCCTGGCCCTGCTGCCCATAGGTGTGAGTGCCTTTGCCGCCATCGTGGTATGGTACATATTGTTAAGCATAGCACGCAACATGCTAACGAGACAGACAAAATGATTCATGATTCATAAATCCCCATTCTTCATTCATCATTCTTCATTCGTCATTCGTCATGAAGTTCCATCGCATCCTACTGAAGCTGTCGGGCGAGAGCCTGATGGGAGAGAAGAAATACGGCATTGACGAGAATCGTCTGGCCGAGTACGCAGAACAAATCAAGGAGATACACGATGCCGGTATACAGATAGGCATCGTCATCGGAGGCGGCAACATCTTCCGCGGACTATCAGGAGCCGGCAAAGGCTTCGACCGTGTGAAGGGCGACCAGATGGGCATGTGTGCCACCGTTATCAACTCACTGGGCCTGAGCAGCGCCCTGGGAGCCGTCGGTGTGCCATCGCGCGTGCTGACAGCCATACGCATGGAGCCTATCGGCGAGTTTTACACCAAGTGGCGTGCCATCGAAGCACTGGAGCGCGGCGAGGTGGTGATAATGAGCGGCGGCACTGGCAATCCATACTTCACTACCGACACCGGTTCATCGCTGCGCGGTATCGAGATTGAGGCCGACGTGATGCTCAAGGGCACACGTGTGGACGGCATCTACACCGCCGACCCGGAGAAGGACCCGACAGCCACGAAGTTCGATGACATCACCTATGATGAGATCTACCAGCGCGGCCTGAAGGTGATGGACCTTACCGCCACCACGATGTGCAAGGAGAACAACCTGCCCATCTATGTGTTCAACATGGACGTGCGCGGCAACCTGCGCCGCGTCATGGACGGCGAGCCCATCGGCACCTACGTGCACCTGTAGGCATCAGCAGAATGCTACTTCCTTGAAAGCATAACGCCTGTCACGGCCATCTTCGTCAACCAAATGAAGGTGGCCGGTTGGTTCTATGCTGTCTACACGCGCCTTGAACACGCCTGCCTCATCGCGATAGACATGATAGCCCTCACGCCGGTACAGCACATCCATATAGGCATCATGTATTGCGCCGTAGCGTCCTCGCTCTATCGCTGCATAGAGGGTATCAAACTCCGACATCACAGCTGCCAGCACGTCGCGACGCTCATGCAGCGTGTGCGTGAGCAGCTGCAACGAAGTGGGCTCTGCCACATCCTGAGCCACATAGTCAAACTCAAACCGCTGCTGGTTCACATTGATGCCGCAACCCAGTATGCTCCGGCTGATGTTACGACCAGCCAGGTCGTTCTCTATCAATATGCCGGCTATCTTGCGCTTGCCGACATAGATGTCATTCGGCCACTTCACAGAAACCTCGGCATCATCATCCAGTACCGTAGCCACCGCCCAGTATATGGCCAGCGCCATAGCCTCGCTCAACACAAATGACTGCGTGGCTGCCAGCGACTGAGGCCTGACCATGATGCTGAACAGCAGGTTCTGCCCGTCGGTCGACTCCCACGTATTGCCTCGCTGTCCGCGACCTGCCGTCTGATGCTCAGCAGTCACCAGCGTCAGGCGCGTCTCCCGCTGCGGCACGAAGTGCGCCAGAAAGGTGTTGGTCGATGTAGCCTCCGCCAGTTCTATCATCTGGAAGCGTGGCGAGTTGTCGAAGAAGAAGTGTGGAATGTGACTATACATTATTTTATATATTCTCTAACGCAAAAGGACACTTTCTATAATCGAACACGCAAGAGGACACTCGGCCTATGCCTCGTGTCCTCTTACATCGTTGGGCTACCCGGACTCGAACCAGGAAAGGCAGGACCAGAATCTGCAGTGTTACCATTACACCATAGCCCAAACTTTATATATGCATGAGGCATTCCCTGTCTCAAATGCGGTGCAAAAGTAGTGGGTTTTGTTGAAACCACCAAGCGATTCACAAAAAAAAGCTAATTTTTGCCTGCATTTTCCTGTTGTAAGACGTATTAAGCGTATCTTTGCAACCAATTTGGGACTATATAATGACAAGCGAAACACAACAATTGATAGCCACCGTTGTGGCAGGAATACAAGAGAAGAAGGGACGAAGCATCGTAGTTGCCGACCTCACCAATACCGACTCCAGCATTTGCGAAGCCTTCGTGATATGTAGTGGAGGCTCACCACAGCAGGTGCAGTCGGTGGCACAGAGCATCGGTGAGACAGCATTGGAGCAGTTGGGCGCCCGCCCGCTGGCCGTGGACGGCCTGCGTGGTGCCATGTGGGTGGCCATGGACTATGGCCAACTGATTGTGCACGTCATGCTACCCGATGCACGCGAGTTCTACGATATCGAACACCTTTGGGCTGATGCACGATTGACATCCATCCCCGACCTTGACTAACTACACCTCAGCATTATGGACACACAGAACGGCAATTCCGACGACCGCAACAAGCGCTCCGGCTTCAGCATATCCTGGATATACATCATAATAGCCATCGCTCTGGGCTACATGTTCCTGCAGAGCAATGACCAGAGCCAGGACGGTGCATCAAAGCGAGTGCCCTACAACACCTTCCAGCAGTATGTCGAGCATGGCTACGCCAGCAAAATCGTGGTGAGTCGTGACAACAACAGCGTGCGGATGTATGTCAAGTCCGACCGCATCACGCCCGTATTCGGCACACGTGCCGACAGCGCCAGCATCAAGTTCTACGTCGAGTCTGAGTTCCTTTCGGCCGACAAACTGCAGGAGTTCATCGACGAGCAGTCCAAGCAGGGCCACTTCAACGGTGAGTTCATCAGTAAGACTGGCAACAACGATGGCTGGATGAATCTACTGTGGAACATGATGCCGCTGCTGGTGATTGTGGCCATATGGATTATCGTCATGCGCCGCATGAGTGGCGGTATGGCGGGCATGGGCGGCATCTTCAGCGTGGGCAAGTCGAGAGCACAGCTTGTGGAGAAGGGCAATGGCTCTGCGCCCAAGGTAACCTTCAAGGATGTTGCTGGCCAAGCCTCCGCCAAACAGGAGGTGCAGGAGATTGTGGAGTTCCTCAAGAACCCGAAGAAGTTCACCGACTTGGGTGGCAAGATACCCAAGGGCGCACTGCTCGTAGGCCCTCCTGGCACAGGTAAGACCCTGCTGGCCAAGGCCGTGGCAGGCGAGGCCGACGTGCCGTTCTTCTCGATGTCGGGTTCCGACTTCGTCGAGATGTTTGTCGGCGTAGGTGCCAGTCGCGTGCGCGACCTGTTCCGTCAGGCCAAGGAGAAGTCGCCGTGCATCATCTTCATCGACGAGATTGATGCTGTGGGCCGTGCTCGCAGCCGCAGTGCCGCCATGGGTGCCAACGACGAGCGCGAATCCACACTCAACCAGTTGCTCACCGAGATGGACGGCTTCGGCACCAACTCCGGCATCATCATTCTGGCAGCCACCAACCGTGCCGACATCCTCGACAAGGCACTGCTACGTGCAGGCCGCTTCGACCGTCAGATACATGTGGATCTGCCCGACCTCAACGAGCGCAAGGCTGTGTTCCAAGTACACCTCAAGCCGCTCAAGGCCGACAACACACTCGACATCGACTTCCTGGCCCGCCAGACACCGGGCTTCAGCGGTGCCGACATAGCCAACGTGTGCAACGAAGCTGCCCTGATAGCTGCCCGACACGGCAAAGAGTCCGTGGGCAAGGACGACTTTCTGGCTGCCGTGGACCGCATCGTAGGCGGCCTGGAGAAAAAAACCAAAGTGATGACCGAGGAAGAGAAGCGCACAATAGCTCTCCACGAAGCCGGTCACGCAACCATCAGCTGGAACCTGCAGTATGCCAATCCGCTGGTCAAGGTGACCATCGTGCCGCGTGGCCGTGCGCTGGGTGCAGCATGGTACCTGCCCGAAGAGCGGCAGATCACAACCAAGGAGCAGATGCTCGACGAGATGTGCGCCACTCTGGGCGGACGCGCAGCCGAGGAGCTGTTCACTGGCCATATCTCCAGCGGTGCAATGAACGACCTGGAGCGTGTCACCAAGCAAGCCTACGGCATGATTGCCTACATGGGCATGAGCGAGCGACTGCCCAACCTATGCTACTACAGCAACGAGGAGTACTCATTCGGCAAACCCTACTCCGAAGCCACCGCCAAGCTCATCGACGAGGAGGTACAGCGCATGATCACCGAGCAGTACGAGCGCGCCAAGCGCCTGTTGCTGGAGAAACGCGACGGTCATGCAGAACTGGCACAGCTGCTGGTGGAGCGTGAGGTCATCTTCGCCGACGATGTAGAGCGTATCTTCGGCAAGCGTCCATGGACCAGCCGCACTGAGGAACTGCTCACTGCCGCACCAGAACCGGAAGCAGAAGCAGCCACTCAAAACCTCACAACCCCATAACTCCATAACCTCACAACCTTCCTCCTCATATATGCACAATCTTATAGTTCGTGCCTTGACAGGCGCAGTGTTTGTGGCTGTCATGGTAGGCGGTATGCTCTACGGCCCGCTGACCTTCGGCATGCTGTTTCTCGTCATCACAGCACTCACCACATGGGAGTTCACGGGTATCATGTCGGCACGCGACGACGTGTCGCTCAACCGCATGATAACCACCGTTGCTGCCAGCTGCCTGTTCCTTGGTTCGTGGGGCTATGCCAACGGCTTGGCACAGACGCCTGCCGTCTTCGCTCCGTGGCTGCTCAGCCTCATCTATCTGATGGTCGAGGAGCTGTACCTACAGCAGGACAACCCGCTCAACAACTGGGCATACACCCTGATGGCACAGCTATATATAGCCCTGCCATTCTCGTTGCTGTGCTTCCTTGAGAGCAGCTACAATAGTGCTGGTCAGCTGAGCCTTGCCATCTTCATTTTCCTTTGGTGCAACGATACCGGCGCCTACCTGAGTGGTTCGCTGCTGGGATGGCACAAACTGTTTCCGCGTGTGTCGCCGGGCAAGTCGTGGGAAGGTAGCATCGGAGGCGGCCTGCTCTGCGTGGCCGTATCGCAGGTAGTGGCACACTATGTCACCGTGCTCACTCCGCTGGTATGGTCCGGCTTTGCCCTTGTTGTAGTGGTATTTGGCACATGGGGCGACCTGGTAGAAAGCCTGCTCAAACGCAAGCTGGGCATCAAGGACAGCGGCAACATTCTGCCCGGCCACGGCGGTATGCTGGATCGCTTCGACAGCAGCCTGATGGCCATACCTGCCGTAGTGGTCTACCTGCTGACGATGACCGTGATGTGATAATAAAGGTTAAAAATACGCACGCGCTGTTAAACTAAGGCCAGCCATACAGGTCGAAGATTGCAGTAAGGCCCAAAAGCCCTATAAGCCCCAGAATACACAATCACAATGAAACAATCTCTCCTATCCCTCCTGCTGATGCTCACATTCAGTATTAGCCTCTCAGCACAGAAAGTCACAGTCAGTGGTACAGTCATAGACAGCCAGGACGAGCCCCTGACAGGTGCATCCGTCCGACTGATGAGCCCTGACAGCACACAGGTGGCTGGTGCATCGGCTGACGCCAACGGCGTATTCAAGCTGCCCAGCGTCAAGGCGGGGCAGTACATACTGCGCATATCCTACATCGGCTACTTCGCGCACTACCAGAACCTGACACTCACCAAGGACAACAAGAAGGTGGAGCTGGGCAACATCCGTATGCGCGAGAATGCCAAGCTAATGCAGGAGGCTGAAGTGTCGGCAGCAGCAGCTCAGGTGGAGATGCGCGCCGATACCTTTATATATAATACTGCAGCCTACCGTCTACCGGAGGGTGCCAACCTCGAGGCCTTCCTCAAAAAGGTACCCGGCGCAGAGATAAGCGACGACGGTGTCATCAAAATCAACGGCAAGGAGGTGAAGAAGATCATGGTGGACGGCAAGGAGTTTTTCGGCAACGACACCAAGCTGGCACTGAAGAACATTCCCGCCAACATGGTGGACCGCGTGAAGACCTACGACCGGCAGAGCGACTACTCACGCATCACCGGCATCGACGACGGCGAGGAGGAGACAGTGCTCGACCTTTCAGTGAAGAAGGGCATGAAGGAGGGCTGGCTGATCAATGCCGACCTGGGTTACGGCAGCGAGAAGCGATACTACGAGAAGCTCAGCGTCAGCCGTTTCCTTGACCACTCACAGTACTCCATCCTGGGACAGGCCAACAACGTGGGCGACCGCGGTTGGGGTGGTTTCCGCGGCTGGGGTGGTGGAGGTCTCACGGCATCGAAGATGACTGGAGCCAACTTTGCATGGGAGAACGGCAAGAACGAGAACGAAGGCGGCTATCTAGAGGTGGGCGGCAACGTGCGTTACAACCACACCTCCACTGACAACCGCAGCATCACCAACTCCGAGACCTTCCTGACCAGCACTGCATCGCAGTTCGTCAACAGCCTCAGCCAGAGCTACGGCAGCAACTCGCGCGTAGACGCTGACTTCCGTCTGGAGTGGCGACCCGACTCGCTGACCAACATCATGTTCCGTCCGTCATACTCCTACACGAAGGGCAACACATCAGCCTATAGCCGCAGCGTGACCTTCAACTCCGATCCTTACGACTATATGACCGACCCTCTGACAGAGTACGACAACCTGTACGACACCGACTCCATACGAGTGAACAGCAACCGTCGCGACAACAGCGGCAACTCCAATAGCTACAACGTGAACGGTAACCTGCAGATTAACCGCCGCCTGGTGAAGGCTGGCCGTAACCTGACGCTCGACCTGAGCGGAGCAACATCCGAGAGCGAGAACGAGAGCCGCAGCCGCTCGCTGATACACTATTTCCGCCAGCAGACCTCGCCCTACACATTCAACAACCAGTTCACCGACAACCCGTCGAAGTCGTGGAACTACCGCGCACGCCTGTCCTACAGCGAGCCCATCTTCAAGGGGGCAAACCTGCAGTTCAGCTACCAGTTCCAGCGCCGCTTCTCCGACAGCGACCGTTCCCTCATGGCCGCCATCACCGACCATCTCAAAGAGAGTTTTGCCGGCATGAGCGATGCCGAGGTGGGCGAGCGTATCTATCAAGGCTACCTCGGTGGCATCGACACCCTGCAGCTGCAGCTCGATCTGGAGAACTCGCAGTACGCCACCTACAACGAGTACAACCACGACGCATCCGTCATGCTGCGCTACCAGATGGGCGACTTCATGGTCAACGCCGGTCTGAGCTTCCAGCCCCAAAGCACCCACATGGATTACACCAAGAACCAGCTCGACACCACCATCGTGCGCAACGTGTTCAACTGGTCGCCACGCGTGAACCTGCGCTGGAAGATATCCAACACCTCGCAGTGGCGTCTGAACTACAACGGCCGTATGTCGCAGCCGTCAATGACCAACCTGCTCGATGTGACCGACACCAGCGACCCTCTCAACATCTCGCATGGTAATCCGGGCTTGAAGCCATCGTGGACCAACAGCTTCTGGACATTCTACAACGGCTACGAGGTGGACCGCCAGATGGGTTGGATGGTCAATGCACGCTTCTCGCAGACCAGCAACAGCATATCCACCCGTGTGACCTACGACCCCGAGACCGGCCGTCGTGAGACACGCCCCGACAATATCAACGGCAACTGGAACGCCAACCTCAACCTGATGTTCAACACCGCGCTGGGTGCACAGAAGTACTGGAACGTGATGAACTTCGCACGCCTCAACTACGCCAACACCGTAGGCTATATGCAGGCTTCGACCGCAGCATCCAGCGTCAAGGCAACGACCAAGACCACCAGCGTGGCGGACAACATGCGCATTAACTACCGCAGCAACCTCTTCGAGATCGGTGCCAACGGCGGTCTCGACTACTCGCACTCCCGCAACACCATCAACTCCAATGCTGACCTCGACACCTGGAGCTTCAGCTACGGCGGCAACGTGCAGCTCAACCTGCCGTGGAACATGACATTCTCCAGCGACCTCACACAGCAGAGCCGTCGCGGATATGCCGACGCCTCGATGAACACCGACGAGCTGGTGTGGAACGCCCAGCTGCAGCAGTCGTTCCTCAAGGACAAGAGCCTCACGCTCTCCGTCGAGTGGTACGACATCCTGCAGAACCGCAGCAACATCAGCCGCGCCATCGATGCCACACGCCGAAGCGACACATGGAGCAACGCCATCAACTCCTACTTCATGGTGCACGTAATCTACCAGCTGAACCTCATAGGTAGCAGTGAGGCCCGTATGCAGGGCGGTCCTATGGGTGGCCAAGGCGGTCCGCGCGAGGATGGCGAGCGCGGCGGCAACCGCGGAGGCGGTGGCAACCGTGGCGGTGGCGGCTTCGGAGGCCCTGGCGGTCGCAGATAAACAGCACACATACATTTCGGCATAAAAGCCGTCATTTTGGCTATAAACGGGTCAAAATGGCGGCTTTTCCTTTGTGCCACCATGCCAGAAGCCCGCTACCTACGTTTTTGGCACGGCCATTGCAATTATTAGGGTGTTCGCGGGTCAGCCCCACGGACACCAACAATAAACATTAAACATTAACTTAACTAATAGGAGATTACAACTATGCTACCAGTTAGAAACTATCGCAACCAGACTTGGCTTCCCACATTGTTCAACGAGCTCTTCGAGGATTGGACACCCACAGTACATACCACACCGGCCTTCAACGTTATCGAAAACGACAAGGGCTATCAGGTAGAGGTAGCTGCTCCGGGTATGAGCAAGGACGACTTCAAAATCCACCTCGACGACAAGAACAATCTTGTAGTACGCTTGGAGAAAAAGGAGGAGAGCCGCCAGAACGACGACGACCGTCGCTACCTGCGTCACGAGTTCTCGTACACCACCTTCCAGCAGTCCCTCATCCTGCCCGACACTGTCAACAAGCAGGGCATCACAGCAACCATGCAGGACGGTGTGCTGACCATCACACTGCCTAAGAAGACTCCAGAGGAGAAGGAAGCAGAACTGCAGTACATCGAGATCAAATAAC
>CALEPV010000076.1 GCA_937910905.1 uncultured Prevotellaceae bacterium
CAAATGTAACTGATGACATATGAATTGTACCAAGTTATTTTTTAACGATTACTAAAACAGCGCCTTCACCTGCTTGTACACGTTCTCGGCTGTGAAGCCCAGCTTCTCATCGAGCACCTTGTAGGGAGCTGAGAAGCCGAAGCTCTCGAGGCCCCACACAGTACCGTCGGCACCTACGAGACCTTGAAGGTTCACGGGCAGACCTGCTGTGAGACCGAACTTCTTCACGCCGTGAGGCAGGATGGCCTTCTTGTAGTCGCAGTCCTGCGACATGAACAGGCCCTCGGAAGGAACGCTCACTACGCGCACCTTGATGCCGTCCTTGCGGAGTAGCTCCGTGCCGGCCACGAGGGTAGACACCTCAGAGCCGCTGGCGAGCAGGATGACGTCGGGGTTCTCGTCGGAGCCAGCCACGATGTAGGCACCACGTGCAGCCTGGCTGTAGTCGTTGCCGGCAGGCAGGTCGGCGATGTTCTGACGGCTGAGGATGAGGGCTGTGGGGCTGTCGGTGTTCTCCATAGCGAGACGCCATGCTGCTGTTGTCTCCAGAGCGTCGGCAGGACGCAACACGAGAGTGGAGTTCTTGCCGTGGTGGTTCTTCAGCTTCTCCATGAGGCGGATCTGTGCCTCCTGCTCAACAGGCTCGTGAGTAGGACCGTCCTCGCCCACACGGAATGCGTCGTGTGTCCAGATGAACTTCACAGGCAGCTCCATCAGGGCAGCCATACGCACAGCAGGCTTCATGTAGTCGGAGAATACGAAGAATGTGCCGCATGCGGGAATGACACCGCCGTGCAGAGCCATACCGATGCAGCAGCAAGCCATTGTCAGCTCGGCCACACCAGCCTGGAAGAAGGCACCGCTGAAGTCGCCAGCCTTGAGGGCGTGGGTCTTCTTGAGGAAGCCGTCGGTCTTGTCGGAGTTGCTGAGGTCGGCACTTGCACAAATCATGTTGGGCACCTGCTCTGCCAGCACTGAGAGTACTGCTGCCGATGCGTTACGTGTGGCATCGCCAGCCTTCTGCTGCACCTTGCTCCAGTCAACCTTCGGAGCCTTGCCGCTGAACCACTCGGCCTGAGCCGCAGCGCACTCGGGGTTCTGAGCTGCCCAAGCAGCTTCCTCTGCCTTGCGCTCAGCCACGATAGCCTTCAGCTCCTCGGCACGACGTGCATATAAGTCCTTCACGTCGTCGAAGATAACGAATGGATTCTCAGCGTCGCCGCCGAGGTTGGCAATGGTCTTCTTATAGGCTTCGCCGCCGAGAGGCGCACCGTGGGTCTTGCAGTTGCGCTCGTAGCTGGAGCCGTCCTCCTTCAGAGCGCCCTTACCCATGACGGTCTTACCGATGATGAGCGCTGGCTTGCCCTTCACAGCCTTGGCCGCCTCGATAGCCTTTCGGATCTGGGCAGCGTCGTTGCCATTGATTTCGAATACCTCCCAACCGAGAGCGCGATACTTGGCAGCTGTGTCCTCGTTCATCACCTCAGCACACTCTGTGGAGAGCTGGATGTCGTTGCTGTCGTAGAACATCACCACGTTGTCCAGACCCAATGTGCCAGCTATGCGGGCAGCGCCCTGAGAGATTTCCTCCTGCACGCCACCGTCGGAGATGTAGATGTATATGGTCTCCTTCTCGAAGGTAGGGTTGCCTGTGTGGGCTGCAAGGAACTTGGCAGCGATAGCAGCACCGATACCGAAGGTGTGGCCTTGGCCGAGAGGACCGCTGGTGTTCTCAATGCCGCGCTTCGGGTCGGCCTCTGGGTGGCCAGGAGTAGGCGAACCCCACTGGCGGAGCTGCTGCAGCTCCTCAAGGCTGAACTTGCCGATGAGAGCCAGCTGGCTGTAGAGCATAGGAGCCATGTGGCCTGGGTCGAGGAAGAAACGGTCGCGGCCCACCCATGTAGGATCTGCCGGGTCGTAGTTCAGATACTCGCTGTAAAGCACGTTGATGAAGTCAGCACCACCCATAGCGCCGCCCGGGTGACCGCTCTTAGCTTTCTCTACCATCGAAGCAGCCAGGATACGGATGTTATCTGCTGCATGATTCAGGACTTTGATGTCGTTCATAGTTGCTTGATTATTTAGGTTGATTGTGTGTTTCGCTCGCAAACTTAAGCATTATTTGTGAAATACAAATTATGAATTGCCAATTATCAATTGTAATTTGTGAATTGTCTATTGTCCATTGTGAATTATGACCTTAATTTTCACAATGCGACGCTCATCCATCTCCATCACCTCGAATGTGAAGCGGTCGTGCACTATGCGCTCGTGCAGTTGCGGGAACTCACCCTTAATCTCCAGCAGCAGGCCTGCCAGCGTATCGGCCTCACCCGACACATCGTCGAAGGTGTCGTCCTCCAGCTGCACTATCTTGCAGAAATCCGTAAGCAGCGTCTTAGCTTCAAACACGTAGGTGTTCTGGTTCAGTCGCGTGTAGGAACGTTCCTCGTCGTCGTACTCGTCGTTGATCTCGCCCAGTATTTCCTCTATGATATCCTCCATCGTGACTAAACCGCTGGTTCCACCAAACTCGTCTACCACGATGGCTATGTGCACCTTAGCTGCCTGAAAGTCGCGCAGCAGGTCGTCAATCATCTTGGTTTCAGGAACGAATGTTGCAGGGCGCACCAACGTCTGCCAACGGAAAGTAGCAGGCTTCGCCAGGTGCGGCAACAGGTCCTTGATATAGAGTATGCCTGTGATGTGGTCCTCCGTACCGCTGTACACGGGTATACGGCTATAGTTGTTCTCCAGCACACACTGGATGACCTCGGGGAATGGTGTCTTGACGTCAAGGTCGACCATATCCACACGAGGCGTCATCACCTCACGTGCCGTCTCACCGCCGAACCTGATGATGCCTTTCAGCATCTGGCTCTCCTCGGCTATATCGTCCTTGTCGGTCAGTTCCAGAGCTTGTTCAAGATCGTCGACAGACAGCTGCTGTGAGCGTGCCTGCACCAGGTTGGTCAGTTTGCCGGACTTGATGAGTAGTGTGCTGACTGGCCACCACAGCTTAATCAGCAAGGTGTACACAGGTGCACAACGGCGTGCCATTGCCAGCGGATTCTGGGACACACCAATCTTGGGCATCACCTCACCGAACAGCAACAGCAGGAATGTCAGCACCACAGTCATCAGCACGAACTGCAACACATGGTTTGTGCCAAAATCCACCGTCTTCAGCGAGACGTAGTTCAGCAGCATGATGATAGCCACATTGACAAAGTTGTTGGAACACAGTATAGTGGCCAGAAGCCGCTCTGAGTCGTCCAGCAAGGCCAGTATGCGTTCATCGGTCTTGGTACGCCGTTCCTTGAGGTCGTCCATATCGGCAGGCGAAAGCGAGAAGAACGCAATCTCGCTGCCGCTGACGAAGGCAGAGCAACCCAGCAGGACAATGGCCAGTGCCAGAGCTATCCACACACCTACGGTGGGCATATTGAACTGTATGCCCGACAGTAAGTCAGCTGCTGCCAGAAGTATTGTAGCAGGTATCATGCTGTTGCAGGTGGTATGGGCTGTTGTTGTGCAGTACGGGCATTGGGCATCAGCTCCAGCTTCTCTGCCCACACCTCTGTGATATAGCGGGTGATGCCTTTCTTGTCCTCGTATGAGCGTGTGCTGATTCGCCCTTCTATGTATATCAAGTCGCCCTTCTTCACATACTTGTCGACGGTCTCGGCCAGCTGACGCCACAGTAGCACATTGTGCCACTCTGTGCGTTCAGGCACTTCCTGCCCGTCTTGCAGCTTATAGCCACGTTCCTTGGTAGCCACAACCAGCTGTGCAACGCATGTGCCTTGGGACACGTAGCGCACATCCGGCTCCTTGCCTACATAGCCTAATAGTATGACTTTGTTTACAGTACCCATTGAGAGTTGAGAGTTGAGAGTTGAAAGTTGAAAGTTGAAAGTTGAAAGTTGAGAGTTAAATCCGTAAGTCGCAAATCAGAACGGCATATCGTTCAGCGGCTGTGGCGGACCAAAGGGAGAGTCGGCATCCGACGCTGGCGGCAGCGGAGCCTGCGGCAGCGATGAGTCGCCACCCTTTTCATTCGTGCCGGATTCGGCGTTGAGAGCAGAGCCACGCGAGAGTGTCTCACCCGGCATCGGAACAATATCGTCCTCATCGGTATCCTGAAAGCGTGCATACTCCTTGCGGAAACGCATCAGCACAGTATCTACCGCACCATTACGATGCTTGGCTATGATGAACTCAGCCATACCGCGCAAGTTGCGTCCCTTTTCATCCTGCAGAATCTTGTAGTACTCAGGACGGTGGATGAAGCACACCATATCGGCATCCTGCTCAATGGCACCCGACTCACGCAGGTCGGACAGCTGGGGACGCTTACCCTCGTCGCCCTCGCGCTTTTCCACAGAACGGTTCAGCTGCGACAGCGCAATGATAGGAATGTTCAGCTCCTTGGCCAGTCCCTTCAATGAGCGGCTGATGTTGCTCACCTCTTCCTGACGGTTGCCGAAGCTCATACCACTGGCATTCATCAGCTGTAGGTAGTCGATGAGTATTATCTTCACGCCGTGCTCACGCACCAGACGCCGTGCTTTGGTTCGCAGTTCGAAGATGGACAGAGACGGAGTGTCGTCTATATAGAACGGTGCATCGAACAGCTCACGAATACGGTCGTGCAGCTGTCCCCACTCGTATGGTGCCAGCTGACCGCTTCGTATCTTCTCGCCTGACAATTCGCACACATTCAGCATCAAGCGCTTAACCAGCTGCACATTGCTCATCTCAAGCGAGAACATCGCACACGGCACTCGCTGGGTGACTGCTATTTTGCGAGCCATCGAGAGCACGAATGCAGTCTTACCCATAGCAGGACGAGCTGCTATGATGATGAGGTCGGAGGGTTGCCAGCCATTGGTAATCTTATCGATATGAGGGAAGCCCGACGACAAACCAGACAAGCCGTCCTGCCGCGCTGCTGCCTTCTCCACCTCAGCCAGGGCAGCACGAATCACAGGGTTGATCTGCGTATAGTCCTTGCGCAGGTTCTGCTGCGAGATGGCAAACAACTTACCTTCTGCCTCCTGCATCAAGTCGTCAACATCCACCGTGCTGTCGAAGGCTTGTGTCTGAATGAGACTGGAGAACGTAATCAGCTCGCGAGCCAAAAACTTCTGTGCAATGATGCGGGCATGGTACTCTATGTGAGCCGAGCTGGCGACTCGCTCCGTAAGCTGAGTGAGGTAAAGCGGTCCTCCCACATCTTCCAGCTGCTTCTGGCTGTCGAGATACTCCGTGACGGTAAGCAAGTCCACAGGACGCTGCTGCACGTTGAGTGAGCGTATGGCTTCGAATATCAGCTGATGGCGCTTATCGTAGAAGCTCTCAGGGCGCAGCATCTCACTAACCTGCCCATAGGCATCCTGCTCAATCATCAGCGCACCTATCACAGCCTGCTCCATCTCCAGATTTTGCGGCTGCGTGTGTCCGAAGCTATCTGTTAGAGGCACGTTTACAATACGTGTCTTTGATTGTTTGTTCGATGGCATAGGATATTAATGGGCTTGTTGGCTTGCAAGAAACTCCTCTGCACGTTGCAAGTCGGCAGGTGTGTCTATACCTATGGTCTCTACATCCGTCTGTGCCACCTTGATGCGGTAGCCTGCCTGCAGCCAGCGCAGCTGCTCCAGGCTTTCGGCAATCTCCAGCGGGGATTGCGGCAGACGTGTAATCTCATGCAGCACCTCGGCACGATAGGCGTAGAGCCCGATGTGCTTGTAGTAAGTGTGACATGCCGTCCACTCCGATGTCTCCACACCGCGCAGATAAGGGATGACACTACGGCTGAAGTACTGAGCAAAGCTGTTGTCGTCCAACACCACCTTAGGTGAATTGGGGTTAGCCAGCGTGTCGAATGCAGCATCCTTGGCAAAGGGCTTCACTAAAGTGGCTATCTGAGTAGTCGAATCCTGAAAGCACTCCTCGATGGCTTCCAACTGCGAACGTTGTATGAAAGGCTCATCGCCCTGCACGTTCACCACTACGTCGAATGCGCGACCCAACTCGCGGCACACGGTGTCATAGGCCTCGCACACACGATCTGTGCCGCTACGATGTGCCTCGCTGGTCATCACAGCCTTGCCGCCGAATGACTGCACGGCGCTGAGTATCCGCTCGTCGTCGGTAGCCACTACCACATGGGGCATCACTGCCGTCACCTGCCTGTACACACGCTCTATCACCATCTGTCCGCCAAGCACAGCCAGAGGTTTTGCCGGAAATCGTGTAGAAGCATAGCGAGCCGGTATTATAGCAATGAAGGAATTACTCATTATCAATTGTCAATTGTACATTATCAATTATACATTAAATATCAGGCGATACTATTGAATTGTCTATCTGCAAATCCTCAAACATGGCATCCAAGCCATAGCCTTCATCGATGACCTCGCCACTACCCAAGCTACTGTCGCGGCATGGGTCGAAGTCCTCGGGCATCTGGAACTGCTCTGTAGGTGAATAGTTCAGACGACCATCTTGATACACCTTCTTCAGGAAGTAGGCACAGATGGGCAACGAAGCTGCTGCACCCTGTCCATGTGTCATGTTGTTGAAGTGTATGTCGCGCTCGTCGCCACCTACCCATGCTCCGAATGCCAGCGAGGGCGTATAGCCCACGAACCAACCGTCGGAGTTGTCGTTGGTAGTACCTGTCTTGCCGCCCATCGGAGCATTGATATTGTAGCGGTTGCGCATACGCGAACCAGTACCGCCGTTCATCACGCCCTGCATCAGGACAACCATCTTGGCAGCGCTCTCCTCGTTAATCACCTCGTTCTGGCGCGGATGGAATGTTGCCACAACATTGCCCTTGTTGTCCTCTATACGTGTCACGAACATTGGCGCCGAGCGGAATCCCTTGTTGGCAAATGCGGTATAGGCCGATACCATCTCCATTACAGAGATGTCGCAAGGCCCCAGACACAGAGCCATCGAAGCGTGTATGTCTTGATTCATTATACCAAACTCATGGAGCAGACGCACGAAGGCTGAAGGATTAAGGCGGCTCATCAGGTAGGCGGAAATCCAGTTGTTCGACTGCGCCAAACCCCATTTCAACGTCACCATCTCGCCGTAGCGTGCACGACTGCCGTTACGTGGTGTCCACATCTGACCGTTGCCGGCTGGATAGCTTTGCTGCACATTGGGCACCTCATCGCAAGGGCTGTAGCCGTTCTCCATCGCAAGAGCATACAGATAGGGCTTGATGGTAGAGCCCACCTGACGGCGTCCCATGCCTACCATATCGTACTGGAAATGACGGTAGTCGAGACCACCAACATAAGCCTTGACCTCACCCGTGCGGGTGTCCATGCACACAAAGCCGGAACGCAGATAGCCCTTATAGTGGCGAATGCTGTCAAGCGGTGTCATCACAGTATCTACATCACCACTCGGCGTGTAGACCGTCATCTCTGTTGGAGTGTTGAAGGCCTCGTCTATCTCGGCATCCGACGCACCTGCATTGTGCATCATCATGTAGCGTTCACTCTGGCGGACGGCACGATTTAAGTTCTTGCGAGCACGGTCTGCCGGCACATTGGCACTGTATGGTGCATTAGGCTTACCCTTGCGCTCGGCAGCGAAGAGCGGCTGCAGATAGTCGGATACATGCTCATGCATAGCTTCCTCCGCATAGCGCTGCATACGGCTGTCTATAGTAGTATATATCTTCAGACCGTCGGTATATATATTATAAGGTGTACCGTCGGGCTTGAAGTTCTTGTTGCACCATCCGTACAGAGGATTGTCCTCCCACGCCACGCTATCCTCGTAGAACTTCTGTCCCTGCCACGAGGCATAGTCATCGCGCCTGGGCTGCTTTGCCATAAGCATCTGACGCAGATACTCACGCACATATGTACCCTTGCCATCCTTGTGGCTCACGCGCTGAAAGTTCAGCCCCAGGTCCTCCTGCTTCAGCAACGCAGCCTCAGCCTCGTCAAGATAACCTGCCTTCACCATCTGACCCAGCACCACATTGCGCCGTGACAGAGCGCGCTCAGGGTGGCGTACAGGGTTGTAGTAGGATGGGTTCTTACACATACCCACCAGCAGAGCACAATCCGTAACCGTGAGGTCCATAGGCTCCTTGCTGAAATAGGTCTGCGAAGCTGTCTTCAGTCCTACGGCATTGTGGAGGAAGTCGAAGTAGTTAAGATACATCTCGATGATCTCCTCCTTGGTGTAGTACTTCTCCAGCTCTATGGCTATCATCCACTCGATAGGCTTCTGCATCAGTCGCTCATAGAAGCTGCCAGCCTTGGCAGAATAGAGCTGCTTGGCCAGCTGCTGCGTGATGGTGGAACCGCCACCTGCGCTGGCACGCTGCATGATACCGCGCTTGACAATAGCGCGCAACAATGCACGATAGTCGATACCAGAGTGTTCATAGAAACGTACATCCTCCGTCGCTACGAGTGCCTTCACCATTGCTTCAGGTATGCTGTCGTAGCCAATCTTCATGCGGTTGGCACTCTGCAGGCTCCACGTGCCAAGCTGCTGTCCGTCGGCGCTAAGCACTTGCGAAGCAAACTTGTTCACAGGATTCTGCAACTGATATATGTTAGGCATGTAGCCTATGGCACCTGTCGAAATGCGGTAGAACGTGAAGCCAATGCCAACCAGTGTCAGCACCAGCACCACCCACATCGCAATGAGTATCTTCTTTCGCATCTGAAATTATGATGTTGTTAAGGTAATTAGCATAGTTTTCACAGCCAGTCGCCATGTACCAGCTGATAATAGTAGTCGGCTGCATCGGCATCTGCCACGTTCTCAGGGAAGAAGTCATCGAAGTAGGATGCGATGTTCTGTGTGCCGTGCTGCTGTGCATCAACTATAGCGTCCCAAGCCAGGTAGGACATACCTGTGCGATGAAACGAACTGGCTTCATAGCCATAGAGCTGCTTTATCTGCTCCTCTGTTAGGTTGCTTCTGTTTATCTGATTGAGCAGTTCTATCACCTCTTTGCTGCATCCCACATCAAAGAGGACCTGTGCTGCCTGAAAGCGTCGCAAGTCGGCCTCTTCTTCATCGCAGGCCTTGCTGATGCAGTTTACCACGAGCTGCAGGGCCTCATCCATATGCCCGTTCTCGGCATACACACGTACCCTGTAGAAGTCATACGGCCACTCTGGAGCCTCGTCGGTAGACAGCGCTTCGGCTTTTGCTATACATTCTAAAGCCTCATCCATCAGGCCAAGGGTGCTGGCTATGTATGCCTGCTGCTCCTGTATGGCCTGTTCCTCGTCGCATCCGTACGAACTTATTACTGCTGCCATCTTGATGGCATCGTATGCCTCCTTGGTCCTGCCAATGTCGTAGAGGCAGTAGGAGTAGAACAGATAGTCGTGCTCCGTGCCGCCAGTATCATTTATCACGTGTTCGTATATCTGAGCTGCGTCCTCCACCCGATCCAGGAAGTAAAGGCAGTAGGCCCTGAGCTGCAGCACGCCATAGTGATCCGGTTCAATGGCTATGGCATAGTCGGTGGCCTCCAAAGCCTTGTCGTACTGCTTGGTGCTAGCATACGCCTCACCTGCCATGTACCACGAGTTCACGTCAAATGGGTCGGAATCAAGCATCTGCTCTATGAATGGTATAGCCTGCTCGTACGTCTCCAGCGCCATGTATATCTTAGCCTTCAGCAGCCAGGTCCTGTACCAGCTTGGCAACTTCTCGCCCAGCTCGTCAATGAACGGTATTGCATGAAGGTAGTCCTGATAGTCGTAGAACAAGTCGGCTGCATCGGCCAGGTAGTACGAATACTCTTCTTCAATGGTATCTTTCAGCTCAAAGAGCATATTGAATGCCTCGTTGTGCTGAAAGTGGCGTATCATTATCTCTGCACGCAGGAAGTACACATCGCGGTCTTGCTGGTTGGGTATGCTGTCGGCTATATGCTCTGCCTCCTTCAAGTCGCCTCGCTCTATAGCCATGCGTGCCAGCATGGCAAGGGCTGTGACACTCTCCGGATGGAGCTGAAGAGCATAGTCTATCACAGCCCGCACCTGTTCCAGAGGGTAGTCGTGTGTGTTATAGTACTCCGCAATGTCGCACAAGTCTTCACCATCCATGTACGTACTACGTCCGGATGCGACCATTTGCTCGTACTGCTCCAGCAGCTCCTTGAACTCTTGGCTCTGATAGTATTTCTCTTCCTCGCTCACTCTGTGTTACATCTTTTTGCTGTCCTTTAGGCCCACAGTCTTGTTGAACACCAGGTGGTCTGCTGTGCTGTCGGGGTCTATATTGAAATAGCCGATACGCTGGAACTGGAGGTACGACAGGGGTGCCAGTTGCTGCACGTAGGGTTCTACGTAGCAGTTGGTCAGCACATGCAGCGAGTCGGGGTTCTTCATATGGCGCATGGCCTCAATGGGCTTGCACTGCTGCTCGTCCATGATGCAGGCCAGCTCGTCGCGGGGATTCTCGACTGTCCACAAGCGCTCGTACATACGCACCTCTGCCGGCTGGCAGTGGTTGGCAGAGAGCCAGTGCAGAGTGCCCTTCACCTTACGGTCAGCTCCTGGCAAGCCTGAACGTGTCTCGGGGTCGTAGGTGGCTTGTATCTCCGTGATGTTGCCCTCGGCATCCTTGGTGCAGCCTGTGCACATTATTATATATGCGTTCTTCAGTCGAACCTCCTTGCCTGGTGTCATGCGGAAGAACTTCTTTGGGGCATCCTCCATGAAGTCCTCGCGCTCTATCCACAGCTCGCGACTGAAGGTGATAGTGTGTGTACCTTCCTCAGGGCGCTCTGGGTTGTTGACAGCCTCCATCTCCTCGGTCTTGCCTTCGGGATAGTTGGTAATAATCAGCTTCACTGGATTGAGCACAGCCGACACGCGTGTGGCACGCTGGTTCAGGTCTTCGCGGATAGCCGCCTCCAGCAAGGCGAAGTCGTTCAGCGCATCGTAGGTGGTGTAGCCAATCTTGTTGATGAAGTTCACTATGCCCTCTGGCGAGTAGCCGCGACGGCGGAAACCGCAGATTGTCGGCATACGCGGGTCATCCCAGCCGCTTACCTCACCGTTCTGCACCAGAGCCAGCAGGTTGCGCTTGGACATCAGTGTGTAGTTGAGGTTCAACTTGTTGAACTCAGTCTGACGCGGACGGTTGTCCTCGATGTTGTCTGTCTCGCCCTTCCACTCCTTCATCCAGGTGACAAACAGGTCGTAGAGGGGACGGTGCTCGACAAACTCCAGTGTGCACCACGAATGGGTGACGCCTTCCAGGTAGTCGCTCTGCCCGTGGGTGAAGTCGTACATGGGGTAGGCATTCCACTTCGAGCCAGTCTTCACGTGGGGGATATTCAGCACGCGATAGATGAGCGGGTCGCGGAACAGCATGTTGGGGTGTGCCATGTCGATTTTGGCGCGCAGGGTAAGCGTGCCGGGCTCGCACTGGCCACTGTTCATATACTCAAAGAGCTTGAGGCTTTCCTCCGCGGGTCTGTCGCGAAAGGGCGAGTTGGTGCCCGGGCTGGTGGTGGTTCCCTTCTGCTTGGCAATCTCCTCGGCGCTCTGCTCGTCGACGTAGGCACGGCCCTGCTTGATGAGCCATACGGCAAAGTCCCACAGCTCCTGGAAATAGTCGCTGGCGTAGTAGACGTGTGCCCACTGGAAGCCCAGCCACTTGATGTCCTGCTCAATGCTCTCAATGTATTCCGTGTCTTCCTTCTGCGGGTTGGTGTCATCGAAGCGCAGGTTGCACTCGCCGCCGTACTTCTTGGCCAGTCCGAAGTCCAGAGCTATAGCCTTGGCGTGGCCTATATGGAGGTAGCCGTTTGGCTCGGGCGGGAAGCGCGTCTGGAAGCGTCCGCCGTTCTTGCCCTCGGCCATGTCCTTGATTACTTTCTCCTCGATAAAGGAGGCAGACCCTCCCCCCGCTTTTACTTCAACGGAGGGAGCGGTTACACGTGATGCATTGTTTTCGCCCATTGTATAGTCTTTTTGTTATTGATTCTTGAAAGGTGACCAATCCTTCCCCCACAGGGAGGGTGAGGGGAGTGCCTGCTATATTTCCCGCAACCTTGCCTGATACTGTGCTATGTACTTGCCCAGTATGTCGAACTCGATGTTAACCACAGTCCCCACCTTGATATTGTGGAAGTTGGTATTTTCGAAGGTGTAGGGTATGATGCACACGGAGAAGCTGTCGCGTGTGGGACGGCACACCGTCAGCGACACGCCGTTCACCGTCACTGAACCCTTGTCAACGGTGAAGTAGCCGCGGCGTATCATCTCGTCGCTTGAGTCGTAGCGGAAGGTGAACTCGTAGCTGCCGTCTTGATCCTCCACAGCTGTGCAAACTGCCGTCTGGTCCACGTGTCCCTGCACGATGTGTCCGTCCAGCCGTCCGCCCATCTGCATGGAGCGCTCCACATTGACCTCCGAGCCCACTTCGAGCTCTCCGAGGTTGGAGCGCAGCAGCGTCTCGCGCATTGCCGTGACGGTGTACTCATCGCCTTTGATGCCGACTACAGTCAGGCACACACCGTTGTGCGCTATGCTCTGGTCTATCTTCAGCTCGCTGGTGAATGGGCAGCGGAGCGTGAAGTGTATGTTGTCCTGTTCTTGTCTGATGGCTGTAACGACAGCCGTAGTCTCAACTATGCCTGAGAACATGATTCTTCCTCCTGTTGATGTTAATACTTCTTGCGATTGTAGCTATTTATCGCGCAAAGGTAAGCATTTATCCCCAACTATGCTGTGCCGTCGGCATAAAATCTTATGCAGGCTTGGCCAAGAACATCAAAAACCGTACTTTTGCGTTCATAACCCAAACACATACATGAAACATACTGTCTTCATGCTATCCTTGTTGTGCATATGCACAACGACTTTTGCGCAGTCGGTGACAGACAGCGCCGACATATATTATCGCCATCTCGACCTGCAGGAGATTCCCGTGACAGGCCTTACAGGCCAGACAGCCCGCCGCAACACCAGCATACCCGTAAGCATACTTTCCAGCCAGTCGCTCCGCCAGCGCTCCTACACCAACATCATCGACGCTGTGGCGTCGCTGCCTGGAGTGTCACAGGTCACAACAGGCACGGGCATCAGCAAGCCAGTGATTCGCGGACTGGGCTACAACCGCGTGGTAACCGTTGTCGACGGCATCCGCCAAGAGGGGCAGCAATGGGGCGACGAGCACGGCATCGAGGCTGACGCCAATGCTGTTCAGCAAGTGGAAGTCATCAAGGGGCCTGCCAGCCTGATGTACGGTTCCGACGCCATGGCCGGAGTGCTGATACTGCACCCTGAGGAGGTGGTGCCGCAAGGCAGCATTCAGGGCGAGGTAGTAGCCGAGGGGCAGAGCAACAGCGGCCTCTTCGGAGGGTCGGCACGTCTGGCCGGACACCAGCAGGACTTCGTGTGGGACGCACGCCTGTCGGCTCGTGCAGCCCATGCCTACAAGACTCCGCACGATGGCTACATACCAGGCTCGCAGATGGCAGAACAGGCTGCCAAGGCTAAGCTGGGAGTGAACAAGAGTTGGGGCTTCAGTCACTTGACACTCAGCTACTACCATTTCACACCCAGCATGGTGGAGGGCGAGCGCGACGAGCTGACTGGAGAGCTGGAGCGGCCCGACGGTAGTCAGCGCACATACAGCCACGCCCTGCCATTCCAGCAGATCAACCACCTGCGTGCTGTACTGGACAACAGCTTCAACCTGGGCAGCGGTATGCTCAAGGCTATGGTGGGCATTCAGCACAACGGACGCCAGGAGTACGAGGAGAGCGAGGATGAGAGCTCGCTGGACATGCGCCTGCGTACCATTAACTACGATATACGCTACGTAGTGACGCTGCCATGCGACATCAAGCTCAATGCCGGCATAGGCGGAATGAACCAGCACTCTGCCAATCACGGCGAGGAGTACCTGGTGCCCGACTACGACATCAAAGACCTGGGCCTCTTTGCCACAGCCAGCTACAACATACGCCGCTGGGTACTGAACGGCGGCCTGCGTTTCGACCACCGCCACATCTCGTCGGAACGTCTGGTGGAGGATGGCGAGGAGCGTTTCGCACCGCTGGGGCGCAACTTCCGCGGCATAACGGGAGGCATAGGCACCACCTTCAAGGCTACTGACCATACGACTCTGCGCTTCAATCTGGCCCGCGGCTTCCGTGCCCCCAGCATCAACGAGCTGGCGTCCAACGGAGTGCACGAGGGCACGATGCGCTACGAGCTGGGCAACGCCAATCTCGACTCAGAGCAAAGCCTGCAGGCCGACCTGGGCGTGGACCTGACACTACCCTACCTCACCCTGCAAGCCGCATTCTTCGTGAATCGCATCGAGAACTACATCTTTGCCACCCGCACCCCGAATGTCAATCCACAATTGGCAATTGACAATTTGTTCAGCTACGGGCAGGGCGATGCCCTCTTGAAGGGGCTGGAGGCTGGCATCGACCTGCACCCCATACACCCTCTGCATATCGGCTCCACATTCTCCTACGTGGATGCCCGCCAGCTACATTCTCCATTGTCCAATTCTACAGCCTATCTGCCTATGACACCGGCTCCGCGTCTCACCGTCGAGCTGAAGTGGGAGCTGACCCACAACGGCGATCACCACGCCACCACCGTTCAGCAGCATCCTGACAAGCAATGGCACAAGTGGCACCACACTTTCGACAACGCTTTCATCAGCCTTGAGGCCGACCACAACTCCCGGCAGTCGCACTACTGCCAGGCCTACGACACCGAGACAGCCACAGCGACCTACACCCTGTACAACATCAACCTGGGAACGGACCTGCGCCTCCACGGACGGACCGTATGCCAGATTCTGCTAGCAGGCAACAACCTGCTGAACACCTCCTACGTCAACCACCTGAGCCGCCTCAAGTATGTAGGCTACGACTACACAACCCATCGTGGCGGCATAGACAGTCCTGGTCGAAACATAACCCTCCGCCTCCGCTTCCCGATTGATTTCTGAGGATTTCATGGGGGCATAGCAAAACACTCTACAGACATAATCAAGCATTTCACTGCTGTCCGGAGAAATTTTACCATAACGTAAGTCGCTCGGCCGCCCCCGCCTCCGGAACACCAACTGGAGCCGCCGGCTGATAAAAAAGTTCACGGATATCCGCCCTCTGGAAGAGGACCTCGAAAGGCTCTATGAGTTAGGCGTGGCGGCTTAAGTATTCACAAAAAAATGCCCGACAAAAGAGTGTTGAAGAGATTGACTATAGCACTGATTTCAGTGCTGTTGTTGTCAGCCTGCACATCCCATCCTGACGAGCACGACCTCACAGGCGTGTGGATGCGGGAGCAGGAAATATTGCCCGATGGCACCATTGTGACCTATCCGAACGAGATGGGCCAGAGTTTCTATAAGGTATATTCCGACGACG
>CALEPV010000077.1 GCA_937910905.1 uncultured Prevotellaceae bacterium
TAGTGGTACCCGGGTGGCGACAGGACACTTGAGTGACCCAACGCGGAAAACAGGAGCACGTGGCAAAAGTAGAGATAATAGATGAGACTCCAAACAAAAGTGCAATTATTTCACTGAGATGGAGTGAGAATAGCATTGCTATGAAGTCGAAGATACACTTATTCCTACAGCGTGGAGTACAGAACATCGCGATGATGAATGCTCTGCATCGCGATGATGAATGCTCTGCATCGCGACGTTGAGGCTTCTGCATCGCGATGATGAATGCTCTGCATCACAACGTTGAGGCTTCTACGTCGCGATGATGAATGGTCGACATCGCGATGTAGAAGCCTCGGTAGTGTTGTCTGTAGTAAGATGGCGTGCTATTCCACCTGCAAGCCTTGCTGTATGATGGCTGCTTCGTGGCGGATGACGTCTTGCCAGATGGCCATGGTGGGCACATCGTAGTGGCTCCAGGCTGAGCCAGCGTAGTAGACGAAAGGCTGGCCTGGGCGGTAGGTGGTGGTCAGCAGTGCGTGGCCCACGGCACCTGCCTTCTTCTCGGGCAGGGCGCGGTACTCGGCCTTGAGCTTGGCTCCCTGGGGGATGAAGGCGGCGATGAAGTGCTGTCCGTTCATGCTTTCGGGGTGGTCGAGTGTCTCGGCATAGGCGATGTAGCTTTCTTTCTTGTTGAGGATGTAGGCCGTCGGGTCGGACTCGTGTACGGTGAGGCCTGTGCAGACGGGGGTCTCGCGTGTAAGCCCTTCATAGGTGACCTCAACGCGTGCGAAGTGCGAACCGCAGTCCTGGGTGATGAGGCGGTGCTCACGGATGCTGTCGGCGGACATACCGCCGACCACGGAATCGAAGGAAGAGGAGGCAGCGGGGTCTTGGGCAGTGAGGGCTTGGGATGAGGAGGCAGCAGGGCCTTGGGAAGATGAGGAGGCAGCGGAGCCTTGGGAAGATGAGGAGGCAGCGGAGTCTTGGGAAGATGAGGAGGCAGCGGAGCCGAGGTCACTGAGCGGGCGGGCGGGGAGGGTCATCTCCACGGTGAAGCGGAGCGGGCCGTTGTCGATGATGCGGGCGGTCTGGTAGTATAGGGGATAGAGAAGCTCCTCGCCGCTGGGTGAGGATGGGAGGGGCCCCAGTGCTGCAGCGCCAGCTCCGAGCGTAGGGCCTACGGTGTAGGCATCCATGCCGAGGCCGTGGTTGCGGTGGTAGGTGTAGCTGCGATGCTCCTCATTCCAGCCGTTGCTTCGGCCTGCCTTGTTCATGCGCTCGTGCACGCCGTAGCTGGTCAGCTCGTTGTGGTACAGCTGGTCCTGAATGGGGTAGGGCACATTCTTCACGAAGGTATCGAAGCCGTAGGCGGGGTTATGCATGTGGTTGTGTGCATCTGGGCCGTACAGACGCCATGCGGAGCGGTCGTTCTCCCACACGAGGTCGTCCCAGCGGTTGGGGTAGATGCGTCCGTTGGCCGTCAGCACGTAGTCGGCGGGCTGTCCCTTATAGAGGAAGAGCTTGATGGCAGCCGATGGGCGTACTGTGGCAAGGACGAGCACGCTGCCATCGGATGTAATTTGATAGGGAATCTCATTGCGGTCGGCATCGAGCAGGAAAAACTCTCGTGCCACGGCTATGCCTTCGGCACGCAGGACATCCATTGTGGTCAGCTCCACTACCTGGCTGATGAGCTCGCTGGTGGGGTTGGAGATGGTGAACTGCTTGGCAGGTGATGTCGTGTTGCCGGCTCTGCCAGCGGTGAGCAGTGTGCCTGCCGATGCCGCAGTGGCAAAGCCGCCGCCGACGGTTACGGTCGGGGTGTTGGGGGTGTGGTGATAGATGCTGTTTGTCACGCGGTCGGCATCAGGCTGAACGCTGCCGTCAAGGTAACGCACCATCTCGCACGCTGCCAGCAGCCATGCACCTGTACCGAAGGGTGCCTGTGAGTGGGCATCGACGGTCTTGGTTGGGTCGGGCTTCTCGCCGATGGGCTGTACGAAGCCGATGCTGCCGTCGGGCTGAAGGGCAGTCTCGGTCAGGTAGTGCCAGGCGCGGTCTATCACGGGCTTGTATGTGACAGCATCGAGGTAGCCGTGGTTCACGCCCCACAGCAGACCGTAGCAGAAGAAGGCTGTGCCGCTGGTCTCAGGTCCGGGGGCATCGTCCTCGCAGAGCATGGAGCGGCTCCAGTAGCCGTCGGGACGCTGCACGCGAGCCACGCCCTCGGCCAGCTCGCGGAAGCGTTGCACAAATATGTCGCGACCGGCGTAGTCCTGCGGCATGTCGGCCAGCACCTTAGCCAGTCCTGCCAGCACCCAGCCGTCGCCCCGAGCCCAGAAGCTCTTGCCGTCGTTGCAGGCTGTCTGCACCTTGGGGTAGATGTACTTGGCATCGCGGTAGTAAAGCTGTTCATCGGGGTCGTACATCAGACTGTCGCTCCAGAGGAAGTTCTGGTGCAGCTTGTCGAGGTAGCGTATGTCGCCGGTCAGACGGTACATCTTGGTCATCACGGGCATGACCATGTAGAGTGCATCGGCCCACCACCAGAAGTGAGTGTCGGCCATGTCGCACTCGTGGCTCATCACGTCGATGGCACGCTGCACCTTGTACTGTGCAGGCACGAGATTGTACATGTCGATGTACGTCTGGAAGCATATCTGCCAGTCGCCGAAGAGCACGAAGTCCTGGCCCTCGCCGTAGGTCTTGTACTTCCAGTTGGGACGGTCGTTGCTCTTGGCGCCCATCCACTCGTTGTGGCGGCACCACTTGTCGCTGTAGGCATACCAGTCGGCACGACCTGTGAGGCGGTAAGCCTCCATGTTGCCAGTGTGGTAGGCTGCATGGTCCCAGAACGCCCGGACGTAGGGCGTGTTGTTGGCCTGCCAGTAGTTGTTGACTTTGATGATGAGGTCAAGGACATGCTGGGACTGCTCTGTGTTGGCTTCAGCCCGGGTGCCCCCAAGAGGGAGGAGGGCAGAGAGGCAGAGGGCGGTTAGGATAGTTCTTAGGTAGTTCATAAGGCTATGTGATTATTGATGATATGGCGGGGAATAGGGGGGAGGGTTAATCGGTGGACGAACCGCCGATAGCGGGACCGGAGGCATTGGGGGAGGCTGGGGAGGGTTAATCGGCGGACGAACCGCCGATAGCGGGACCGGAGGTGGTGGAGGAGGGGGAGAGGGGGCTCTCTTTCAGCATTGGCATGTACTTAGTCAGAGCCCGCTGCACCTGCTTGCGGGCATCGTCCATAGTGCCTACGACTTCGCCGCCGGCGGCATTCTTGTGGCCTCCGCCATTGAAGAAACGGGCTGCCATCTCGTTGCAGGGGAAGTCATCGACGGAGCGGAGGGACACGCGGATGACGGGGCGCTCGCTGTCCTCACGCAGGAAGATGGACAGCTTCATGCCTCGCATCTGCAGTGGCAAATTGACCAGCCCCTCGGTCTCGCCTGCCTTTATGTTGAAGCGGCGGCGCTCGGCCTCGGTGAAGGTCATCAGCGAGCAGTGTATCTTCTTCATCACCTCCAGCTTGGCGTAGAGCATATAGCCCATGAGCCGCAGGCGTTCTATCGAGTAGGTGAAGAACACATTGCGATATATCTTGTCCTTGTCGATGCCCTTGGTGAGCAGCAGGCTGATAAGCTCGTAGATGTCAGGATTGTTGCTGGCGTAGGTGAATGCGCCCGTGTCGGTCATCATGCCGGTGTACAGACTCACGGCTTCGTCGTGGGTCATAGGCTCAATGCCTTCGTCAGCAAGCATCAGCTGCATCAGCAGCTCGCACGTAGACGATAGCTCCGGGCGGGAGATGATGAGCTGCGCGGCTGTGGTGTCGGGGTTCAGATGATGGTCTATCATTATGCGGGGAGCGGTGGTTGTAGCCACCAGTTCGCCCAGTGTCCACATGCGGTTGAGCTCGCCGTGGTCGCACATTATCAGGAGGTCGGCTGCCTCGACAGCGGGCTTCACGTCCGCCTCGTGGCCGTCGTAGACCAGTATCTCTTTGGCCAGCGGCATCCAGTGCAGGAAGTCGGGGAAGTAGTTGGGCACAACGATGGTGGCGCGTTTACCGCAGCGGCGCAGCCACGAGCAGAGCGCTGTGGCCGAGCCAATGGCATCGCCATCGGGACCACGGTGAGCGGTGATGACGATGTTGGTGGCGCGGCCTATCATCTCGTGCCATAGGGATAGCTGTTCAGGGAGTATGGGGCTCGTAGGGCTCATAGGGCATAATGGGCTTGTAGGTCGGGGCCTACCACCTGGGTGGCTGCACACCCAGCAGGTTGCGTACAAAGAAGTCGTAGCGCTTGTGCTCGCCGAAGGTCTCGCCCATGGTGTGATGGGCACCGGGTATTACCACCAGCTCGAAGTCCTTGCCGGCGTTGATCAGTGCGTTGGCCACCTGCATGGTGCTGGCAGGGTCTACGTTGTCGTCCAGCTCGCCTACCACCAGCATCAGCGGCCGTGTGAGGCGGTATGCGTTGTCCACATTGGAGCAGGCGGAGTAGCTGCTATCCACGGGGTAGCCCATCCACTGTTCGTTCCACCATATCTTGTCCATGCGGTTGTCGTGGCATCCGCAGGCGCTGTAGGCGCACTTGTAGAAATCGCCGTGGAACAGCACGGCAGCGGTGCTCTCCTGTCCGCCGGCAGAGCAGCCGTAGATGCCCACGCGGTTGATGTCCATGTAGGGATAGCGCTCTGCTGCGGCACGTATCCATGCCTCGCGGTCGGGGAAGCCGGCATCCTTGAGGTTCTTGTAGCACACCTCCTCGAATGCTTTGCCGCGGTTGCTGGTTGTCATGGCATCGAGCTGTACCACGATGAAGCCCAGCTCGGCCAGTGGCGCGGTGTAGTAGTAGCAGGGGTTGAACGACTTCGGCGTGTAGCTGTCGCCGGGGCCGGAGTAGATGTACTCGATGATGGGGTAGGAGCGTGACGGGTCGAAGTTGGACGGGCGCTGTATGATGCCGCACATAGGTGTCTTGCCGTCGCGACCGGATGCCACGAAGACCTCAGGTTTCTGCCAGCCTGCTGCTTCCAGAGCGGAGATGTCGGCACGGGCAAGGACTGTTGACAGTCTTCCGGCGGATGAACCGCCGGACACAGGACTAAGCTGCGTCACGGGAGCTTGCTCGACGGTGGAGTAGGTATCGATGAGCCAGGTGTAGTCGCTGTTGAACTTGGCGCTGTGGTTGGCTGGCTCTGGGGTGAGGTCTGTAAGGCCTGTGCCGTCGAGGTTCACGCGGTAGTAGTGTATGTTGTACGGGTCTTCGTCGGCATTGCGGCCGTTGCCTGTGAAGATGATGTAGTCATGCTCCTCGTCGATGTGTACCACCTGTCGCACGCACCACTCTCCGCTGGTGAGCTGGATGCCGCGCTCCTGTCCAGCTCCGCACCATGTGGTGTATGGCGTGAACTTGATGGGCTTTCCGCTCTTGGATGCCTTGGCCTTACTGCCGAGCGTGGCTGGCGCGGGCACGTCTATGAGATAGAGATGGGGGTAGCCATCGCGCTCGCTGAGCCACAGAATGCAGCTGTCGCCTCGCAGGTTGCGGCGGTAGTTGTTTGAGTAGCGCACGTAGGTGTTGAAGGCTTCCTCCACAAGTGTACGCATCTCGCCGTTCTCTGCACTCATCTCATAGATGCGGTACAGCTTGTGGCCGCGCTGGTTGTACTCAAAGCGTATGCCGCGGCTGTCCTCGCGCCACTCGGGGCCTGCCAGCGAGTACTGATTGGCAATCAGTGACTCGTCGGCCTTCATCACGCGTCCTGTGGCAACCTCTACGATGTAGGGCACCTTCTGCATCAGCTCATCGCCTGGCTTGGCGTACTCCTGCTTGTGCAGTATGGGCTGTTGCTGGTCGCTGGGCGAGCTCTCCACGTAGTAGACGTAGCGCTTGTCCACCGGTCGCAGCTTGCAGGCTGCGACATATCGTCCATCGGGGCTCCAGTAGATGTAGCTGCTGAAGTAGTTGGACAGCGTGCCGTCGGTGGTCAGTGCACGTGCCTCGGAGCCGTCGGGCTTGGCTACCCACAGATTGTCGTTACGCACGAAGGCTACCAGCGTAGAGTCGGGGGAGAGGATGGGGCCTGCCTCGCGCTCATCGGAGACCTCCATCCAGTGGCGCTGGGTGCGACGCTGGGTGGGGTTGGCGATGAATGTGACGGGCGACGCGGATGTCGAGCCTCCGCGAACAGGGCCGCGATGATGGCTGGGGCCGTTTGGATGATTTGGGGTTACAGGGTGCTGGGTAGTGCTGTCGGCAAGGCTTACTGTACCGTCGGCGTTGATCTGGCCGAAGTGCCATGCGCCCTCGCTGCCGTCGCCCTCTGTCAGGCGATATTGGAAACGCTCGTTGTCAATCCAACGGACGTCCTGCGCGTAGTTCTTGACCTTTGACCAAGTGTAGTTCTGCCGTGCGGCGTATGCACGGGCGTAGTCCTCGGCTGTGCCCTGAGCGCTCAAGGACAGTGGGAGGAACAGCATTAGGAGGAGTGTATGTCTCATTTCAGAATGGCTTTCGTTGCGGGTTGCTTGATGACTTCTGCATACTCCTGCGGTGTGATGGTCACAGGACCGAGCATGAACTCGGGGATGTTGTAGCTGCGCATGAAGTAGCGGTGATACTGCGGGTCGTCCTGCGGCAGCTCGAAGGGCTTGGAGAAGTGGCCCTGCCCGTCGTGGTGGGCTATGAAGGGGCGTGTGAAGTTGTCGTCCACACGGCGTGTCGAGAATACGACCCAGTTGCCGTCGTGCGACCACGAGTGGTAGCTGTCCACGCTGGGCGAGTTGAGCTCGGCGATGAGGCGGACCCCTGCGGGCAACGGCGACTTGTCGGCACGTGCCTGGCGCAGGCTGTCGCCCATGACGTTGAGTGCTGCTTCCGACATTATCTCGCTGCGCATACCACGCAGGTCGTCGTAGCTGTACACGATGCGTTCCGACGGCTCTACGGGTGACACCTTGGCCAGCTCGATGAGCATCAGCTCGGCATTGCTGTGCCAGATGTGGAACACACCCGACTGTCCCTCCGTGAGCATCAGATAGCGTCCGTCTGGCGATATGCGCGGGAGGGTGACGCTGCGATTGCGTGCTGCGGCATCGTAGATGAGCTCGCGCTTGCCAAAGCTACGTGTGGTGGCATCGAAGGGCATACGGTACAGGTTGTACTGCACATCGTGGGGGTAGCGTATCAGCTCCAGCTCCTGCGGCAGGCTGTCCATGCACTCCCAGTGGGCGCTGACATAGTAGAGGTACTTGCCATCGGGAGCCCATGCGGGGAAGCACTCCAGCTCTGTGCTGTCTGCGGTGACAGGCGTCACGGTGTTGGCTTCGATGTCGTAGAATATGAGGTTGCTCTTGGCATCCTGCACTTCAATCTTGTCCACATCGCGTGTGTGGAACGTCTGGCTGGTGAGGTTGGTGCTGTACACAATCCACGGCTTGGTCGGATGCCATGCAGGGTATACGCCAGCCGACAGCGTTTCGGCAGTCTTGAGGTCCACCTTGCGAATCAGACCGTCGTAGCTGATGACAGTGCCGCCCAGGTACTGGCGCACATGGAACTGTGCACGCTGTGGGTTGCCCATTTGTGTGTGGTGGCAGTTGATACACTGTCCGTCGGCCTCGTTGCTATTGATCATGTTGCCATAGATGAGTGTCTCATCATAGGTCTCAAGGTTGCGCTGGTTGAGCGTGAGATCCTCGTAGGTGACGTAGGACGGTGATATCAGTCGATAGCTGATGTAAGGATCGATGCTGTCCTTGCTGACGTATATGGCAAAGGGGCGGTGGCGCGTCCACTGGTCGTCGGCTTTGGTGAAGACCTCTACGGTGATGCTGTCGGCAGCCTGTGTAAGCTCTCTCCAGTCGTTGATGTCGGGGCACACATTGCGATCTGCAGTTGTCCATGACTGCTCACCGGCGGTGAGGCGCGTCACATAGCCGGCAGCATCGGCGTCTATGTGGAAGTGGAGCGGTGCGATGTTCAGCGGCACGGTCACACCTACATAGTCGGGGTAGATGGCAGGCAGCTCACTACTGTCGGTGTATGAGTCGGGCACTGAGACGGAGCAGGCGAGGATGAGTTGCGAAATAACCGCAACATACAGGACGTGCTTTATTTGGTGGAAGATATTGTGCATGATGTCTGTGTCTAGTTTGTCTTCTGGTTGCGCACGAGGAAGTAGTAGTAATAATATGTGTCGCCGAACATGGGACGGAAGGCTTCAGCCTTCTGCTCCTCGTTCATGGCACCGCACTGGTTGTTGAACTCCATGAAGTGCTGGTAGGTGGCAGGCACGCTCTGGTCGAAAGGCATGTGGCTGATGTCCACGCGCTGCGGCTCCAGTGTGCCAAAGAGGTAGGCTGCCTGCTGGTACATCATGGGCATACGCTGTCCCGGATGCAGGCGCGCATACTGCTCGAAGTGAGGCCAGAAGGTGGGTATGTCCTTCAGCTGCAGGGAGAAGACGAGCGAGGCTTCCTGGAACACGGGATCCAGCCCGCCGCCATGTGCGAAGGTGTTGATGAGGTACAGCTCGATGAGGCCGCTGTCGCCGTCCAGACGGTCAGGGTAGGTCATCAGGTGCATGATTGGCAGGAACTCCCGCTGCTCGGTGGGGGTGAGCAGCGGCTTCTGTGCCCGTATGGATGCCTCAGCCTTTGTCAGGTCGAGCCCGTCCTTGCGGTCTAGCATCTTCTCGTAGCGTTCAGCCCACTTGTGGTGGAAGGTGGTCATGCCGAGCATACGCAGATACTTGCGGGCGGCTTCCCACTCGTGGTTCAGCAGGCTGGTGCGAGCCATGAACTTCAGCGTCTCAGCCTTCCAGCCGAACTCCACACCGTCCTCCATGCACCAGCGGTAGCAGAAGTTGGCCTTGCCCCAGTGGTAGTACACCAGCTTGCCGCCGACCTGTGTCATGCGCACAATCCACGGTGCATTCTGCTTCTCGGCACCTTCGGGATAGCTGCACATCTCGTCGCCGGCACGCCCCAGACGGAACAGAGCCAGGTTGCGGAACATGACCATCATGCGTGTGGGCTTGACTTCGCCCTTGCCCTCGCGGGCTATGCGAAGCACTCGCTCCCAGTCGAGGTCTTCGATGGCGTGGTTCATGGCCAGCTCCCTGTGGAAGTTGACATCGCGGTACCACACCTCACTCACGCCCACTATGCCGATGCAGGTCCACACCAGTGATACTGCTCCGGCAATGATGGCAGCGTTCTTCTGCTTGTTGAGCCAGTCCTGCCCAATCGATATCACGGCACAGAGCACAAAGGCTGCCATGATGCCGTAGTACGGCCAGTAGTACTGTGTGAACACATTTTTGGAGTAGCGGAATGAGGGCAGGGCGGCACGGTAGATGAAGTCGTGCTCGGTCATCTGGTAGCAGTGGGAATAGAAGAGTTGCGGCACAATATAGATAAGTGCCACGCCCAGCAATGCGCACACCACGCCTATGGCTGTCGACCACCGTTTAGCGGGCCGGGGCTTACCGGATGTCGGTGTGAGGCCCTGCTTGATGGCGTTCAGGCAGAAGTCTGCGCAAATCAGCGCTGTACCACCGAGCCCCCATGCGCCAAACCATGCATATCCCAACGCGGTCCACACGATGAGCCACGGCAGCTGCAGCCACCACTTGCGCAGCAGGCGATGCACGCACAGCGCCAGCACTGCTGCCAGCACACCTACGGTAGGTACCAGCATGTGGCCTTGCAGCTTCTGGTAGTATATCCAGTAGCCTGTCTGGGTGACGGCTCCGAGCAGAGCCAGCGGCACCAGCACCGACAGCAACATCCATCCTCTGCGCAGCTTGTATGCCCAGATGATGAGCAGGCAGACGATGAACCACAGGCCGCAAAGGATGCTGACTCCCAGCCAGGGATAGTAGAAGTACTGTGTCAGGTAGCACGCAATCCACGATACCACCGCACCTGGATACTGTGCCAGCTGATTCCAGTAGGTCACCGTGGGTAGCCACAGATTCAGCTCCTGGGCTCGCAGCAGCATCTCTGTCTCATTTGCCACCAGCTTGTAGCCGGCAACAAGGATGACACAGAGAACGGGAAGGATAAAAGCAACCTCACCCCACGTCCCCCTCTCCGAGTGGAGAGGGGGAGTATATACTTTGGGATTATTGTCCTCCTTTATTGTATTACTATCTTTCTTACGCTTTGTAGATGCTGTCTTCATAATATGTTGGCTAACTGTCTTGCAAGGTATAGACTCCCCCTCTCCACTCGGAGAGGGGGATGGGGGTGAGGCCTATTCCTCGTTCCTGCAGAGGGCAAGGGTGGGTCTTCCTATTTCTCCGGCTTCACAATATACGTGAAGGTGTGGTCTTCATACTTGGGCACGAAGCGGTCCTGAGGCCATGCGCCCCAGCTGTTCACGCAACCGATACCCATCTGGAAGGCGCGCAGCTGTAGCACGGTGTAGTCGCGAGGCACGAGGTCGCCGCTGTGACTCTGGTGGGCATCCTTGCGCGGGCCGTCATCAAGGTCGCTGATCTCGTATGGCAGGGCGGAGACTTCCATGGGGCCGGTGGCCTCGAAGCGGATGTGTGGCGTTTTTCCCTCGTTAGAATCGTCTTCGTTATAAATCATATAGTATGCCACATCGGTCCGGTTGCCGCTTTCCTGTGGGCGGACGTAGCCATTCCAGTAGTTATCGGCAACGGTATCCCAGTGTATGCCAAGAAAAGCATTGTCTTTGCGGTCACAGTAGCTTTCGTTTGCGCCATACCAGTGACCATTGCCGTCTGCTAATGCGCCCCTGCCATAGTATTCGGATTTATTGTAGAGCTTGTTGAGCCTCCATGTCATGCCCATTGCATACATATGCCAGTCGGCGTGGTCTGCTACGTCGAGGGCTTCAGTGACGATGAGCTCGCCCTTCGGTGTGAGGATATAGGTCATGTGGAGATTGGCTTCCAGTTCCTTGCATTCGTAGGAGACTCGGATCTGCTGGCTCTGGTTGTCCAGCTGGGTGCATTCCATGGAGGTTTTGTTCCAGCGTGGGTTGCGCCAGGCAGCGAAGGTGCGCTGCATACCTGCGCCGTAGTCGTTGTCGGTCGGGGCACGCCAGAAACTGGGTTCCACGCTCTTGCGGTCTTCGAGGACAGGCTTGCCGTCGATGTCGAAGTAGTCGATGTTGCCCGTCTGCTTGTTCCAAGTGACGCTGGTGCCTGCGGCAGAGAGGGTGAGCCAAGCTTTGGCCTCGTCCTTCTTGACTGCTTCGGGTTGTTGTGCCAGCGGTTTCCCTTTCTTGTCAAGGGCTGGAACAGAAGTGGCTGCGGCCATCACCTCTTCCACCTTCGTAAGAGGATAGTCCTTGATGACAAATTGTTTGCGGGCAATAATGTCACCCTTCTTGAGCAGACCGCGGTCGGCTTTGAGGGCAAAGTAAACTTCCATGGTCAGGTAGCCATATTGCTGATACGTGGAACTGGCGGTCTCAATATCTTCCTTTCGGAGTGAAATGGTTGTTTTCTGCTGCGGAGCATTATTTAAAGCATATGCACATTCATCATGGCTAAGGTAGAGTTCACCATAAGTGGGAAATCCATTGAATCCAATGAGCATCTCCACATCTGATAAATCGCGGAAGAAGTATTCATTATAGACTTCAATCCCGTTCTGCACCGTATCTGCCCAGATATCCTGATAGTAGTACTGCACCTCATAGGCGTGTGGGTGCAGGCTGCGGTCGGCAGCGATGACGCCGTTGCAGTTGAAGTTGTGGTCGGAGGCAGGATAGCGGCCGAAGTCGCCGCCATAGGCCATTATCTCGTTGCCTGTCACGCGGCTCTTGCTGCGTATGCCCTGATCAACGAAGTCCCAGATGAAACCGCCTTGGTACTTGGGGTACTTGCGGATGATGCGCCAGTACTCGGCGAAGCCACCCATGGAGTTACCCATGGCGTGGGCATACTCGCATTGGATGAGCGGGCGCGGGTTGTCGCCCTGGCTGTAGCGCTCACAGCCCTCGTAGCCGTAGTACATGGGGCAGAAGATGTCGGTCTTGCCGTTCTGACCGGCCTGCTCGTACTGCACGGGTCGGCTCTGGTCGATGGCCTTCACTGCGTCGTAGGCCTTCTCGAAGTTCGGCCCGTAGCCGGCCTCGTTGCCGAGGCTCCAGAATATAACGCTTGGGTGGTTCTTCTGTGTCTGCACATTGTGCTGGTTGCGCTCTATGTGTGCTTTCTCGTAGATCGGGTTCTTGGCCAAGGTCTTGTCGCCGTAGCCCATGCCGTGGCTTTCGATGTTGGTCTCGGCCACGACATAGAGGCCGTACTGGTCGCAGAGGTCGTACCAGCGCGGGTCGTCGCTGTAGTGGCAGGTGCGCACGGCGTTCATGTTGAGCTGCTTCATTATCTTGATGTCCTCAATCATGCGCTCCATGCTGACTACATAGCCACTGTCGGGGTCGAGCTCGTGGCGGTCGGCACCCTTGATGAGGATGGGCTGGCCGTTGACCAGCAGCTGGCCGCCCTCGATGCGTATGTTGCGGAATCCCACGCGCTGGGTGGTGGCTTCGAGGATGTTGCCGTTCTGATCCTTCAGCGTGAGTGTCAGGGTGTATAGGTTGGGCACCTCAGCGCTCCAAGGGGCGGCGTTGGGTACTGTGATGCTCAGCGCGGCAGGCTGGGCAGAGGCGATGGTGGCCGTGGTACGGCCACACGCTGAACCGGCGGCATCAGTGAGTGCGGCTTCTACGGTGCAGCCCTTGGCAGTGGGAGCGGTGATGGTGGCGGTGAGCTGTCCGTCCTTATAGCCGTTCACGAGGTCCTGCAGTACGAAGATGTCCTGTATGTGAGCCTTCGGGCGGGCATAGAGGTACACCTCGCGGGAGATGCCGGTGAAGCGCCAGAAGTCCTGATCCTCAAGGTAGGAGCCGTCGCACCAGCGCATCACGCGCATGGCAATTAGGTTCTCCTGCCCGGGTTTCAGGTACTTGGTCAGGTCGAACACAGCCTCCATCTTGGAGTCCTCGCTGTAGCCCACGTGCTTGCCGTTGACCCACACTTCGAGATTGCTGGTTGCCGAGCCCACATGCAGATAGATGTTGTCGCCCGTCCATGCGGCCGGCACGGTGATGGCGCGGCGGTAGGAGCCGGTATAGTTGTTGCGCTCCTCCACGAAGGGCGGGTTGGACTCGAACTGTGTGTCCCATGAGTAGCCCACGTTCTTGTAGATGATGTCGCCGTAGCCGTTGATCTCAAACAGGCCTGGCACGGGGAAGTCTACCCACTGTGAGTCGTCGAAGCTGGGCTTGAAGAAGTCGGCCGGAGCGTCGTTGTGGTTCTGTGCGAAGTGGAATCGCCAGTTGCCTTCCAGACTCATGTAGCGCGATGACTGGTGTTTGTCGGCACGGGCAGCGAGGTCGGCAGTCTCGTAGGCGAAGAATGATGAGCGAGGAGCCTCAGTGTTCACTCGCGTGATGTTGGGGTTGAGCCACGCTTCGGGCTGGTTTTGTGCTGCTGCAGGCATAGCAATGCTTGTCACGATGGCAGCAATCAAAATCTGTCGTTTCATATGGTTGATTAGTTTATGGTTTGCTATTCCTATTACGTCATGCCGACGTAAATACCGCACAAAATTAGCAACATTACTCTCGGTTACCAAATAAACGCTCTACTTTCTTGCATCTATCTTGTGTCAACGTGTGGACAGAGAGTCGGCATACGTGCGAATGGCGGGCTTTATATTGCTGCTGCAAACAGCCTTACATGCCGTAGAAGAATATGCTCTGTGCCGATGTAAAGCGGGCTGCTATGTGATGCAAATATCAGCTCACGACGTGCAACCATCGTGGCACGCCGTGAAATGAATATTGCACGTCGGGCAACATTCATTGCCCGACGTGCAATATCTTGTTCGCCCGACATGGGCATAATCTAACGGGTGCAAGTCCCGAGCGCGGCCTAA
>CALEPV010000078.1 GCA_937910905.1 uncultured Prevotellaceae bacterium
CGCTCTTGTGCGTCACCTCGGGCGAAATCAGTACGTTGTCACCTGTCTTCATATTGCAAATACGTATTTAAGTTGAATATTCGGCGACTAAGATAATCATTTTTTCGCAAACCCGATGCAATCGTCTCTGCTTTTTGGGTTCCTTGTTTTCCATGACAGGTTTTTCAGACGGAAAGAAGATGCTATTGCCCGAAGGGGCTGTCACCATGAGACCGCGTTTTACGTTATCTGGCTACAAAGGTAACTATTTTGTGGGGTGAATGCGTGATGATGTCGGAGATTTTGCCTTACTTTGCAAGGCAGATGGTATGTTAGTGCTCAAATACATAATAATCTTTATCGTAGCTGTCGCATCAAGGTGCGGCACGTTGGGGGCTGCTGTGCTGTCTGGTGGTACTGTAGACAGTATTTGTCTGGCAGTTGACCAAAGGTTGGTCAGCTATATTGATGGCACTCAGGATGTGCTGTCGCAGCGTCGCAGCCCGATAGGTGAGGCCGTGCAGCCGCAGGGGTCTGGCTATAGGCTGGGCAGTTCGCGCCCTGTCAGGACGCTGACGGGTGGGGGAGGGAAGCCGAGCCGCACGACTGGCCGATTCGCCAGCGGGCTATTGTGCAATCATGTAAAGGTGTCGTTCTGTCGCGGTGCCTACGGGCGGTATGCCTTTAGGCTTTGCGCTTCGCCTCCACGCTTGTACTATGTGATAGTGTTGAGGCGGCTGTTGTGTTAGCCGGCGATGGGGTATTCTCGACTTATCGGGAGCGGTAACCATTTCGTCAAATCTAAACATCAACAACTCATTTTATTATGGCAAACATTAAACGTTTGCGGATGGCAGGTGCCATCTGCAATGATGGGCGTATATCCGTATCATCTTCTTTTTTCGGTTTCACGACAAGGGCTGTGTATCGTCCCACGGGCAGTATCGTGGATGCCGATATCTTGGAGCTGACGCGTGAGGACGGCAATCGGCTGAAGGCGGTGGTCGAATCTCCGCGCAGTCAGCTGGCGCGGCTGGCTGCTGACTGCCACCTGCAGCCTACGGTCAATGGCAACTACATGGTGGAGAGGGTTGTGTCGCGCGACCATGCTTTCGTGGCGCTGCGGCTGTACCAGTTTCTGCAGATGCAGTACGAACCTGCGACGGATGTGGCAGTCTTCGAGGGGGACGATGCCCGCGCGGTGGTACAGGTGTTCTAATCATCGAAACATACCTGCACGATGACGTTCACACCGGAAAACATCTTCTTCATGGGCTCTATGCTCGTGGCAGTAAGTATTTTGATCAGCAAGTGGGGCTACCGTTTCGGCGTCCCCACGCTGCTGTTGTTCCTGTTCACAGGCATGCTGTTCGGCAGCGACGGGCTTGGGCTGCAGTTCCACAGCCACGGGGATGCCCAGCTGATAGGCATGATGTCGCTCAGCGTGATACTGATTATCTTCACCTTGACCGACCTGGTGCATGGCAACGGATACCTGGCTGTCTATGTGGCAGGATTGGTGGCGGGCAACAACCGACTGTCCTATCGTCGCGAGACCAATACCTTCATGCAGGGTATCACCTGGCTGCTGCAGATAGTGATTTCTTGAAGGTCAAGCGGCAGGCTGCGGGATGCAGGGACGGGCACTTCAAGAAAGGACGAAATACCATAGGGAGGGGCGGTAGGCCCTTCTTGTAAGTCAAAGAGTTAAGGAGAAGCCCTGTAAGGGCGACAGAACTGATGGGACTATTTCAAGGTTTTGTCTTTAATCTTTAACCTGTAATCTGTAACCTGTAACCTGTAACCTGTAACCTGTAAGGTCGTCCTCACTTCGTCAGGTTGCCCAGAATGTCGCGTGTCAGTTCGCGGGTGATGGTGCGCGTGGCAGCGCTGGTGGCGTTCTTGGCTACGCGACCCGATGTGGATGTGCGCGACTTCGTCTTCTTGCCCGTCACGGCATCGGACACCATAGTGCCCGCCACAGATGCCAGCGTGGCAGTCACGGCGGTGACGATGGCCTTCAGCACCTTGGAGAATATGCCCGGCTTCTTGCTATCCCCAGCCCCTCCCTTGGTAGGTGTGGCAGTCTCTTCTTGCTCGCTGTAGGGAGTCCCTTCCAAACCTCCCCCTGTAGGGGAGGCTTTTTGCATTCCCCTCCCCACGGGGGAGGGGCTGGGGGTGGGGCTGCTTAGTTCCTGCAATTGCTCGTATGCGCTGCGGTTGTCCACGGCCGTGTCGTACTTGCCGTAGATGCGCGACCGACGTATGATCTCTGTGCGCTCATCGCCCCCGATGGCGCCTATCTGCGACAGCGGGAACAGTATCTTGGCCCGCTCCACCATGCTGGGCGCACCCTTCTCGTCGAGCAGCGACACCAGCGCCTCGCCAGTCTCTAAGCTCATTATCGCCTCATCAGTCTTGAATGCAGGGTTGGTGCGGAACGTATCGGCAGCAGCCTTGACGGCGCGCTGGTCCTTGGGCGTGAAGGCTCGGAGCGCATGCTGCACGCGGTTGCCCAGCTGCCCCAGTATGTCGTCGGGTATGTCGGTCGGGCTTTGAGTCACGAAGTATATGCCCACGCCCTTGGAGCGTATCAGGCGTATCACCTGCTCAATCTTGCCCACCAGCGCCTTCGATGTGCCCTCAAAGAGCATATGAGCCTCGTCGAAGAAGAATATCAGCTTGGGCTGAGGCAGGTCGCCCACCTCGGGCAGCTTGGAGTAGATGTCGCTCAGCAGCCACAGCAGGAATGTGCTGTAGAGCTTGGGCTGCATCATCAGCTTGTCGGCAGCCAGCACGCTCATCACGCCCTTGCCGCCTTCAGTCTGTAGCAGGTCGAAGATGTCGAACGACGGCTCACCGAAGAACTTGTCGGCACCCTGGTCCTCCAGCTGCAGCAGTGCCCGCTGAATGGCTCCCACGCTGGCTGTGGCTATGTTGCCGTAGCGCGTGTTGTACTCCTTGGCGTGCTTCGACACGTAGTCGAGCATCGCCCGCAGGTCCTTCATGTCTATAAGCAGCAGTCCCAGCTCGTCCGCTATGCGGAAGGTGATGTTCAGCACCCCGTCCTGGGTGTCGTTCAGTCCCAGCAGGCGTGACAGCAGTTGCGGCCCCATCTGCGAGATGGTGGTTCGCATCGGGTGACCCTGTTCGCCATATACATCGTAGAACCTTACCGGGCATCCCTCGAACTCTACCTGCCCCCCGTCGGGGAAGAACTCGGGCAAACGCTTCTCGATGAAGCCCGACATCTTGCCCGCTTGACTGATGCCCGACAGGTCGCCCTTCATGTCGGCCATGAAGCACGGCACTCCAGCTTGGCAGAAACTCTCGGCCAGCACCTGTAGTGTCACCGTCTTGCCCGTGCCCGTAGCTCCAGCTATCAGGCCGTGGCGGTTTGCCATCTTCTCTACTATACTCAGCGGGCCTTGCTCGCAATGGGCCACATATAGCCCGTGTTCCCTATCGTACATTTATTGTGAATGAAGAATGATGAATGATAAATGGAGAATGGAGAATCCTCGTTGCGGATATTATGCAATGCAAAGGTAGCGCCTTATGCCGAATGCGCCAAATAATCCTTCATCATTCTTCCTTCTTCATTCATCATCCCTCTTCCACCTCGTACTTGTGCGCCAGCCAGTGGTTCAGTATGGCAAAGAATGTGCAGCAGAACAGGGCCGGTAGGACAAAAGCAGGCAGCGAGGGGCTGAGTAGTATTGTGCTCAGTAGCTTCCGCAGTTCTGCGCCGATGTAATAGACTAATGCGCCTATGCCCATCACCGACACGGACAGCACAACGGAGGCAGCCCATACGTGTTGCCGCCACTGTAGAAGCTGATATCCGGTGTTATCTTGCAGGCGAGCTGCCTGCGGTCCCAGGTGTGCTCAGCTGGTTACTAATTCAAGTTCCGCAAGCAATGAAAAACCAGTGTAGAACGGCCTGCGGTTCGAGAGCCTCGCCGACCGATAAGGCCGATGATAACCCAGCCCAGGGCCGCTCCAGCTTGCTGGCTTGCTACCGAAAGGCTACGAGTAGGCGCGACAGCGGGAATGGGGACGCAAGAACGCCCTGGGTACAGATGTTTACCCAAGAACACCGCCCTGTAAGGGCGAAAGATTAACATACAATGAATTTTCAGAATATGATATCACTAATATCACTAA
>CALEPV010000079.1 GCA_937910905.1 uncultured Prevotellaceae bacterium
TGACAGCTGCCGACAACGCCAGAGTCATGGCTAAAACTGCTGTGCGCAGCGTGGTACGGGGGGGTGATATGATATTCATGGTTTGATGATTATTAGTCTTACGTGTTAGACAACGTTGTCCAACGCGATGCAGAGCATTGGACATCGCGGTGTCGAAGCCCTTGCGACGCGATGCAGAGCATTAGACATCGCGGTGTCGAAGCCCTTGCGACGCGATGCAGAGCATTGGACATCACGGTGTCGAAGCCCTTGCGACGCGATGCAGAGCCTCGCCCTCGCCGTTCTTCTCAAATGCATCTATCGCTTGGGCGGCCTTCTTGTGGCCCAAGGCTATCAGCTTCTCCGACTTGTCGAAGTCGAAGCTGCCGTAGCGGCTCATCTGTATGTCCACTATCAGGTCGGGCTGCGTGAGCTGAATCATCAGCAGCGAGTTCTGTCTGATCATCAGCGAACTGGCACGCGAGAGCAGCACGTAGTGGTTCAGCGACATCTTGCTGGGTGTCAACAGATTGAACATACGCTGGCGCAGGGTCTTACGGTTGCGGCGCCGCTCGGCACGTCGTGCCTGCAGCTGGTACTCGGCCGCATAGTCGTGGCCACTGACATCCGACCCAACCAGCAGGTCGCCGTCGCATCTGGGCGCACGGTTCAGCGGCAACGGATTGATCACGCCGCCGTCTATGAGAATCATGTTGCCCGTGCGCACAGGCTCGTAGAACACCGGCAGCGAGATGGATGCCCTGATGGCATCGAACAGGCTTCCGCTGTCGAACACCACCTCCTGCCCGTTCATCCAGTCGGTGGCAACGGCGCGATAAGGTATGGGCAGCTGGGCTATGTCTGCATCGGGGACGAATGTCTTGATGGCATCCATGATCTTCGTGCCCTTGGCCAAGTGGTTGATACTGATCACGAAGTCAGTAAGGTCCATCATCTTCCTGCGATCTATGGTCTTCATCCAGTCGCGGAACTCAGGCAGCTTGCCTGCGGCATAGACACCGCCTATGAGCGCCCCCATGGAGCAACCGGTAACGGAGGATATAGCGTACCCTCGCTGCTCAAACTCCTCTATTACACCGATATGTGCCAGGCCACGAGCACCGCCGCTTGACAACACCAGTGCCACTTTCTTCTGCATGTACTATGGTATTGATACGTTTTCGCCTGCAATTTTACATGATTTATTCGAGATTCGGAAGAACTTTGTTGTAAAATATCTAATGCTTGCTGCATAATGGTAAATTAATCTTAAAGGACATAGCACATTGTCGATGAAATCGAACATATTGAGTACTTTTGCGCCCGAAACACGAATCAAGCATATATGGGACTGTTTAGTATTTTCAGCAAGAACAAGGAAGAGCAGAAGGAAACACTCGACCACGGACTGGAGAAGACCAAGGAGAGTTTCTTCGGCAAACTGACACGTGCTATAGCAGGCAAGAGCAAGGTCGATGACGATGTGCTGGACAACCTGGAGGAAGTGCTCGTGACGAGCGACGTGGGCGTTGACACTACACTGAAGGTCATAGAGCGCATAGAGCAGCGCGTGGCTCGCGACAAGTATGTGAGCACATCTGAGCTCAACAATCTGCTGCGCGAGGAGATAGCAGCCATGCTCACCGAGAACAATACCGACGATACCGACGGCTTCAGCATACCCGAGGGCAAGCGTCCATACGTGATAATGGTAGTGGGCGTGAACGGCGTAGGCAAGACAACCACCATAGGCAAGCTGGCCTATCAGTTCAAGCAGGCAGGCCTGAAGGTGATGCTCGGTGCCGCCGACACCTTTCGCGCAGCCGCCGTGGAGCAGATAGTCATCTGGGGCGAGCGCGTGGGTGTGCCTGTGGTCAAGCAGCAGATGGGCAGCGACCCTGCCAGCGTGGCATTCGACACGCTCAGCTCTGCTGTGGCCAACGACATCGACATAGTGCTCATCGACACAGCCGGCCGCCTGCACAACAAGAAAGGCCTGATGGACGAGCTTACGAAGATTAAGCGCGTGATGCAGAAGGTGGTACCCGATGCGCCCCACGACGTGATGCTCGTACTCGACGGCAGCACAGGCCAGAACGCCTTTGAGCAGGCCAAGCAGTTCACCGCCGCCACCGACGTTACGTCCATGGCCATCACCAAGCTCGACGGCACAGCCAAGGGCGGTGTGGTGCTCGGCATCAGCGACCAGTTCAAGATACCAGTGCGCTACATCGGTCTCGGCGAAGGCATGACCGACCTGCAACCATTCAACCGCAAGGACTTCGTGGATAGCTTCTTCAAATAAGCAACCATAGTATGCACAATAACGCGCACGATAATACAACATCCAGTCAAACACATTCTGCTCCCTCCCTCACAGGGAGGGCAGGAAGTGAGTCCATTGATATCATCACCCTGGGCTGCTCCAAGAACCTAGTCGACTCTGAACGACTGATGCGACAGCTGCAGCACGCCGGCTACACCGTGACCCACGATGCCGAACAGCCTGCGGGCAGCATAGCGATAATCAACACCTGCGGCTTCATAGGCGACGCCAAGGAGGAGAGCATCAATGTGATACTGGAGCAAGGACAGCGCAAGCAGCAGGGCAGCTTGAAGCAACTCTACGTAATGGGCTGTCTGTCGCAGCGTTATCTTCAGGAACTGCAAGCCGAGCTGCCCGAAGTAGACGGCTGGTACGGCAAGTTCGACTACGACGGCATACTGCAGAAGCTGGGGCACGCCTGGGACAACGCCCTGACGCCCGGCCGCACCATCACCACTCCCCCACACTACGCCTACATCAAAATCAGCGAGGGCTGCGATCGCCGCTGCTCCTACTGCGCCATACCTATTATTACAGGTCCGCACCGCAGCCGTCCCATGGAGGACATACTGGCAGAGGTGCAGCAGCTGGTGGCCGACGGCGTCAAGGAGTTCCAGATGATAGCACAGGAGCTGACCTACTACGGCGTGGACCTCTACCACCGTCGTGCACTTGCCGAGCTGATAGACCGTATGGCCGACATCGAGGGCGTGAAGTGGATACGCCTGCACTACGCCTACCCCACCGACTTCCCCGCAGATCTGCTATATGTCATGCAGCGACGCAGCAACGTATGCAAGTATCTGGACATAGCCTTGCAGCATATAGCCGACCCCGTGCTGTCGGCCATGCACCGCCACATCACCAAGGCCGAGACGCAGGAGCTGATAAGCCGCATACGCGAGGCTGTGCCAGGCATACACCTCCGCACCACCCTTATGGTGGGACACCCTGGCGAGGACGATGCCGCCTTCGATGAACTCATTGATTTCGTGAAGAGCATACGCTTCGAACGAATGGGAGCCTTTGCCTACTCCGAGGAGGAGGGGACATACAGCGCCAACCACTACGACGACAGCATACCCAACGAGGTGAAGCAAGCACGTCTATCCAAGCTGATGCGCATACAGCAGCGGATATCCGAGCAGGTGCAGGCCGACAAGGTGGGCAGCCAGATGACTGTGGTCATAGACCGTCGTGAGGGCGACTACTGGGTGGGACGCACAGAGTACGACTCGCCCGAAGTGGACCCCGAGGTGCTCATCTTCGTCAAGGACGCACCCGCGCTACAGCCAGGCCAGTTCATCGAGGCCACCATAACATCCAACGACGATTTCGATCTCTACGCAATACCTTATAAGCTCAACATATGAACAACAAGGAATTTATATCAGAGCTGTCAGCCCGTACAAGCTACACCATACGCGACACACAGTCGCTGGTGACCACGATGCTGGCTGAACTGACATCGCAGCTGGAGAACAGCGAGGTGGTCAGCGTGACTAACTTCGGCACCTTCGAGGTTAAGAAGAAGCTGGAGCGGGTGATGGTCAATCCCACTACAGGACAGCGTATGCTCGTACCACCCAAGCTGGCCATCAATTTCCGGCCAGCCACAGCACTGAAGGAACAAGTGCAGAAAGGAGGTGAGGCCTGATGACAACACGTATCACACAAGCTGAGCTCAGCTCGCTGCTGGCCGCACGTGCCGACATACCTGTGGCCGAAGCCGAGACATTTGTGACACGCTTCTTCGAGACATTGAGCAGCGGGCTCATACACGAGAAGCTGGTCAAAGTGCGTGGCTTGGGAACCTTCAAGGTCATTGACGTCAATCCGCGTACCAGCGTGAACATCAACACAGGCGAACGCTACGAGATAGCATCGCACGCCAAAGTGAGCTTCACGCCCGACAGCTCTCTGCGCGATATCATAAACCGTCCGTTTGCAGGCTTCGAGACCGTTGTGCTGAACGAGAACACCGACCAGGCACAGATGGAAGCCGTGCCACAAGCGGCAGAAGAGGAACCAGAGCCACTCCCCCAGCCCATTGCTGAACCGGAGCCAGAGCCCGAACCGGAGCCAGAGCCCGAACCAGAGCCCGAACCGGAGCAAGAGCCCGAACCGGAGCCAGAGCCAATCATACAAGCAGAAGAAACCGAGGCTGAAGAGCAAGTCGAAGCAACAGAAGGAGGCACAGAAGAAATTACAGCTCCAGAGGAAGCAGAGACAATAGAGGAGACCATAGCAGATGAGGGTACTGAGGCTGAGGCGGAAGCTCCCGCAACGATAGCAAAGACATCCGTCGTTCAGGAGGCAACAGTTGTTGAACGTGCCGAAGTAGTCAGGGAGGCTGTTCATGTGCACAACCTCAATCAGAACAACCGCAGACGCTGGCTCACCAACTGTCTGGCCGCAATAGCCATACTCGCCGTGGGCTACTGCATAGGCTACTATATGCACCCCATGCCGCTGCCCAGCTTCCTGTCGCAGGAAGAAACAGCCCTCTTGCTGAACTACAGACAGCAACAGCAGGACTACGCACAGCGTTCCGAGCAGATAAGCCGTCAGCAGGAAGCCCTCGAGCAGCAGCGCCAGCAGCAGGACTACGACCGCACACGCATGGAGCAGACGCGCGACGAGATTATGGCTGAAGAAGGCATCACAGTGCAAGGTGCTGCCACCAGCACAGACACAGCCGCCACAAGGCCTGCCGCCACAGCAACTGCCACGAACCGCCCATCCAGAAGCCGCGAACCCTCCGAGACGCTGGCATATCCGCAGATTGAGGGTGGCGAGTACTACATAGTGGGCATACGCGACACCGTGATAGTCAAGCCAGGCATGACGCTACTCAATCTGGCCATCAAGTACTACAAGAACAAGAACCTATACATATATATATGTAAGCTCAGCAACGTAGAAGACCCAAACCGCGTTCATCCCAATCAGATACTGCTCATACCTGAGCTGCAGAGGAAGGAAGAGTGAACAATATAGCACATACAGAACATTGTCAAATTGTAAACAGAATAAACAGCAATGGCAGAATCAATAGACATTCGTGAGCTCAATGAGCTAATCGAGAGGCAGAGTGGCTTCGTCACAAACCTCGTAACGGGCATCGACCAAGTGATAGTAGGACAGCGTCATCTGGTGGAGTCTCTGCTCATAGGACTTCTAAGTGACGGACACGTACTGCTGGAAGGTGTACCAGGACTGGCCAAGACACTGTCCATCAAGACGCTGGCACAGCTGGTTGATGCCAAGTTCAGCCGCATACAGTTCACACCGGACCTCTTGCCGGCCGACGTCATCGGCACCATGATATACTCGCAGAAAGAAGAGCGCTTCATGGTGGAGCAAGGTCCTGTGTTCGCCAACTTCGTGCTGGCCGACGAAATCAACCGTGCTCCAGCCAAGGTGCAGAGCGCGCTGCTCGAAGCCATGCAGGAGCGCGAGGTGACCATCGGCAAGCAGACATTCCAGCTGCCCAAGCCCTTCCTCGTACTGGCTACACAGAACCCCATTGAGCAGGAAGGCACCTACCCGCTGCCCGAGGCACAGGTAGACCGCTTCATGCTGAAGGTAATCATAGACTATCCGAAGCTCGAAGAGGAGAAGCGCATACTGCGTCAGAACATCACAGGCGAGCGCACAGAGGTACGTCCGGTGCTCAGTACTGCCGACATCGTTGAGGCACGCAAGGTGGTGTGCAAGGTTTATCTCGACGAGAAGATAGAGCAATACATCGCCGACATCGTGTTCGCTTCACGCTACCCCGACCGCTACGGCATGAAGGGACTGAAGGACTACATCGAGTTTGGCGGCTCACCGCGTGCCACCATCAATCTGGCTCTTGCCGCACGTGCATACGCATTCATCAAGCGTCGCGGCTACGTGATACCCGAGGATGTGAGAACTGTTGCCCACGATGTGATGCGCCACCGCATAGGTCTCACCTACGAGGCCGAGGCCAACAATGTGACGACGGAGGAGATTGTGAGCCAGATACTTAACAAGGTTGAAGTACCCTGATCAAAGTTGAAAGTTGATAGTTTAACGTGGAAACAAGCGAACTACTAAAGCGTGTCCGGCAAATCGAGATTAAGTCGCGAGGACTGTCGAACAATATCTTCGCTGGCGAGTACCACTCGGCCTTCAAGGGACGTGGTATGACGTTCAGCGAGGTGCGCGAGTACCAGTATGGCGATGACATCCGCGACATCGACTGGAACGTCACAGCCCGCTTCAACCGTCCCTTCGTGAAGGTCTACGAGGAGGAGCGTGAGCTGACGGTGATGCTACTGGTGGACATGAGTGCCAGCCTTGACTTCGGTACCATAGAGCAGACCAAGCGCGAGCTGATGACACAGATTGCTGCTACACTGGCCTTCAGCGCCATTCAGAACAACGACAAGATAGGCGTGGTGTTCTTCACCGACCACGTGGAGAAGTTCATACCGCCCAAGAAAGGACGCAAGCACATACTGTACATCATACGTGAACTGCTGGAGTATCAGCCCGAAGGACAGCGCACGGACATTGCCAAGGCCATAGAGTACATGACACAGGTCAGCAAGCGGCGCTGCACCTGCTTCCTCTTCTCCGACTTCATCGACGAGAACGACTTCAGCCAGACGTTGACCATAGCCAATCGCAAGCACGACATGGTGGCCATACAGGTCTACGACCGCCGTCTGGCCGAGCTGCCCGATGTAGGACTGATGCTGGTCGAGGATGCGGAGACCGGGCACAGACAGTGGGTAGACACTTCGCAACGCAGCATACGTGCGGCCCACTCACGCTGGTGGGCACAGCACAAAGCGCGCCTGCGCGACACTTTCACACGCAGCAACGTAGACTCTATCAGCGTACGCACCGACCAGGACTATGTGGCCGCACTACGAGGACTATTTGCACAACGCACATGATGAGATTCAACACATACCATCTGCTTATACTGCTACTGGCACTGCTCACTGCCGCACCGACAGCGGCGCAAGTCAATGTCAGAGCCGAACTGGACGAACCACAGATGCTCATCGGCGAGCAGCGACGGCTCACACTGGCTGTCATCTGCGATTCGGCCATCACCCCTGTGTTCCCGCATTGGGAGACGGAACAGCCCATCGCCGAAGGCGTAGAGCTGGTGGACTTCGTAGAGCGTACGTCCACAGCCGTCGACGGAGGCCGCAACCACCGTGTGGCTATCACATGGACGGTGACGGCATTCGATTCCACATTGGCACGCATACCGCCCCTACCCGTCTATGTGGGCGACAGTATGTACGAGTCCAATCCGTTGGCACTCAAAGTGATGACGGTGGATGTCGACACGCTGCACCCGGAGCTGTTTGCACCGCCAAAGACCATTGAGGACAACAGGTTCTCCTATGCTGACGACTACGCCAGCATCACCTACGTGCCCCTGTGCATCGTCGTTCTGCTGGTGCTGTTTGCCTTTGTGGGCATCAGATACTATCAGCACAAGCCTATCATACGCATCGTGAAGCGTATAGTGAAGCTGCCCCCGCATCAGGTGGCAATGAACGACCTGTCCCGCATCAAGGCCGAGAAGTCGTGGGCTGCCGACGACAGCAAGGAGTACTACACCCAGCTCACCGACACGCTGCGCAAGTATATCAAGGAGCGCTTCGGCTTCAATGCTACGGAGATGACATCGTCCGAGATTATCGAACAGCTCACCACCCGCGGCGACGAGCAGTCGCTACAGGAGCTGAAGCAGCTGTTCGAGACGGCCGACCTCGTGAAGTTCGCAAAGTACACCACACTCATCAACGAGAACGATATGAACCTCGTCAATGCCGTAGAGTTCGTCAATCAGACCAAGCAGACCATTGACCCGAAGGAGCTGATAGTCGAGGACGAGGTAGCCAAGGAGGAGAACCGCCAGGAGCGCCAGCGTTCTGTATCAATGCTAATGACTATGGTAGTCATTGCGCTGGCTGCTGCAGGACTGCTCGTCTATGTAGGCTTACATCTGTTCGACTTGCGATAAGAAACACCAGACATGCAATTAGCCAATCCATATTTTCTGCTGCTACTGTTGCTGCTGTTGCCATACATCGTGTGGTACATACTGCGGCAGCATAAGGCCGAGGCCTCGCTCAAGGTGAGTTCGGCCCTGTCCTTCAAGGACATACCTCGCAGCTACAAGGAGTACTTAATCCACGTGCCGTTCATACTGCGGCTGGTGGCGATGAGCATGATAGTCATCGTGCTGTGCCGGCCGCAGCGCACGAATGTGCTGGAGGACAAGGACATCGAAGGCATAGACATCATGCTGTGTCTCGACATCAGCACATCCATGATGGCCAAGGACTTGGAGCCCAACCGCATAGAAGCCGCCAAGCAGGTGGCGGCCGACTTTATCAAGGGCCGCCCCAACGACAATATCGGTCTGACCATATTTGCAGGCGAGGCCTACACGCAGTGCCCCATGACAGTGGACCACGTGATGCTGCTGTCCATGCTTGAGGACGTGAGCTGCAACATGGTGTATCAAGGCCTGATGCACGATGGTACTGCCATCGGCATGGGCGTGGCCACAGCCGTCAATCGCCTGAAGGACAGCAAGGCCAAGAGCAAGGTGATAATACTGCTCACCGACGGTACCAACAACGTGAGCGACATACCGCCACCAACAGCTGCCAGCATAGCCAAGGAGTATGGTATCAGGATATACACCATCGGTGTGGGACGCAACGGACTGGCACCATATCCTGTACTGGTGGCCGGTCACTTCGAGGACATACAGGTGTCTGTGGAGATCGACGAGAAGACACTGCGCACCATGGCCTCGACCACACAAGGCGAGTACTATCGTGCCACCGACAACAGCAGCCTGCAGGAGGTCTATCAGAAGATAGACAAGCTGGAGAAGACCAAGATGCACGTCACGCAGTACGCCAAGCACTACGAGGCTTACGCCCTGTTTGCCTTCATCGCCATAGCCTGCCTGCTGCTGGAGCTACTACTCAAGGAAACTGTGCTGAAGAAACTACCATAAGTAATCCCGACTATGTTTAGATTTGAACATCCTATATATCTGTATGCACTGCTGATCATTCCGCTGCTGCTGATACTGCACTACGCCACCAACGCCCTGCGCCGTCGTCGCCTGCTCAGGTACGGCGACCCTGCGCTGCTCAAGGCTCTGATGCCCGATGTGGCCCACTATCGGATAGAAGCGAAGTTCTGGCTCCTGACTGTGGCGCTGGCACTGCTCATTGTCTGCCTCGCACAGCCGCAGTATGGCACGAAGATGTCTACCGACAAGCGCATGGGTATTGAGGCTATGATAGCCATCGACGTGAGCAACTCCATGCTGGCACGCGACATCACACCATCGCGCCTGGACCGTGCCAAGATGATGATGAGCAACCTCATAGACCACATGACCGACGACAAGGTGGGACTGGTGGTCTATGCCGGAGATGCCTTTGTGCAACTGCCCATCACCAACGACTATGTGTCGGCCAAGATGTTCCTGGACGGCATATCGCCATCCATGATTGAGCTGCAAGGAACCGACATCGGTGAAGCTATCAATCAGAGTGTGCGCTCGTTCACTTCGAAGGACGACGTCGGTCGTGCGCTGATACTCATCACCGACGGCGAGGACAACGAGGGCGGTGCCACCGAAGCGGCTACCAAAGCAGCCAAGAAAGGCATTCACGTATATGTGCTGGGCATCGGTTCGCCCGAAGGCAGTGCCATACCCGACCCCGAATCCAATAACGGCGGATATATCACCGACGACAACGGCAATGTGGTTGTTTCGCGTCTGAACGAGCAGATGTGTCAGGAAATAGCCCAGGCCGGCAAGGGAGCATATATATATGTAGACAACAGCTCGTCGGCACAGTCGGCTCTCGACAAGCAGCTCGACAAGCTGGCCAAGGGCGAGTTCGAAGATGCACGCTACGATGAGTACGAGGAGCACTTCCTCGACTTCGCTTGGCTGGCATGGGGCCTGCTGCTGCTCGAACTGCTCATTCTGCCCCGACGCAACGAGCTGTTTAGGAATGTGCATCTGTTCAACCGCAACCCCAAGGTCGCAGCCCTCGTGGTAATGGCTCTGATGCTTGGTGCCACAGCGCAGGCACAGAGCAGCGAAGGCCGCAGGTTCATACGTCGCGGCAACCGATCATACCGGCAGGGAATAGTCGTTGCCACAGACACCGTCAACATCGACGGCAAGGAACACAACATGCAGGAGCTGTTCGGCAAGGCTCTCGTGGAGTACAAGAAAGCTGTGGAAGCCGATAGCACCAACTCGATAGCGCTCTACAATCTGGGCTGCGCCTATCTGATGAACAATCAGTTCAGCGATGCTGCACGCTCGTTCCAGAGGGCCGACTCCTGCGAGACCAACAAGATGCGCAAGTCCAAGATATACCACAACATGGGCTTCATCAAGCAGGCTGCTGCCAACGAAGCGCTGGCGCAGGACAGCATTCAGCAGCAGCAACAGCTGTTGCGCGAGGCCATCGAGTTCTACAAGGCTTCGCTGCGCCGCAATCCTAACGACGACGAGACGCGCTACAATCTGGCTCTGTGCCAGCGACAGCTGCGCAACGACAACCAGCAAGGCGGTGGCGGCGGTGGCTCCGACGAGCAGCAGCAGCAACAACAGCAGCAGGAGCAACAACAACAGCAACAGCAGCAAGACCAGCAACAAAAAGAACAGCAGCAACAACAACAGGAACAGCAGAACGAGTTCCAGCAGAATGCTGAACAGATGCTGGAGAATGCCAAACGCAGAGAGCGCGAGACGCAGCAGCAGATGCAACAGCAACAACCCAGTACACGACGACAACTCAAGAAACGATGGTAAGACACGACAATCATATCATTGGACGCTGGCTGACCACGCTCTGCCTCCTGTTCGCAACTGCATACGCAGCTACGGCAGAGGAGATTAAGGTGGACCTACAGGCACCTAGGCAGGGCGAAGTGGGACGGATGCTGCAGGTAAGATACACCGTGCAGGCCACAGGCGATGAGCAGCCCAACGGACAATTCCGTACTGGCAACTTCGATGGCTTCACCGTGCAGTACCGAGGTCAGAGCAGCGGTAGGCAGTCCTCCAGCAGCTATGGCGGCGGACGCTCCTACAGCCAGACGGTGTTCTTTATCCAGTACACCTACAGCATCATCCCCACAGAGGCCGGCACGCAGACCATTCCGGCAGGCATGTTCACGTACAACGGCAAGACCTACAAGTCGAAGTCGGCCACGATACAGATTCTACCTTCCAGTGGCAACTCATCCGGCAGCGGACAGTCGGCTCAAGGCAAGCAGAGTGGCCAAGGCAGTCAGGGCAGCTCTGCACAGCAGTCCAGACACAGCACGCCTGCTGCCAAGCAGGGCAAGAGTGCATTCTTCATCGTGCCCACACTCAGCAAGCAACGCGTCTACGAGCAGGAGGCTGTGATGCTGACCTACAAGATATACACCAACGCCACCATCAGCAGTCGTCTGGCAAGCGACGAGCCAAGGTTCGACGGGCTGCATGTGCAGGAGATCGACCCAAATGGACAACGTTATGCCAAGGAGGAGGACTACAACGGCGAGCGCTACCACTCTGTGGTGTGGAAGCAGTATCTGCTCTTCCCGCAGCAGGCCGGCACCATCACCATACCGGCTGTGAAGTACGAGGCGCTGGTCAGCGAGGTGCAGCAGGTGTCGAGCGGCGACGAGCTCATCGACTACTACTACTTTGGCGGTCGTCAGCTGATACAGTCTGTTCGCCGCGAAGTGAGTGCTCCATCTGTCACACTGCGCGTAGACTCTCTGCCGTCGCCGCGGCCTGAGGGATTCACAGGCGCCGTAGGACAGTTCAGCATCAGCACACAGCTCACACCGCAGAGCCTCAAGGCCAACGAAGCCACAACGATGCGTGTCACGGTCTCCGGCACTGGCAACCTGCAGCTGATGCGTGCGCCCGAGGTTCAGTGGCCCAAGGACTTCGAGACCTATACGCCTAAGACCGAGGAGCACACGCAGCTCACGAGCAGCGGCGTGACGGGCAACATGATATTCGACTACATCGCTGTGCCGCGACACGAAGGCAAGTACGACGTGGCACCCATCACATTCGTATACTTCGACCCCGCAGCCCGCACCTACAAGACCTTGCATAGCGACCCGGCATCGCTGGATGTGGCTCGTGGCGAGGGCCGTAGCCAGTCGGCACAGGAGGAGGTCGAGGAGATAGGCAACGACATTCGCCACATACACAGCCGGAGTGTGCACTACGTGAAGGACGGACAGGTGTTCTTCGGTTCCAGTGCATACTGGCTGTCCTATGCTACAGCCCTCTGCGTGTTCATCCTCGTGGCCCTCGGCTTCCGCAAGTACGCAGCGGGCAATGCCGATGTTGTGGGTCGTCGCGGACGTGGCGCCAGCAAGATAGCCACCAAGCGTCTGCGCACAGCCCGCAAGCTCATGCAGCAGCATCGTGCAGCCGAGTTCTACGACGAGACCATGCGTGCTCTCTACGGCTACATCAGCGACAAGCTGAACTTGCCGCAGAGCGAGCTGAACAAGGACAACCTGCGCCAGCAGCTCACCGACCGCAATGTCGACTCACAGCTCACCAACACATTCATGCAAATACTCGACACATGCGAGTTCGCACGCTTCGCCCCCGGCAACCTGATATCCAACATGGACAAGCTCTTCTCTGCGGCACAGAGTGCTATCAACCAAATGGAACGAACACTTCCCATCATTCTTGCACTTTTCACAGCTCTCACCTCTCCTCTCGCAGCCCAGACGCTCGCACAGGCCGACTCCGCCTATGTCGCCCAGGACTACCACCGTGCCGCCCATATCTACAAAGCACTGCTGGAGCAGAACGGTGAGAGTGCAACGATATACTACAACCTGGGCAACACCTACTACCGCATGGACTCGCTGGGGCGTGCCATTCTCAACTACGAGCGCGCCCTGCTGCTCGACCCCTCCGATGCCGACACACGCTTCAACCTCCAGCTCGCACGCTCGCATACTGCCGACAAGGTCGCAGCACGAAGCGAGTTCTTCTTCGTCACATGGTGGCACTCGCTCACCCTCAGCCTGAACGTTCAGACGTGGGCATATCTCGCACTCTTCGCATTCCTTGCCATGCTTCTCTCCATTGGGCTGTACATCTTCCTGCCCAGCGTGCACGCACGCAAGATCACCTTCACGCTCGCCCTCGTCATGCTCGCCCTGTGTCTGCTCGCCAATATATCAGCATATCAGGCCCGCACACGTCTCTTCTCGCGACACGCAGCCATAGTAATGCCCCCCTCTGCCGTAGTGCACAGCAACCCGTCCGACTCCGGCAAGGACCTCTTCATCCTGCACGAAGGCACGCGCGTAGACATACTGGACAGCAGCGTGGCCCACTGGCTGCAGATACGAATCAACGACGACAAGGAAGGCTGGTTACGCCGCGATGAAATAGAAGTAATATAGATATGGAGCCATTATTCCAACTACCCGCTCGTTTGAGCAAGACCGCGCAATACAAAAGCTTTCTCGAGCGCTACCTGCCCTACATGGAAGGCGAGGACGATGCCATAGCTGCCATGGCCAACACCGCAGCTGCGCTGCACGAGGCTTTCCACTTCTTCTGGGTAGGCTTCTATCTGGTCAAGGATGCTCAGTGGCTGTCGTTAGGTCCGTTTCAAGGCTCGCCGGCCTGCTCGCGCATCAAGCGCGGACATGGTGTGTGCGGCACAGCGTGGGCCGAGGCTCGCACGCTGATAGTGCCCGATGTCAATGCCTTCCCCGGACACATAGCCTGCAGCAGCCACTCCCGCTCCGAGATTGTAGTGCCAATCCTCAACCCTGCCCGCAAGGTGCTCGGCGTGATAGACGTAGACAGCGACCACCTCGACGCCTTCGACGACCACGACCGCCAAGGGCTCGAAGCCGTAGCACGCCGTATAGCTGAAAATCTATGAATCCCATCTTCGATAGAGCCGCACAACTGCTAAGCCAATCCACCATGCAGCCACTCCCGCTCCGAGATTGTAGTGCCAATCCTCAACCCTGCCCGCAAGGTGCTCGGCGTGATAGACGTAGACAGCGACCACCTCGACGCCTTCGACGACCACGACCGCCAAGGGCTCGAAGCCGTAGCACGCCGTATAGCTGAAAATCTATGAATCCCATCTTCGATAGAGCCGCACAACTGCTAAGCCAATCCACCATGCAGCGACTCGCCAATGCCAGAGTCATCATCTTCGGTGTTGGCGGGGTGGGCAGCTGGTGTGCCGAGAGCCTGGTGCGTACAGGCATAGGGCACCTGACGATAGTGGACTTCGATATTGTCGATGTCACCAATGTCAACCGTCAGGCCATGGCCACATCCTCCACCATCGGACAGGTGAAGGTCCAAGCCATGCGTGACCGTCTGCTTGACATCAATCCGCAGGCCGACATCCAAGCTATCCAGGCAGCCTACACAGCCGCAAGTGCAGACACCTTCCGGCTGGAGACCTACGACTATATCGTAGATGCCATAGACAGCCTCCAGCACAAAGCCCACCTCATACTGCACGCCACCCGCCTGCCCCGTCACATCCGTTTCATCTCATCCATGGGAGCTGCCCTCAAGCTCGATCCCACGCAGGTCACTGCAGCCGAGTTCTGGAAAGTCAAGGGCTGCCCCCTCGCCAGAGCGCTGCGCAACCGCTTCAAACGCACCAAGACCTATCCAGCCCACAAGTTCACAGCCGTCTACTCCCCCGAGCCACCACAGCCCATCGCCGTCAAAGGCTCATTGGTGCAGGTCACCGCATGCTTCGGCTTCACCATCGCCAGCATCATCATCCGCGACCTCGCCCAGCAGTATAAAGAATGTTAAAGGTGTATGCATGTACAGCTTTATAATAAGATTATAATTATCTTTGCATAAAGTTTGTCATCACACATCAATGAGCATATTATGAAGGTCTCAAACCCCTTTATCACCAACGGATACCTGTCACCACACTACTTCTGCGACCGTGTAGAAGAGACACAACTGCTGACACGCCTCTTGACCAACGGCAATAATGTAGCACTTATTTCTCCTCGTCGCCTTGGCAAAACGGGCTTGATACATCATTGCTTCGAGCAGGACAGTATCAAAGCCAGCTACTACACCTTCATTGTAGACATATATGCAACCAAGAACCTGCAGGAATTCGTTTATGAGCTAGGAAAGTCTGTCCTGGGTGTATTGAAATCTAGAGGTCGCAAGGCATGGGAGCTGTTTCTGAACACGCTTGGATCGTTGCGCGGCAACATCTCATTCGACATAAATGGGAATCCTGAATGGGGGCTAGGAGTAGGCGACATCAAGTTGCCAGAGTTCACGCTTGATGAAATCTTCACCTATCTGGAAATGGCCGATAAGCCGTGCCTTGTAGCTATTGATGAGTTCCAAGTAATCGCCGACTATCCAGATAATAAGGTAGAAGCAGTACTTCGCACAAGAATACAGAAATGCAGAAACGCATGGTTTGTCTATGCAGGTTCACAGCGGCACATGATGTCCGAGATATTTGCCTCTCCGTCCCGTCCTTTTTATCAAAGCACAAGCCTCATGTCCATAGAGCCCATCGATTGCGAGCACTACGTGACATTTGCACAAAGTCTGTTCCGCGAGAATCATAAGGACATTTCACGTGAGGCAATTATTGCAGTCTATCAGCGATATGAGGGTGTCACCTGGTATGTACAGTCTGTCCTCAATGCCATGTTCGCACTCACAGAACCAGGAGGCAGCTGTACAGAAGATATGATAGAACCAGCCATCCAGCAGATCATATCCCAACAAAGTTTTGCATACAAGGCGTTGTTGTTCCAGTTGCCGGCAAAACAGAAAGAGGTGTTGATGGCAATCTGCAAAGAAGGCAAGGCTACAAGTCTTACCGCCCGTCCCTTCCTGCAGCATTACCATCTCACAGCCAGTTCAGTCCAGGGTGCAGTGAAGGGTCTGTTGGACAAAGACTTCATCACTCACGATATGGGCAGCTATAGTCTGTACGACCAGTTCTTCGCTCAGTGGCTATTGCAGCAGTAATGCTCTGGGAGCGCAGGCGGCTCGCCTGCATTATTTGCCACTCCAGCGGCCACGCATCATCGCGTCGATGGGTGCTCTGCACCGCGGTGTAGAAGTCGTTGCACCGCGGTGTAGAGGTCGTTGCACCGCGGTGTAGAAGTCGTTGCACCGCGGTGTAGAGGTAAGCACTCTTAGAAGTACACCTTGTGGCAGTTGTTATAGGTTGAATAACCTGTACCTATTTGCTGTAGGTACGACTTCAGTGACGCCCTGCTGGTGGTCTGACTGTAACTGCAGAAACTCTTCCTTGGTCATAATTGTAACAGTTGTAGTTTTGGTGCACTATTGCGGGGGCAAAGGTACAACAAAACAACAACTGCTACAAGGTGTACATCTTCGAGTGCTTACGGCGAACATGCGACAGCAGCTACAATCTATTGCGACTGTAGCTGCTGTCTATTGTTGTGTTAGTACTAATCAGGGATTAGTCCTCAACGTCCTCCCCCCAGATGTTCCATTCGTTCACGAACTTTACATCGCCCTCGATGTCGTCCTGAGGGTCGTTGTTAACGGTCAGGCTCGATGCAATGGGTATACTCATTCCTATGTACTCCGCATGAATGGCGGGCTGTATATATATCTTCTTTACCATGATACTATCTTTATTTGTTGATTACTTAATGATGACCTTGCGTCCACCAACGATGTTGATACCCTTCTGCAAGGACTGAAGGCGCTGACCAGCTACGTTGTAGATAACCTCGCCTTCGGCAGTGGTGCGTACACCCTCTATGCCAGTTGCGTCATCAACATTCACGAAGATAGCCTTTACACCTGCTTCGCTACCTGTGTACTCCGAAACCTGGCTCATATCAATATAAGCGCGGTTGGCACCAATCGTACAACCTGTGCCAGCCTTCACAATGCTGTTGTTGCTCAGCAGGTACATGCCGGCTGCAACGCTAGTTCCGCCTAGTGAACCAATCAGACCATTGTTGCTGCCTGCTGTTTCAACAGCAGCGCCTGTGTAAGCAGCAACAAGCTTTTTAGCACCCTCATCTGCTTGGAACAGATATGGCATACCAGAAATCAGCTCTGTCTCCTCTTCAAGGACGATGCTTGTTACCTCATTGCTGGCATTGAGAACCTTTCCGCTGATGCTGTAGAACTTAGCACCTGCGTAATCGGCTACAGCAACTTCACATGGCACGCATATTGTACCCCAGTTACCTGCTGTTACTGTACGTGTGTAACCATCGGAGAAGGTGTAAACCTTGGTAACGTTTGAATATGAACCATTACCAAGATTGCTTGATGCGTAGTTTTTGAAATACTTCTCCGTAATATCACATGATAAATAACGAGTACCTATATACAAACCTTGGGTCTTATCATCTACAGACCACCAAATGGTACTGGTTGACTGAGTCATATCTGTTTTAGATGACGATCCACCAATGTATTTGTTCTGATCTTTACTCAACAATGCTACGCCGCTCGTGCCTGTTATTACATCCCAAGAGATTGCATCGGTTTGTGTGGACACCACCTTTCCATTAACAGCATCAACAATAGTTGCACCATATTTCTTATTATCAAACGTACTATTGACAGCATAATACTTGCCACTATATTCAGCAACCAAAGCGTAATACTGTTTCTCTACTACTGTGATGTCGTAAGTAGCAGTCTTACCTTCATAAGTAACTGTTACGGTCTGCTTACCAAGGGTTGACATATCATAACCACTGAATGTTGCATCCTCTGTAACGATTGATGATGTCTCATCATCGAAGTTCGCTTTAACGACAATACCCTCTGAACTGAATGCATCGCCCTGTTCAAACTCTGTGGGATATGAGCCAGAGAGTGTTATGGAAGTAAGGGTAGCTGGGGCATTAACGGAAATATTGTAAGTAGTGATCTTTGTTACTTCACTTTCTGTATAGCTAACCGTTACTGTCTGTATGCCTGTTGTAGACATCTTGTAGCCTGTAAAGGTTGCATCTTCTGTTACATCTGCAGTCTTACCGCTCTCGTATGTAGCAGTGACGGTCATACCCTCATGTGAGAATGCATCACCCGTATGGAAGGCTGTTGGATATTCTCCGCTGAGTGCAATAGAAGCAAGCACCTGAGGAACAATCTTTTCAAGAGTAATAGCAGCCTTACTCATATCACAGCGACTTGAGCCACTACCAGTGAATACTACAGAAGTGGATTCGCCTGTCCAAGTCTTTGTCTCAGATGTATAAGTTCCCGCTTCGGCACTAATAGTTGCGGCCCAAGTACCTGCAGAAGTGAAGACAATTTTCGTGATATTATAGCCATCTGGAGCCTCGAATGTCAGTTTATTATTGGGATATAATCGAATCTGGCTATCATTGATATAATGATTGCCACTACCTGCATAAATAACGTTAACATTATCTATTGCACCACTTACAGGACTACCATCTGCAATGCCAGATGCCGAACCAGTATAGCTCGTGCCAAAAAGAGTATTGTTAAGATTAATATCAAATGCCGTTGGCTGCACATATGGCGCGCTGCTAGTTACAGTCATCTTATATGTATCAGAAGATGCTTTGAATTTATTCTCAACTCCTGCATAGCTAGCAGTAAATGTAACTGTACCTGCAGAGACAAGAGTTACAGCGCCAGTATTAGTATCAATTGTAGCAACTGCATCGTTGTCGCCACTCCATACCACAGTAGCACCTTCTACAGCATCTTCACCATCATCTACGACTGTTGCTGACAGAGAGCCTGCAGCAGTTCCAGCATAAACATCTGTATTGGAAATACCTGTGGCGTCAATAGTTGTAGTTGTATTTGTTGCTGTATTCAATACACCATCATCATAAGTAATTGTAAACAAATCACAATATACAGAATTTACGGTTGCACTAATTGTAATAACTAATGGGGCCGTCGCTTTTGTAGGTTCTATTCCTACGTCTTTCGATGTGTAATTAGAACCTAAACCCGTGATAGACAAAGTACCTAAATCTGTTCCACCAAGTGTAACAACAGCTGTACCATTACCTGAAGATGCATTGTTTTTTACCCTAAGTCTAACGCCAGTAATAGTTATACCATTAGGCCAATTATTTAGTGTCAGTGTCATAGAGTTACTACTTGTCAATTGGTACTTGGTACTATATGTGCTGGAAAAAGTGTATGCCAGTCCCGTTGGAATATCTCCAGCAAGGTTTCCGCTAGTTTTGTTTATTTGATCGAATGTAAATGTCTTTTCCTCTGCCCACGCACTACTTGCGCCAATGGCAAGCATGGCAACGAGCAAGAGTGCACGCGAAGTGAATAGATGTAGTAATCTTTGTTTCATCGAGAGATTAGTTATTGAGTTAGTTGATATTATTGTTTCATGCCTGTTGGTGCAAAGATATGCATATTGCCGCAGAGAAGTGCGCTCAACAGTTCACAGTAGGGCGAGAATGATGCCATTAATTGATTTAGCATCACAGCTCGATGACGGTGAAGCTGTAGGGCGGTACGACGAGGGAGGCGTTGCGGCTGAGGGCGGTGTGCTCGGGCTGCAACGGACGTGCTTCATCGTCGTTCCACGCACCTGCCAGCTGGGTGATGGTGGCTGGGATGCTGGTCTGTGAAGCATCGAGGCCAAGGGCGGCAGCGATGGCGTTCAGGTCGAGGTTGGCCTGCAGAGCATTGGGCAGCAGGTTGACCAGTTTGATGTAGATGCGGCCTGTGGTGGTGTCGCGGACGGTGGAGACGGCCAGACGTGAGGGTACGTCGGCATGACGCACATCGGCTCTGATGACCGACGGCATGTACTGGTTGCCCTGCGACTGTCCGCAGAGGCGCTGCACCTGGTAGTCGACTGTGGGATAGACCTGCGTGTTGTCGAAGTAGATGAGGTCGGGATTCCACTGCGTGTGGCTGTACTTGGCCAGCAGGGGGGCATAGCTGCTCATTGCCACGATGTCGCCGTTGCGCTCGAGGTTGCAGATGTGCATGGCGCAGGTGAGTGCTGTCTCAATGGTGGACTTGCGGCCGGCACCATGGGAGGCGTACTCGCCAAGGTACACGCGTGAGGCTGAGCGGTCGTAGTTGTCGTAGAAGTCCTGGTTGTGGATGTACCATCCGGGCGAGACGTAGTAGTGCTCGTCCACCATGTCGATGTGGTGCTGCTTGGCCAGCTGCCAGCCGCGCTGGTAGTCGGAGCCCTCGTAGAACGGGCCTGTGGTGCCACAGACGATGATGTCGGGGTAGCGTTGCTTCACGGCATCGACTATCATCACGTAGCGCTCGGCAAAGGTCTCGCTGATCAAGTCCTCATTGCCTATACCTAGATATTTAAGGTTGAACGGCTTGGGGTGACCGGCCTCGGCACGCTTGCGAGCCCACTCGGAGGTCTTGGGGTCGCCATTGGCCCACTCTATCAGGTCAAGCACATCCTGAATGTACTGCTGCATGGGTGCACCCACAGGTATGCCCCCCTGCTGTCCGCCGCCGTTCTGCCCTATGCTGGTGTTCTGGCAAGGTACGCCGGCTGCCACCACAGGTAGCGGTTCGCATCCCAGGTCCTCGCACATCTGGAAGAACTCAAAGTAGCCCAGGCCGCGTGTCTGATGGTAGCCCCACAGATTGCCCTGCGGCTTGCGCTCCCACAGCGGACCGATGCTCTCCTTCCAGTGGTACATGTTGTCGAGTCCGTTGCCATGCACCAGACATCCGCCCGGGAAGCGCATGAATCGCGGGTGCAACTCGGCCAGAGCCTCGGCCAGGTCGCGACGCAGACCGTTCTTGCGCTGCTTGTAGGTGTCCTGCGGGAAGAGGCTTACGAAGTCGAGGGCATACTGCCCTGCTGCCATAGGTTCTATGCGCAGGGTGGCATTTGTGGCATCGGCATCGGCACGCAGCACTCCGCTCAGCTGTGTCCAGTCGGCAGTAGGAGCCTTGAGTGTGGTGCTGGCCACCACCTTGCCTGCCTCGCAGAGCATAACTTTCAGCTTACCGCCGCGGCCACTGAGACTGCGTGCGAACAGGCTGATGTCGTAGCGCTCGCCTCGCTTCACCACGATGCCGTCGAAGCCGTCGTTCTCCAGCGCCGCACCTGTGGTCTGCACGTCGAGCACAGCATAGTGCTGCTGTACGTCGTTGAGGGGGCTGTCGGTAGAGATGCTGAACGTGGCACCATCGCCCACCAGTTGCCACGACTGCTCCGGTCCCCAGTTGGCTTCGCGCCCATGGTCGGCATTGTTGTACTCGAAGTCGCGGTTCTGTATGAGCTCGGCATAGAGGCCTCCGTCAGCACTATAGTTGATGTCCTCGAAGAAGATGCCTATCAGCTTGTCGCTGATAGCCTTGGGTGCAGCAGCATCGATGCTCACAGAGGCCTTGATGGTGTCGGGGCCCAGAGCCACGAAGTGCGAAGCATCGTCGCGTAGCGTCTCTGAGTTCAGGCGCGAGCGGGCATCTGCTGCCAGCTGATAGTTGATGATGTAGTCCACCTCGGCCCACGCCACACGATGCATAGTACCCTGCTGCTCGACATTGTTGACCACAGCCTTCACGCGACTGTCGGCTGGCTGAGCTGTGGTGATGGGCTGGCTGAAATGGTAGCAGTCGCGGGTAGCTGTGGCGTACCATTGTCCTTCCTTATTGTGGAAATACACATTGATGGCATCATCAGATACCGTGGCATATGGCTCCATGCATTGCCCCACTCCATCCATGAATGGATAGTCCTGCGGCTTCCAGTGTACCAGGTCTGGCGATGTGCAGACCGCAAACTGGTTTACGCGGTCGTTGAGCGCAAATACCAGGACCCACTCGCCTGCACGACGTGTGAGCCAGGGCGAATGCATCTTCTTTTCCGATCCCCACGCCGAGTAGTCGCTCTTGACGAAGTTGTAGCCTCCACCTATGCTCGTCCACGACTGCGCGTCGGCACTATAGGCCATCGCCAAGCCCTGCGTAGGGTGTGCATTGTAGGCAAACAGATAGACCGAATCGGGCTGATTGGCACGGGCAAGAAATGGGAAGAGGGTGAATGTGAGGAGAAAGAGGAGAAGCCCCCTCATAGCCTCCCACAATGGGGAGGGCCTCAATGCTGCTGGGGAGTAGTTGGATATGTGCATGGCAGATGTGTGAATGATAAATGATGATTCTAACTGCTTGATTTCCATGAAGGGGTTTCACCCCTCCCTGTGTTCTTTCGTCCCTCTGGGACTTTTTCAAGTGGGCTCATTATGAATTACTTCCTCGGCTTCGCATACTGCTTGATGGGCATAGCGTCGGTGATGCCGGCAGAGGTGAGGTAGATGGTGTCGGTGCGATCGGTGCTGGCCTCGTTGGGCTGGAGCGTCAGGTATACCTTATTATATCCCTTGCGGCCGGATGTGGCACCAAGAGTGGTCCAGTCGCCCTGCTTGATGGTCAGCATCCAGTCGGCATAGGTGGTGAAAGCTATGCTGTCCAGCGTGACGTTGCAGCTGTCGGCGATGGCAACCAGCGAGTCGCTGACCGATGTCAGCAGGTCGCCGCTGCGCAGCAGTCGCATGGGGCGATGCACGTTGAGATAAGGCAGCTGCAGGTAGCCAGTCGTGATGGTGTACTCGCCCGCATTTATCCTGATGGTGCCTGTGCGCTTGCGGCCTGTGGTGTTGGGCTCGAAGGTCACGAGGTCGCGCACCTCATAGAGGGTGCTGCTCTTCACGTTGGTATACTTGCGTATAGCCTCCGGCACATGCAGCCAACTGTCGTCGGACGAAACCAGCTCCCAAGCCTCCGTCGAACAGAACGCCAGCGTGTCCTCCACCTGGTCGGCAAAGACGGGCTGGAAGCCCTGCGACAGATAGTTGGCCGATACACTTGGATACACCATATATACGGAGTGTATCTCGTCGTCCTTATTGCAGGATGAGAGGAAGAAGGACAAAGCGAAGAATGACAGTAGAAGCCCCTTCCTAACCTTCCCCAAGGGAGAGGAACTCAACACAGATAGAGGCGGATGGAATGTAGTAGTTGTTTGGTTCATCATAATGTTTGGTGTGTTCATTATAAATTTGTCTTGCCCTCCCCTTTTTTGGGGAAGATAAGAGAGCGTTTAATTTTTAACCATCACTTAATACCAATTGATGTTGCGACTATAGCTGCTCTGCTTGCGCCACTTCAGAGCATCGGCCAGCGTGGAGGCCTTGGCGGCGAAGGTGAAGTTGAACGACGTGTACGGCGACAGCACCATCGAGCAGGACATGCCGAAGCAATGCAGGTCGCGGCTCAGAGAAGCCGTCGTCATGCTCACCTTGTGGTAGTTGAAGTCGTAGCCCGACGACCAGCTGATGTTCCAGCCCGATGCTATCTGCATGTTGCCCGAGAAGTTCAGCGTGTGCGTCAAGGCGTAGGGGTAGCGCATACGGCGCGTGTTGAAGCGGCCCGAGGTGTTCTCGCGAACCGATAGACCGTAGCTGATGCTGAAGCTCCAGGGGAAGCGGAACTTGACGTATCCGTCAGCGTCCAGCTCGCCCTCCTTGCCCGACCGCCGTGCACCACGCTGCGCGCGCTGCAGGTCCGGGTCCATGTTGCTCTCGTTGATGTCGGTATCTTCGTCCTCGGCATAGCTATCATCATCGTCGTTGTCATCGGATCTGGAGCTCTTGCTGCTGCCGCCTCCGAACAGCTTGGTGAAGGTCTGGTTGTTGAACGTGTACGACCAGTTCTGCGACATGCCCTGGAAACGACCGAAGCGGCCGTGACTGTACTCCGTCGTCTCACCCACATAGACACGTCCGTTCTCATCAATCTCGTAGGCGTAGGTCGCCCATTGTGCGTTGAACGAGTAGGTCTTATTCTTGCCCAGCTTGATGCGCAGTCGCGTGTTGAGATCGCTCCACGGACGCGTCTTGGCTGCCATGTTGTAGCTCATGTTGGCACCCAACTCGTCTATGAGGCTTATCTTCTTGTAGCCCGTCGAGTCCTTGTCGGTGCGTAGCTTCATCTCCACGTTGTTGCTGATGTCCATCGATATGCTACCCGTCTTGCCCTTGCCCGGCACGCCGTAGAGCATACCTTGATATGGCGAGTAGCTGACTGTGGACACGTTGCCCTGAGCATCGGTCTTGACGTAGGTGTCGTAGTAGCCATAGCGAGCTGCACCGAAGTCGGGCGAGTAGCTCAAGCTAATTGTCGGTGTGAACACGTGCCGGATGGCCGATATCTTGTGCCCAATCAGAGGAGTGTACGTGCCGTAGAGCTTCGTCGATGCCGACATCCCCATGCTGTAGTCGTACACATTGCGGAAACCGTAGGCCGTGTCCAGACGCTCTATCTGTGCATCCGTGTCCCACGAGCGGTTCACCTTGAAGGCATACATGCGGTCGTTGAAGTTGAACGAAGGCGTCATGTTGATGTAGTTCAGCAAAGTGAACGACGCGCTGACCGGCACCGAGTGGCGCATACCGTTGCGCCAGTCGCGTATCAGCGAGCTCTGCACCAGCTTGTCCTCCTTGGTGCTGATGCTGTTGGAGAACGTACCTGTGTAGCTCATGGCGATCTTCTCGTACCAGCGCTCAGCACCTACCATTTTCCTGCGCTTGAACGGGTTGAGTCGCGCCAGCGATATGTTGAGCGACGGCATAGTCATGCTGATGGTGCTGTCGCGCATGTTCTGCGATAGGTTCATGGTGGCAGATACTGTGAGCCCTATGTCGGAGAAGGTCCGCGTGTATGCTACCGACGACGTACGTGTGCTTTGTGTGTAGCTCTGCGGATTGTACATCGAGGTGAGGTTGTTGCGCTCGTAGCTGGATGTGGCGAAGTTCACGCTGGCCGACAGGCTCTGTGCGGGGTTAGCCTTTGCGTCCTGGCGGTGGCTCCATTGCAGCTTGAAGCTCTTAGACACCGAAAAGTCGGGCATATTCTTCTCGCCCTCCTGCGTGTGCTGATAGCTGAAGTTGAAGTTGCCGCTGAACTTGTACCTCTTTTTGTAAGTGCTCTGCCCCGATAGCCCCCATGAGCCTTTGGTGTAGATTTCACCCAGCACCTTCAGGTCCAACTTGTCGTTGATGGCGAAATAGTAGCCGCCGTCGCGCAGGTAGAAGCCGCGTGTGGTCTCGTCGCCGTAGGTAGGCATGATGATGCCGCTGCTGTAGCTGGATGTGAAGGGAAAGAAACCGTAGGGTATAGCCAGAGGCAGCGGAACATCCTCCACCACCAGATAAGCCGGTCCGAACACCACACTCTTGCCCGGCCGCATCTTGGCACGGGTCATAGCCACATAGAAATGCGGATGCTTGGCTTCGCAGGTGGTGTAGCGGCCGCGGCGTATGTACATCAGTCCCGACGAGTCGCGCTTGCTCTCCTCCGATGCCATATACCCCTCGCCCTGCTTGGTGAACACGTTGTTGACAAATGCCTTGCGCGACTTGAAATTGTACGACACGGCATCGGGCTCGTACTCATCGTCGCCCTGCTTGAACACAGGCGGTGTCTGCATCTTGCCAGAGGTGTCGCGCACGCCGTGGGCATGTACGGTGCTGCTGTCTATGCTCATCGTGATGAGTTCGGCCTGAATCTCCAGGTTGGTGTACGTCACCTTGGCTGCGCCATGCAGATTGGCACGGCTCTCCACGTAGTCGAAGGTCACGGAGTCGGATGCCGTGAAGTGCACAGGCGCATCCAGCGCATTGCTGCTCTGGCGCGACGAGTCGATGGCCGTAGTGTCCACGCCCGTGTAGCCGGCTCTGCCCAGATAGACGGTGTCCTCGTGCACTATGATGTAGCGTGCTGTATCGGCCGGAATGCTGTCCAGCAAGGTCGCTGCAATAGTATCGGGCAGCAGCACATCGAATGAGTCGACATCGGCAATGGCGGGCAGCAGAACACTCCCGACGCTGTCGAACAAGGCTTCGGCAGCAGGGCTGACGGCTTTGACGGTAGTTGTATCTGCATATCCACCCACAGCATTCAACCTGTGCTGCGAGGCTCTGGACAGAGGCGCAGAAGCAGCTGAAGACTCAACCACGTCGCCGCTGAGAGCCCTCAACGACGGCGAAGTACATGCTGTAATCAAGAGTAGCATGAGCACTAAGCCCAGCCTGGTATATTTTGCGATACTCCTCACTATATACGACATAGCGCGGGCGCACCCACGCAGATTACAGCGCAAAAGTAGCGCTTATAGCGCTCAATGCCAAATTTCAAGTGCTAAAGTTTCACAAGGCTTGCATTCTCTCTATTCTCCAGCCCTAACTCTAAACTCTAAACTCTAAACTCTAAACTCTAAACTCTCAACTTTAATCCGTACCTTTGCACAAGATTTCTCACCCATACCTAAATGACAACAAACAACCCTCTACTGCAACGCATATCCGCCATCACCACAGCACACCTGCAAGCCAGCGACCAGCCCGTGCTGGTCGCACTGAGTGGCGGAGCCGACAGCGTGTGCCTGCTGCTGGCCCTCCAGCAACTGGGATACCAGCTCATAGCCCTGCATTGCAACTTTCATTTGCGAGGTCAGGAAAGCGATACCGACGAGGCCTTCGTCCGTCGCCTCTGCAAACAGCACGAGGTGCAGCTGCTGGTCAAGCATTTCAGCACCGAGCAGCACGCACGCAAGCACAAGCTAAGCATCGAGATGGCGGCTCGCGAACTGCGATACCAATGGTTTAACGAAATAATGAAAGAGACTGGAGCACAGGCTATTGCCGTTGCGCATCATCGCAATGACCAAGTGGAGACCATGATGCTCAATCTGGTGCGTGGCACAGGCCTGCATGGGCTGACAGGCATGTCTGTGATGTCCGCTCAGCGCATACTGCGTCCGCTGCTCACCACCGACCGCAGTCAGATAGAGGAATGGCTGCGTGCACGCGGACAGGAGTGGGTCACGGACAGTACCAATCTGGATGCCCAGGTAGCACAGCGGAACAAGCTGCGCTTGGAGGTAATACCCATGCTGCAGGAGCTGAATCCGGCTGTTGTCAACACGCTTTGCGACACAGCCCACAGGCTGGCAGAAGCGGAGAAGGTGTACCGTCGGGGACTTGAGGCAGAGCTGGCCGAAGTGTGCCAGACAGACAAGGAGGGCACGATGCGCATAGACGTAGCGGCGCTGGAGGGCAGCTCGTCAGTAGAGACGCTGCTGTACGAGATGATGTACCCGCGCGGATTCACCACAGCACAAGTGCACGAAGTGGCGGCCTGTCTGCATGGCGAGGCCGGCACGATATGGACCAGCCAGGAGTGGCGGCTGCTGCGCGACCGCGGGTGCCTGCTACTGCGCAGAAATACCGCAGATGCTGCTATCGCAACACCGCAGATGCTGCCTCTGGAGGGCATAGTGCCCCTGCCCCACTCCACTCAGCTGCGTATCAGCCGCAAGTGCGTCACGCCAAGCTTCGACATTCCGCGTAGCCGCAATTGTGTCTGTCTGGACCTCGACAAGCTCGCATTGCCGCTCAGCGTGCGCAGCGTGCAGCACGGGGACCGCATCGTTCCGTTCGGCAAACATACGCCACGGCTGGTGAGCGACATCCTTACCGACCAGAAGCTCAGCCTCTTCCAGCGCGAGGCACAGCTGGCAGTTCTCAGCGGCGACACCATCGTATGGCTTGTGGGCATCCGCGCCGCCGCCGGTTATGAAGTAGACTCGACGACACGCAACGTCATAATCATCGAAATCGCTTAGCGTGCTGTTCAGATGTAGCTACTCAGTAACTACGGCTGCGCATTGCGGCTTCAGGGTTACTGCTACGCGACCGCGACGGTCCAGCTTCGTGCGGGTGCTGGTCGGGGTCTGCCCGTCCTTGCCGTCGTGCATGAGGGTAACGGTCTTCGAGGCAAACTCAGGCATGTCGAACTGAATCTTGCGGGGCTGGCCATCGGCATTCATGGCCACTACGTACCACTTGTCGGCATGGCGACGGGCCAGAACGATGTACTTGCCCGGGTAGCCGTCGATGTAGCGTGTCTCATCCCATGTGGTTGGCACAGCTTTCATGAAGTCTATCTCGAACTTGGGCTGCTCGGTCAGGTTGCGTGGAGTGAGGGCGAAGTTCTGCCCACTGCTCTGGAAGGCGATGGCTGTAGCCAGCTCGAAGATGTCGCTGGTGCGGCGAGTGTTGCCCTTGCCGGGCTCGCGATGCAGGCGCTTCTGCAGGGCTGTGCCGCCGTACTCCATGGATGCAACCGTGTTGCGCACGAATGGGTGCAGGCAGGCATGACGAGCCTCCAGCTCGCAGAAGCCCTGGCTGAAGTACAGATTCTCGCTGGCCAGCACAGCCTCAGAGCTGCAGTAGTTGGGGTACATACGCTCCCAGCCTCGCGGCAGCGTGCAGCCGTGGAAGATAACTTGGATTCCGTAGTCGTTGGCATCGCTGAGTATGGCCTCGTACAGGCGTATGGTCTCCTGCTTGTCACCTCCGAAGAAGTCCACCTTGATGCCCTTCACGCCGTGCTGTTGCAGCCAGCGCATCTCCTGCTTGCGGACTATCGGGTTGTGCATACATTGCTTAGCACATTGCGGAGCGTCGTTCCAGCCGCCGTTGGAGTTGTACCACACCCAGGGCGCAACACCCTTCTGCTGGCAGTAGTCAAACAGCTGCTCCATGCGCTCGCGACCTATGTTGGTGAGCCAGCCGCCGTCTATGAGGCAGCCCTCCCAACCGAGGTCGGCAGCGAGGTTGATGAACGTCACCTGGTCGTTGTAGTTGATGCTGGCATCCTGCCAGAGAATCCACGACCACGTGTTGCGCGAACCCTTATACTCCTGGCTGGGCTCGTAGAGTTGCTCCACAACGTCCCATGTGATAGTGGTTTCGACAATGGGCTTTAGCGTCTTGCCCATGGTGATGGTGCGCCACGGCGTGCTGTTGGGCAGACCCATCTGTGCGGCAGTACTGCCGAAGCCGTTGTTCTCGCCCTCCAAGGGGAAGGCTATGGTGAACAGGTTGCCGTCGGTCACGTCGCTCAAGTGGCTGCCACAGTAGTCGCTGGTCAGGCCGGTCTCGCTTATGAGCACCCAGCCGTTGTCGCTCTCATGGAACAGGCAGGGGAAGGTCCAGCCGTGACCGTACTGGCTGAGGGTGGTGATGGGCTCGTCCCAGATGTAGTACTCTTCATAGCTGGGCTTGGTGCGCTTCCAGCCAATCTGTGCATCGCTCTGCGGACAGATGAAGGCTGTGGCATCGGCTGGCAGACGGAAGCCTGTGGCCTCCTCCTCCACCACGATAGCAGCTGTCTCGCCCTGCTCGGGGATGTTGTATCGGAATGCAACGTTGTTGCTCGACACGAAGAACTCCATGTCGATGCTCTTGCCCTGCTGGTTCTTCAGGGTGACAATCAACTTGCTGGCATTGTAGTCGATGGTAGATTGCTTGCCCTGGCGGAGGGTGTATCGGCCTGAGGTTGCACCGTGGCTCTTGTCCGTGAGTGTCAGCCCGCTGGTCCACGTGCCAGCACTGGTGATGATGCCCAGTGGCGACTGTAGTACCATCGGAACATCCACGGTATCCGTGCTGTTCACCTGACGCAAGCCGGCTGTATAAACGACCTTGCCGTTATCTTGAGAGACTTCCACGTAGGTCATGCCATCAGGACTGACAGCACGATAGCTCTGCGCTGAGAGGGTTGCTGCAGCTGTCATGGCTGCAACTGTCATTAGTAATTGTTTCATATTGTTAGTTGTTGGTCATTTGGTCATTTGGTCATTTGGTCATTCAGCACTGAACTGCCAGCCACGGAAGGTGCGGCCGCTACCTTCCAGCTCGGCTCCGAAGTAGAAGCCTACGTTGGTGGGCTGGTTGTAGCCCACGTTCTGCATCACGAGGCTGTGGTAGTACACGGGGTCGCTGAGGAAGGTATGGAAGCGGTAGGGCGTGGGCTGCGGCGATACGTAGATGCGCAGGTGCTGGTTGTCGGGTGTGCGGGACACAATCTCCTCGCGCCAGTCGCCGAGTATGTCGGCACATAGGGCGGGGTTGGACTTGGTGCCGTTGTTGAACACTACGCCGTCCAGCTGGAATATGGGCGGGCACGAGGTGCTGCCGCTGAAGTCATAGTGGGCTTTTCCAGCTTCGCCCTCCTGGGTGTCACCGCTATAGCCCTGCTGGTCACCGTGATATGGCGACATACCCGACTGGGTGTACTTGCTGACGGCTTCGTGATCTAGCATCTCACGGAGCAGGTCGCCGTCCCACCAAACGCCGAAGTTTATGGGGATGCGGGCTGTGCTGTCTATGACCTCGCCCCGGTAGTTGCAGATGCCGCCCGAAGCCGACGACCACATCTCAAGCCCAGAGTTCAGGGGATTGATGTCGGCAGCCATGCAGCGACCTACATCCTTGCTGGAGAGTATCTGGAACAGCACCTGGCCTGTGCGGGCATCGCGGAAGTCGGAGCCGTCGCGCTTGTTCTCGTGGCAGTCCCACACCTGCAGAGCATCGTTCAGCGGCAGATAGGCCATGAGATGCATGGCATCGCCGTGGCCAAAGCCTGTATTATATAAAGGTGTACCATCGTGGTCCACAGCCATTGAACCGTAGGTTATTTCGTCGCAGCCGTCGCCATCGACATCGCCGATGCGCAGATTGTGGTTGCCCTGACCTGCGTAAGAACGCTTGTCCTCGTCGTTGGTATCGAACACCCAGCGTACCGACAGCTGCTGGCCGTCGAAGTCGTAGGCTGCAAGGACTGTACGGGTGTAGTAGCCGCGACAGAATATGACGCTCAAGTGCTGGCCGTTAAGGTAGCCGCAGGCCGCGAGGAAGCGGTCGCTGCGGTTAGCGTAGTTGTCACCCCAAGCGCGCAGCTCGCCTCGCTCGGGTATGTAGTCAACAGTCGAGACGGCGCGGCCAGTCTTGCCGTCGAAGCATGTCACCCACTCTGGGCCCTTGTAGATGAAGCCTCCGCGCCGCGCCTTGCGGTCCATATTGTTGGGCCAGCCTGGTCCGCGGAACTGCTCGTGCGGGTTGCCGTTGGCCTGATACTCGCCGTTGTCGGGCTTGCGGCGATGGTCGGCGGTGCTGTCGCCCAGCACGTTGCCCAAGCCATCGATGGTACCGTCGCTGGTACGGACCAGCAGCTCAGCACAGCCATCGCCATTGAGGTCGGCCACGATGAACGGTGTGTAATGAGCTCCTGAACGGATGTTGCGACCGAGGTTCACGCGCCACATCAGGGTGCCGTCCAGCTGGTAGGCATCGATGATGGTGGGCGAGGTCAGTCCGCTCTGCGAGTTGTCGCGCGAGTCGGAGGGGTCCCACTTCAGCACTATTTCCATCTGGCCATCGCCATCGAGGTCGGCAGCTGTGGCATCGTTGGCGTTGTAGTGTACCCAGCGTCCATGCTCACCCTGCAAGCTGTCGGGCTGCTGCAGCGGCAGGTCGAGATAGCCAATTGGCGCATCGGCCGGTAGCGTCCATTGTCCGTGAAGCAAGGCGATGTCGTCGGTGCTCAGTCCGCTGGGAACCAAGCCGTTGTGATACACGGGTTGTACGGCATAGGTTACCTCGCTGCCTGCAGGACTATAGTCCATCAGCATGGTTGGCTCGGTGGCACGACGCACAGCTATACGCTCGCCGTTGCGCAACACTTCGAAAGTCACATCCATTGGGTCGCATGGCAGATAGCGCCACGACACCAGCACGGAGTCGGCCGATGTCCGCATGGCCACCACGCCGCGGTTGAGGCGCTGCTGCTGAAGTCTGGTGTAGTCATAGTTGGTCTGCGCCTCCAGCGGTCCGCACAGAGCAAACGCACATAGCGTTGCTGCTACGGCCAACCGCTTGTTGATTGAGCTTGTGTACATGGGAGTTGAATTAGTATTGACGTTAACTCTGCGCAAAGGTAAGCGAAAAAATCCGATTATTCTTTTCATGCATAAGGAATAATGCGTACCTTTGCGCCAACGATAGTAAATATCAATGCGATAATAGCTCAGTTGGTAGAGCATTGGCTTCCCAAGCCGAGGGTCGCGGGTTCGAGTCCCGTTTATCGCTCAAAGCTCAGCGCAGAGCCGCAGGTAGAGCTATTTTTGCACATGAAACCGCTTGCTGAGAGAATGCGCCCCACGACGCTTGACGGATATATCGGGCAGCGACATTTGGTGGGGGAAGGTGCCGTGCTTCGCAGGATGATTGATGCGGGGCGCGTTTCTTCTTTTATACTGTGGGGACCTCCGGGTGTGGGCAAGACCACGCTGGCGCAGATTATAGCCAACACGCTTCAGACTCCGTTCTACACCCTCTCGGCCGTGACCAGCGGCGTGAAGGATGTGCGTGACGTTATCGAGAAGGCTCGCGCCAACAGATTTTTCAACCAGAGCAGCCCCATATTGTTCATTGACGAGATACACAGGTTCAGCAAAAGCCAGCAGGACTCGCTGCTGGGTGCTGTGGAGCAAGGCGTGGTGACACTCATAGGTGCCACGACCGAGAATCCTTCGTTTGAGGTGATACGTCCACTGCTGTCGCGCTGCGCCGTATATGTGCTACAGCCGCTCGATGCAGACGACCTGATAGGATTGGCCAATCACGCCATAACGACCGATGCCCTGCTGAGCCAGCGCAAGATAAGCATCGCTGAGACCAACGCCCTGCTGCGCTACAGCGGAGGCGATGCCCGCAAGCTGTTGAACATACTGGAGCTGGTGGCTGAAGCCGAGCCTGAGGGTACGGCAATCAGCATCACCGACGAGCTGGTGACCAACCGCCTGCAGCAGAATCCACTGGCCTACGACAAGGCCGGCGAGCAGCACTACGACATCATATCGGCCTTCATCAAGAGCATACGCGGCAGCGACCCTGATGCTGCCATCTACTGGCTGGCACGCATGATTGAGGGTGGCGAGGACCCGAAGTTCATAGCCCGACGACTAGTCATCTCGGCATCCGAGGATATTGGCCTTGCCAACCCCAATGCCCTGCTGCTGGCCAACGCTGCTTTCGATGCTGTGCAGAAGCTGGGCTGGCCCGAAGGTCGCATACCGCTGGCCGAGGCTACCGTATATTTGGCCACATCGCCCAAGAGCAACTCGGCATATATGGCCATCAACGATGCTTTGGGCTACGTTCAGCAGTCGGGCAATCTGCCCGTGCCGCTGCATCTGCGCAATGCGCCTACCAAGCTGATGAAGCAGCTGGGCTACTCGGACGGCTACAAGTATGCCCACGACTACGAAGGCCACTTTGTTGAGCAGCAGTTTATGCCCGATGAAGCTGTGTCGCAGCGCTTCTGGCACGCTCAGAACACTTCGCAATCGGAGCAGCGGCTGCACGACCGAATGGTGCAGCTGTGGGGCGAGAGGTTCAAGAATTGAGCGTAAAGTTCCATAACACATGCTGCGGCCAAGTAATGGGCGCAAAATTTGACGGTATCGCGGATTTGTGTTTATTTTGCCATTGAATAAATGTCTGACTAATAACAATAGCATCATGTACTACGAGCAAATCAAGGAGACAGCGGCATGGCTCCAGGAGCGTATGCCGAGCCAGCCGCAGACAGCCATCATACTGGGCACAGGCCTGGGCCGTCTGGCCGAGGAAATAAGCGTCACGCTGGCCATAGACTATAAGGACATACCGAACTTCCCCGTCTCAACCGTCGAGGGTCACAGCGGCCGCTTGATATTCGGCAAGTTGGGCGACAAGAATATTCTGGCCATGCAGGGCCGTTTCCACTTCTACGAGGGCTACTCTATGCAGCAGGTGACGTTCCCCGTGCGCGTGATGTACGAGTTGGGCATCAAGACCCTGTTCGTGAGCAACGCCGCCGGCGGCACCGACCCGCAGTTCAGCATAGGCGACCTGATGATCATCACCGACCATATCAACTTCTTCCCCGAGCATCCGCTGCACGGCAAGAACCTGCCCGTGGGACCGCGCTTCCCCGACATGCACGAGACCTACGACCACGAGCTCATAGCGCTGGCCGACGGCATAGCTGCCGAGAAGGGCATCAAGCTGCAGCACGGAGTGTACATCGGCACCCAGGGCCCGACCTTCGAGACCCCAGCCGAATACCGCATGTTCCGCTCCTTCGGTGCCGATGCCGTGGGCATGAGCACCGTGCCTGAAGTGATAGTGGCCCGTCACTGCGGCATCCGCGTGTTCGGCGTATCCGTGATCACCGACCTGGGCGGCTTCGACGCTCCCGTAGAGGTGAGCCACGAGGAGGTTCAGGAGGCTGCCAATGCCGCACAACCCGTAATGACAAAACTGATGCGCGCCATGATCATGCGCTCCGACGACTGATATGAGCAGGAAACGCAAACCGCTGCCCCTACTGGAGGGCGTGACAATAACTGACATCGCAGCCGAGGGCAAGGCGCTGGTCAGGGTGAACGACCTCGTAGTCTTCGTGTCCTTCGCCGTGCCGGGCGATGTGGTCGACCTACAGATCACCCGCAAGAAGCACAGCTACGCCGAAGCCGTAGTGGCGCGCATGGTGCAGCCCTCGCCCCGGCGCTTGCAGCCATTCTGCCGCCACTTCGGGGTGTGCGGAGGCTGCAAGTGGCAGATGCTGCCCTACCCCGACCAGCTGGCCGCCAAGCAGCAGCAGGTGGTAGACGCACTGCAACGCATAGGCAAGGTGGAACTGCCCGAATGCCGCCCCATACTTGGCTCGCAGCAGACCGCCGAGTACCGCAACAAGCTGGAGTTCGCCTTCTGCAACAAGCGCTGGCTGACGAAGCAGGAGATCAGCGACGAGCACCTAGAGCTCGGCAGCGATGTCAACAACTGCGTAGGCTACCACACCACCGGCACCTTCGACAAGGTGCTACCCATCGAAGAGTGCCACCTGATGGACCCCATCAACGACCGGCTGCGCCTCTGCCTGCGCAACTACGCCCTGCAGCACGGCCTCACGTTCTACGACGTGCGGAACCACACCGGACTGATGCGCGGCATGATGATACGCCTCTCCAACACAGGCGAGCTGATGCTGCTCGTGCAGTTCTGCATCGAGACCCCCGAACAGCACGCCCAAGCCATGGGCCTGATGCAGCACGTAGCCCAGCAGTTCCCTGAGATAACATCCCTGCTGTGGGTAAACAACACCAAGTGGAACGACACCTTCGGCGACCTCGAAGTGCACACCTTCCGCGGCGAGGACCACATATTCCTCCAGATGGAGGACCTGCGCTTCAAGGTAGGCCCCAAGAGCTTCTATCAGACCAACACCCGGCAAGCCTATGAGCTCTACAGCGTAGCACGCTCATTGGCCTTCGACAGTCAGATTACCGCAACATCCGATGCCAACGTAGCATCCGATGCCGATGCCGCAGCCAGCAAGCCGCTGGTCTACGACCTCTACACCGGCACCGGCACGATAGCCAACTTCGTGGCACGTCAGGCACGCCAGGTCATAGGCATCGAGTACGTGCCCGAAGCCATCAAGGATGCCCGCGAGAACAGCCGCATCAACGGCATCACGAACACGCTGTTCTACGCCGGCGACATGAAGGACATACTCACCGAGGACTTCATCTGCGAGCACGGCCGTCCCGACATCATCATCACCGACCCGCCCCGCGCAGGAATGCACGCCGATGTGGTCGACGTCATACTCAAAGCCGCCCCCGCCCGCATAGTCTACGTCAGCTGCAACCCAGCCACCCAGGCGCGCGACCTCGCCCTGCTGGACAGCCACTACCGCGTGGCCGCCGTCCAGCCCGTAGACATGTTCCCCCAAACCCAGCACGTGGAGAACGTAGTCCTGCTGCTGCGCAGATAGGCAAGCAAAGGGTGTCACGTTTCGTTACCCCCTTTGTTCTTCCTCGTCCACACCTTGTAACGGGGCATGAGCGTCTCACCCTGCAGCGAGCAACAACAGAAACAGTACAATTTTAACTAAATATACTTGGAAATAATCATAGGAAGCAGGGCTATGCAGCACATTATCACAATTGCGCATCGCCTCAGATCAGGTACTGGCTGCTGATGCTCTGGTTGTCCTCCACGCGGCGTATGGTCTCGGCGATGAGGTCGGCTATGGAAAGCTGCTTGACCTTGGCACAGCGGTTGGTGTAGGGGATGCTGTCGGTGAAGACTATCTCTTCCAGATGGCTCTGCTGCACGCGCTCGGAGGCAGGGCCACTCATCACGCAGTGGGAGGCTATGGCGCGTACGGAGCGGGCTCCGTTCTCTATCATCAGTTCTGCTGCCTTGGTGATGGTGCCGGCGGTGTCGACCATGTCGTCAATGAGTATGACGTTGGCATCGGTCACGTCGCCGATGATCTGCATCGTGGCAACTTCGTTGGGGCGGCGGCGGGTCTTGTTGCAGAGCACTAGCGGGCAGCCTAGGAACTTGGAGTAGGCTGAGGCGCGCTTGGAGCCGCCAACATCGGGTGTGGCGATGACGAGATTCTCCAAATTGAGGCTCTGTATGTAGGGCAGCATGACGCTGGAGGCGTAGAGGTGGTCCACAGGCACGTCGAAGAAGCCTTGTTCCTGATCGGCATGGAGGTCCATGGTAATGACGCGGTTCACGCCTGCCACGGACAGCATGTCGGCCACCAGCTTGGCGCCGATGGCTACGCGGGGCTTGTCCTTGCGATCCTGTCGTGCCCAGCCAAAGTATGGTATCACGGCGTTGATGGTGCGTGCGGAGGCTCGCTTGGCGGCGTCTATCATCAGCAGCAGCTCCATCAGATTGTCGCTATTGGGGAAGGTGCTTTGTACCAGGAATACATCGCGTCCTCGAATGCTCTCCTCGTAGCTGACGCCGAACTCGCCGTCGGCGAAATGGGTGATGTTAATCTGGCCTTGCGGAACGCCTAGGCTGGCACAGATTTTGGTGGTAAGGTACTGGGTGGCTGTGCCGGAGAAGACGAGGAAATTATTGTCGCTCATCGCTTTTATTTGATAATTTTGAATTGTTTGTTGTGAATTGCCAATTGTTAATTGTTACTTGTGAATCACCCTGCAGCCTTGCGGAGCTTGCGGAAGTGGGCTATCACCTCCTTGTAGTCCAGGCCGGAGTGGATGTTGAAGCGGGTCCAGAGGTCGCCCAGGATCACGGCACCGCCAAAGCCGTAGTCGCGCAGCAGGGGCAGCGTCTCGCTGTTGATGCCTCCGGCGGCCATGACCTTGCGGTCTATGATGCCGGCACGGGTGGCTGTGTGCAGCTCCTCGGCGGTGTAGCCCGACTTGCGGTCGCGGTAGCTGATGCTGTCGAACACAGGGGAGAGGAACACGTAGTCCATCTGTCCGCGATTGCTCTGCAGCTCGGCTATGCTGTGGCATGAACGGCTCAGCTGCCCCTTGAAGCCCTTAGGCGGCTCGGGGTTGCGCTCGTTCAGGTGGATGCCTCGCAGTGAGAACTCTTCTTTCAGATAGAAATGCTCGTGTACCACTATGCGCGAATGCCACTGCTCGGGCAGCAGAGTGAGCAGACGCTCGGAGTAGACTGGCTCGGAGTTGGGCTTGCGCAGGTGAAATAAATCAAGTCCTTCCTCGAAGAGGGCGTTGATGATGGTGTCCTCTTCGACGAAGAACTCAGGTGTGGATAGGAGAATGAGTTTCATACGTCCCTTGTTTTCGACCGCAAAGATAAGTAATCTATTCCACACTACGGACGAGTGGCGCTGAAATTATGTCATATCATGTAGAAGTCCAGCGTTCCGCCTGCCATTATGTCCTCGTGGCGCAGCTGATGGCCGGCTATGGGCTTGCCATTCAGACAGGCCTTGCGGATGCAGACGGCGCGATCTGACTGCCCGTGGGTGCGGATGGTGAATGTGCGTCCTGCTCCAACGTGGACCACTGCCTCAACCACCAGCGGCGAACCGAACACGTAGTGCCCTCCGCAGGGCTCCACCTGATAGAAGCCTAGGGCCGACAGCAGGTACCACGCCGACATCTGACCCACGTCCTCGTTGCCGCACAAGCCGGCCGGCTGTGTCGTGTAGAGCTCACGCATGATGCGGCGCACCACGGCAGCTGTCTTCCGCGGCTGGCCCAACAGAGTGTACAGGTAGGCTATATGGTGAGAGGGTTCGTTGCCGTGGGCATACTGCCCTATCAGGCCCGTTATGTCGGGGTTGGCCTCGTCGTTCAAGCTGCTGTCGGCAGCAAAAAGGCTATCCAGACGTGCCACAGCCACATCGCGTCCGTCCAGTAGCTGCACCAGCCCGTCAACATCGTGTGGCACGAGCCAGAGGTACTGCCAGGGGTTGCCCTCGGTGTAGTCGCCCGTCTGATAGGCTGGGTTGAAACCATCGATGCCGCTGAACTCGCCGGCCGAGTTGCGCGAGCGCAGATAGCCCACACGCGGATCGTACAGCCTGGTGTAGCCGCGGCTGCGGTTCTGCAGATAGCTGATGGCCTGCTGCATCTCGGCACTTGCGCTGCCGCCACGGGCTGCAACAATAGCCTGTCCTGCGGCAGCTGCCGACCAGTCAGCCAACATGTACTCCAGACTCATGGACAGCGAGCCTCCATGATGGTCGTTGGCCACATAGCCCAGCCGCTTCATGTCATCCAGCCCGCGCTCTTCCATCAGCAGGCTGCTGCTCATAGCCTCCCAAGCCAGCGTGCTATCCTCGACATAGCCCTTGAGCAGCAGGTCGGCCAGAATGGGCACAGCCGGACAGCCCACCATACAGTTGGTCTCCTGTGACATGAGATGCCACACCGGCAGCTTGCCCTGCTCTCGGTAGATGTGCAGGTAGGTGCTGGCTATGGCCGGCATCATGTCGGGCAGAATGATGGTCGAGAGCGGAGCCGCAGCGCGATAGGTGTCCCAAAGGGAGAGCGTGGTGACGTAGCTGGGCTGCTGCTGACTCTGTTCGTTAGGACGGCTGGCGGAGCGGTACACGCGGTTGTCGGCACCGCGGTAGTCGCCGCAGCAGTCGTTCCACGTCTGTGGTGCCATCATAAAGTGATACATAGCCGTGTAGAAGATGGTGCGGTCGGCAGGATTGCGGAATGTAGCCTCGATGCGATGCAGCTCGCGGTCCCACGCAGCATCGGCCACAGCTCGCTCGGCCTCAAAGTCCCAGCCAAGCGCTGACTCGCAGCTCATATTGTCCAGCGCATTCGTCTCGGACACAGGGCTGAGAGCTATGCGAACCAGTAGCTCGCAGTTGTCGGCACTGTCAATGGTCAGCTCGTAGACAGGCGACTTCTGCTCGGTGCGGCTGGTCAGCTGGGTATCAGCATCGGAACAACGGGTGACACGAGCGCTGCGGTTCAGCTGCATGGCGAAATAGATGTGCTGCTCATTGGCCCAGCCGTGGCTGATGCGATAGCCAACAAACGTTCTGTCGTCCAGCTGCATCAGGCGGCCGTACATCACGTGGTCGCCCACACCATTGTCCAGGTCGACCACCAGCCGCTGCCCGCCTGCAGGCTGGGCAGAATCGTAGGTGAAACGGTAGAGTGCCGTGCGGCACGTGGCCGTAATCTCAACTCGGGTGCCACGCTCAGGCAGCAGCACGCTGTAGTAGCCTGGCCGCACCTGCTCCTGCTCGTGGGAGAACGGCGTGGCCAGTCCCTCGCGTGTGAGCTGAAGCTCCGATGTGGCCGGCATGAGCGCTATGTCGCCCAGGTCCGAACAGCCTGTACCGCTGAGATGAGTCTGTGCAAAGCCCACGATGCGCTGGCCGCTCTCATGGTAGCCAGAGCACCAGTCCCACCCCACTCTATCCTGCGTAGGTCCAGCCATCACCATGCCAAACGGCACGTTGGCTCCCACGAACACGTGGCCATGATCGCCCGTACCGATGCGCGGGTCGACATACTGGGTGAACGACTCTGCCTGAAGCCAGCACAACGGCGCCACGGCCATCGCCAGCAGGGGAATGAGATGCTTGAACATTATTGTAGAGAAGTTAAGGAAGTGATTCGGCAAATATCTCCAGCCACAGCTGCATCACGGCATCCTCCTCATAGCGTACCGATGACTGCCGAGCTTTGACCGCCATGGTGCTGCGCAGAGCTTCATCGGACATGACACGCCGCAAGGCATCAGTAAAGGCAACAACATCGGCAGCTGGCACCAGCACACCGTCTACGCCGTCGGTGATGATGTCACGCGGACCGCACGGGCAAGCGAAGCTCACAGGCACCAGCCCGCACGACATGGCCTCAGCCAGCACCAGCCCAAAGCCTTCGTAGCGACTGCTAAAAGCAAATACGCTACCTCGAAGCATCTCGGCCTGCAGGTCGGGCACAGTAGGCATGAGATGAACATGCTGCAACTGCATTTCGTCTGCTTGTTGCCGATACGGTGTGCTATCACCGCTGCCATATACATATAGGTGCCAGTCAGAATTTGTGGTTTCAATAGGTTGCCATGCCTGCAACAGAAGGTCAAAGCCTTTCTGATATGTATATCGCCCAGCAGCTATCACCCGCTTGCTTGATGGCTGTGCCACATGGTCGGGTATCTGTCGGATGCTGTTGGGTATGACATGTATATTACTTAGCTCTGGCCAGCATTGTGCATCCTCATGGCTCAACACCACAAAAGCAGACAGCTGCTTTAACTGACGAATGAGCCCACGCTGCCAACGATGTGTAATCCAACGATTTGCGCACTGCGGTAGCCACGGCTTGCAGAACACGCGGTAGGACGAGCGCGCGAAGTGCAGTTCGCCCACCTTGCGGCTGCCGTCGGGCACATCGCAGAGGAAGTTGATGTCGCGCCGCAGAGCCGACACCACCACATCCGCACGGCACTCCAGCAGATAGGCTGTCAGCTGCCGCCGGTACTGCATCATCAGCCGGCGGTACAGCAGCACCTTGCGCGCCAACGGCAACGTGTCCAGACGGTCGAACCCGATGTTGAGGTTCACCACCTGCACCCGCTCGTCCAGCTGATAGAACGGCTTGAGGTCGGGACGCTCAGTCAGCACTACATGAAGCTCATAATCAGTGTGACGCGCAAGCCAGTTGACCTTACGTGTCATCACATCACTCATGCCGTTGGCCGAGTATATACCACCTATAATATATACTATCTTCAAATGACTTTAACTTTCGAGGCCAGCGTCTTGCACTTGCGGCGCAACTCCTCCTGGCTGGCATTCAGGCTGTCATAGCACACTACAACACCCATGCGACGCCCAACGTGTGCCTCCGGCTTGCCGAAGATGCGCAGACGTGTGCGAGTGGCTGCGCACACCTCTTCCAGCCCCTGATAGTCAGGAGCCGATGTCTCTATCTCGCTCAGAATCACAGCGCTGGCACCCTGGCACTCCTGCACTATCTCGGGGATGGGCAGGCCCAACACAGCACGTGCGTGCAGCTCGAACTCACTGAGGTTCTGCGTGTGGCCCAACGTCACCATGCCAGTGTCGTGCGGACGCGGCGAGAGCTCGCTGAACAGCACACCCACCTTCGGGTCGTTGCTGATGAAGAACTCCACGCCCCAGATGCCGGCACCCGTCAGAGCCTCGGTCACAGCACCAGCCATGCGCTTGGCTTCCTCCAGTTGCCAATCCTGCATCGCCATAGGCTGGAAGCTCTCGCGATAGTCGCCCCCCTTCTGCACGTGACCTATAGGACTGCAGAACAGAGTGGGACCGTGCTGCTGGGTCACAGTGAGCATCGTTATCTCAAAGTCGAAGGGTATGAACTGCTCCACTATCACCTCCATGATGTCGCCACGGGCACCGGCACAAGCGGCATCCCATGCTGCCTGCAACTCGTCGGCACTGTCCACCTTGCTCTGTCCATGCCCGCTACTGGACATCAGAGGCTTGATGATGCATGGGAAGCCTATCATACCGGCAGCCTGCTGCAGCTCCTCAAAGGAGGTGGCATAGCGGTAGTTGGCCGTCTTGATGCCTAACTCGGTATGAGCCAGCTCGCGTATGGCCTTGCGGTTCATGGTGAAGTTCACGGCACGTGCCGACGGCACCACCTGAATGCCCATCTGCTCACAGTCGAACAGTCGCTCTGTACGTATGGCCTCAATCTCCGGCACTATGATGTCGGGCCGGTGCTTCCTGACGGCTGCCATCAGCGCATCGCCGTTGAGCATGTTGAACACCTCGCATTCATCGGCTACCTGCATGGCCGGAGCATTGGCGTACTTGTCGCACGCCACCACGTACTGTCCCTTGCGCTTGCAGGCAATGACGAACTCCTTGCCGAGCTCGCCACTACCCAATAGAAGTATCTTCTTCATGCTTGCTTATGTCTACCTTGCACGCAGGCCCATGCGAGCCTCTACGACATTCACAACATAGTCACCCAGCTTCTCGCACTCGTTGACGAGGTCCATGTAGATGGTACCCACAGCGTAGGTATACTCGTGATTGTTCACATCCGTGATATTCTGCTGCTTCAGCTGGTTGCGGTAGTTGTTGATTTCGTTCTCTATGTTGAACGAGCGGTTCACATCGAATGCCTCCTTGCGGCCTGTCATCAGCTGGTTCATCTGAGTGAGTGAGTTGTTGGTCAGCTCCATCATCTGGTGCAGGTGCTGGTACTGAGCCTCGGTGAAGTGATCCTGACCGGCAAGGTACTTGCGATGTATGGTGCGGCCCATGTTGTAGCAGCTGTCACCGATGCTCTCCAACTCCGAGATTTCACGCAGCATGGCGCGTATCTTGGCCTTGGTCTCATCGCTGAGGTGGGCATCGCTCACCTGGTCGAGGTAGTTGGCAATCTCTATCTCCATGTTGTCGGAGATGCTCTCGTACTTCTCTATGCGGCTGAACAGCTTGTTGAACTCATCCTCCTTGGTACCCTTCTTTCTGGAGTCGCTGGACGAGATGGTCAGCAGTTCGCGCACCATGCCGAACATACGCTGCATACGCTCGGAGAAAGACTCTATCTCCTTATGAGCCTCCAGCACGGAGAGCTCCGGGGTCTTCATGATGCCTGATGTGATGAAGTGGAGCTTGAAGTCCTCCTCCTCATCGACCTTCTTAGGCTTGATTACCCAGCACACGAACTTCTCGATGTAAGGTATGAACCATATCTGGATGAGGGTGTTGCTGATGTTGAATGCCGAGTGGAAAGTGGCCAGGGCAACAGATGCCTTCACGGCGAAGCCTGGTGTATCGGATGTCATGGCAGGATCGAAGCCTGAGATGTGGCACACCATAGCGAAGAAGGGCTTGAGCAGAATCAGGCACCACAGCACGCCTATCACATTGATGGTCATGTGGGCGAAGGCGGCACGACGGGCCTGAACGTTGGCACTCAAGGCCACGATGTTAGATGTGATGGTGGTACCGATGTTCTCGCCCAGCACCAGCATGATGCCCTGGTCGATGTGCAGCACGCCTGTGGAGCAGAGCATCATCGTGATGGCCATAATGGCTGCCGACGACTGCACGCAGAGCGTGAGGATAGTACCCATCATCAGGAAGAATGCCGAGTTCCAGAACGTGGGCTCGTTGAAGTTGGAGAAGAACTGGCTGATTGCCACGTTGGCCTCCGGATCCTGTACCAGCATCGTGCCGGTCTCCTTCAGCGTACCCAGTCCCAGGAAGAGGAACGCCACACCGAAGAGGAAGTCACCGATGATGCGGCGGCTCTTCATGTAGATGAGTATGATACCTATGAAGAAAGCGGGATACACGAAATCGGTGATGTTGAACGAGAATCCCAGCGACATGATCCACGCCGTGACGGTAGTACCGATGTGGGCACCCATGATGACGGATATGGCTTGGATAAGTGTCAGCAGACCTGCGTTGACGAACGATACCGTCATCAGCGTGGTAGCCGTACTGGACTGCACAGCAGCTGTGACAAACATACCGGTCAGCGCACCTGTGAAGCGATTGGTGGTCATTGCAGCCAGCACATGTCGCAACTGCGGACCGGCCATCTTCTGCAAGCTCTCACTCATGCTCTTCATACCGAACATGAGCAGCGCCAGCGAGCCTAACAATTTGAATACTATCAACATTGACATAAGATTGAGTATTAGGTTATGACATTAAGTTATTTCTCCTCATCGCTGCTTTGCTCCAACGGGAAATCCTGCTGTATGCGCTCCAGCAGCATCACCAGTGCCGTGAGGGTGGCACGCTGTACGTTCAGCTCGCGGCCATCATCGCCGGTCAGCTGGCGTGTTGCGAAGTCGCCCGACTTGCCCACGGCTATCCAGATGGTGCCTACAGGAGCCTCCGGGCCACCGCTAGGTCCGGCATAGCCCGTCACGCTGATGGCGTAGTCGGAATTGAGATGCGATATTGCACCTTCAGCCATAGCCAGAGCCACCTCTTCGCTGACAGCACCCTTGTCCTTTAGCAGCTGCTCGTCAACCCCCAGCAGACTAACCTTCAGATCCTCGGCATATGACACTATACCACCACGGAAGTAGGTGCTGGCACCAGGCAGCGATGCCAGGGCTGCCGAGACGCTGCCAGCTGTGCAACTTTCAGCGGTGGCAAGGGTCTGCCCTGCACGCCACATGTATTCGCTTAGTTGACGGTTGATAACCTTTATCTGTACGTTCATCTGTTCTGTTTGCTTGAGTTATTCGTTACTTCTATTGTTCATTATTCATAGTGGAACTCTCCATACTCCGACTTGATGGTCAGTGAGCGCGGACCATCCTCGATGTGTCCCACGACCTGGGCGTCGATGTTGAAGCTCTGGGCTGAATCTATTACCTTCTGCGCATGCTCTGGTGCTACGTATACCTCGAGTCTGTGGCCGCAGTTGAACACCTTGTACATCTCGCTCCAGTCGGCTCCGCTCTGTTCGGCTATGATGCGGAACAGAGGCGGCACAGGGAACATGTTGTCCTTCACCACACGGCAGTTGTCGCCCACGAAGTGAAGCACCTTGGTCTGTGCTCCGCCTGTGCAATGCACCATTCCGTGTATGTCGGCCTTCATCTTGTCTATCAGCTGTCTTACAACAGGGGCGTACGTGCGGGTAGGCGAAAGGACGAGTTTGCCGACATTCAGTTGTGAGCTGTCAATTGTGTATTGTGAATTGAGTTTATACTTCCCACTATACACCAGCTCCTCCGGTACGGCATGGTCGTAGGTCTCGGGGTACTTCTCGGCCATGTACTTGCTGAACACATCGTGGCGGGCTGAGGTCAGACCGTTGCTACCCATGCCGCCATTGTACTCATGCTCGTAGGTCGCCTGTCCGAACGATGCCAGTCCCACAATCACATCGCCAGGACGAATGTTGGCATTGTCTATCACATCTGCACGACGCATACGGCACGTCACGGTAGAGTCGACGATGATGGTACGCACCAGATCGCCCACATCGGCCGTCTCGCCACCTGTGCCATAGATACCTATACCCATGTCGCGCAGCTCAGCCATCAGCTCGTCGGTACCATTGATGATAGCAGAGATGACTTCGCCTGGTATCAGCATCTTGTTGCGGCCTATGGTGCTGGACACAAGAATGTTGTCCACAGCGCCCACGCATAGCAGGTCGTCGATGTTCATAATCAGCGCATCCTGTGCAATGCCTTTCCACACGCTGAGGTCGCCCGTTTCGCGCCAGTAGGCGTATGCCAGCGACGACTTTGTACCGGCACCGTCGGCGTGCATGATGTTGCAGTACTCTGGGTCGCCGCCCAGTATGTCGGGTATTATCTTGCAGAAGGCATGAGGAAAGATGCCCTTGTCTATATTACGTATGGCTGCGTGCACATCCTCCTTGGCGGCCGACACGCCGCGAGCCATGTAGCGTTGATTGCCCATTGTCAATTGTCAATTATCAATTATCAAGCCCTCCATCAAAACTCCACCGTCGGAGCCTTGTCGGAGCCTGCCTCGGCTTGGAACATAGCCTTTGTACTGAAACCGAACATACCGGCAAAGATGTTGTTCGGGAAGCGGCGCACATATACATTATACTGCTGTGTGGCCTCGTTGAACAGACGGCGCGACTCGGCAATGCGGTTCTCAGTGCCTTCCAGCTGAGCCTGCAGCTCGCTGAACTGCTCGCTGGCCTTCAAGTCGGGATAGTTCTCTGTGATGGCCAGCAGTCGGCCCAGAGCCTGGCTTACCTCGCCTTGTGCTGCCTGATACTCGGCCAACTTCTCCGGCGTGAGGTTTTCGGGGTCTACAGTAATCTGTGTTGCCTTGGTGCGGGCATCGACCACAGCCTGAAGTGTCTCGCGCTCATGGGCAGCATAGCCCTTCACGGTATTGACTAGGTTGGGTATTAGGTCGGCACGACGCTGGTACTGAGTCTGCACGTCGCTCCATGCTCGTGTCACGGTTTCATCCTGCGACACCAGGTTATTGTAGGTTGAAGTGGCGCAACCGCCAACGAGTACTATTACCGCTACGATGGCAATCAGTACGATGTGTGATGTTTTCATATTCTTAATGTTTGATTGAGTTTATACTAAAAGTGTCCGCCTGCACCGCCGCCACCGAAGCTGCCTCCGCCAAAGTGTCCGCCGGTGAAGCCTCCACCACTTCGGCCGCTGAAGCTGCCGCCACCGAAGTAGGCACCCGACGCCGTGGCCAGGCTCTCGTCCCAAGTGCGCAATTTTGTGAAGTGGCAGTTTGTGCATTTGTATGTATCGTAGTGTGTGCGTATGCCCAGGCTCTTCTTCTTCTCGGTCCGGCCCGATATCTTCTTCATGGTGTGCTTATGGCAGTTAGGGCACAGGCGCTTCTGATAGTCGTCGTACCAGATGGCGAAGATGATGAGCCCGATGCCTACCAGCATGAAGCAGCAGAAGATAATCAGGGCCAGCTTGTCGTCCTCATCGAAGTCTGACAACGGCACAAGCGAGTCGTCGCCATCCACATAAAGCGTAATGGCACGAACCGTCTGCAGCATAGCCTCGTCCCACTCGCCTTCTCGCAGCGACGGAAGCATTTGTGTGTTCTCTATACGACGGCAGATGGCATCGGGCAGCGTGCCCTCGAGCCCACGTCCTGTAAGGATCTGATATGCGCGGTCACCCGTCGAGAGGAGTATGATAAGGCCGCTGTTCTGCTCCTTGCTACCTATGCCGTACTTGCGTCCCAGCTTCATGCAGAACTCGTAGGTGTCGCCACCCTCGATGTACTCCACCACAGCCAGAACGGTCTGCACTCCGTGGGCGGTCTCCATCTGACCCAGCCAGAGGTTGAGCGAGTCGACCGTCTCCTGCGACAATATGCCGTCGGGGTTGCTGACATACTTTGTCTTGTCCTGCAAGTATGGTATGGGCAGGTTGTCGACTGTGTAGGTCGCAGCTGTTGCAGCAGCGGCGACTATCATAATGATTATGGTCAGTAGCTTTCGCATCGGATATCAGTCTTTGCCGTTCCAGAACTCCCAGCTGGCCAGAGCCTGCAGGTGTAGCATCTCCAGCCCGTTTTTTACTGTGGCACCCTGCCGGCGGCCCTGCCGCATGAAGAGCGTCTGCTCTGGGTTGTACACCAGGTCGTAAAGCAGGTGCTGCGGCGTGAGCGAGCGATAAGGCAGTTCGGGACAGCTGTCTGTGCGGGGCGACATGCCCAGTGGTGAACAGTTGACTATCACTGTATAGTCGGCCAGCATATTGGGTGTGATGTCGGCGTAAGTGAACTGACCGTCGCGCGGCGTGCGGCTCACGTATCTCCACTCCAGCCCCAGACGGTTCAGGCCTACGCAGACGGCCTTGGATGCCCCACCCGTCCCCAGCACAAGGGCACGGCGGTGGTGCGGCTGGAGCAGCGGGCGTATGCTGTCCATGAAGCCTATGATGTCAGAGTTGAAGCCCTTTAGGATTGGACAATTGGGCAATTGACCGTTGGGCAATTGGCCGTTGGGCAACTGACCGTTGGGCAATTGGCGTGTGACACGCACCACATTGACCGCCCCTATCTCACGCGCTTCGTCCGACAGCTCGTCGAGATACTGCATCACCTGTTGCTTGTATGGTATCGTCACGTTGAAGCCTTGCAGGTCCGGATGCTCCTCCAGCAACTGCGGCAGCTGTGCGATACTCTCGATGTCGAAGTTGAGATACTTGGCATCTACGCCCTCGCGAGCGAACTTCTCTGTGAAGAACTGCCGCGAGAAGGAGTGAGCTAATGGGTGACCTATGAGACCGTATTGTTTCATTTTGTTGCCAGATACATTGTGCTCAGCCCGAAGGTGAAGCGTTTGAAGTCTACGGTGCTGAAGCCGCAGTCGCGCATCATCGGTGCCAGCTGCTCTGCTTGCGGGAAGGCAGCCATAGACTCAGGCAGGTAGGTGTAGGCACTGTCGTCGTGACTGATGATACGGCCTATGGTGCGCATCACCACGTTGGCATACACCCAGAACAGTTGCTTCATGGGGAAGCGGCGGGGTGTTGTCAGCTCGACCAGCATCATGTGTCCGCCTGGCTTGAGCACGCGGCACATTTCGCGCAGGCCTGCCTGCAGGTCTGTGAAGTTGCGGGCACCATAGGACACGGTCACAGCGTCGAACATGCAGTCGGCATACGTCAGCTTCGTGCAGTCCTCCTGCTGGAACGTAATCATGCTGTCCAGCCCTGCGTCTGCCACTTTCCTGCGAGCCACATCCATCATGCCTTCGCTGATGTCGACTCCTATGATGCTCTGCGGCTGCAGGCGTTCTGCGGCCAGCATTGCAAAGTCGCCCGTGCCGGTAGCTATATCCAGTATGCTCTGAGGCTTGTAGGGCTTGAGTGCATCCACGGCCTTGCGCCTCCAGCAGCGGTCAATGCCGAGCGAGAGCGTGTGGTTTAGGCGGTCGTAGGTGGGAGCGATGCTGTTGAACATAGCTACCACCTGCTCCCGCTTGGAGTCGTCGGTCTTGTATGGTTTGATGTCGTTCATTGCCTATCTGTTGGCAGCCAGCCAAGCTGACACGTTCTTCTCTATGCGTCTGGCCACGTCCTCGGTGATGTCGGCCTTCACGAACTTCTCGCCTACAATGTGCTCGTATAGCTCTATGTAGCGGTCGCTGATGCTCTGCACGAAGTCGTCGGTCAGCTCTGGCATCACATCGCCCGGACGGTTCATGAAGTTGTGGTCAATGAGCCACTGGCGCACAAACTCCTTGGACAGCTGGCGCTGCGGCTCACCCTTGGCGAACTTCTCCTCGTAGCCCTCGGCGTAGAAGTAGCGGCTGCTGTCGGGCGTGTGTATCTCGTCGATGAGTATCACCTTGCCGTCGCGCTTGCCGAACTCATACTTGGTGTCCACCAGTATCAGTCCCTTCTTGGCGGCTATCTCAGTGCCGCGCTGGAAGAGCGCACGGGTGTACTGCTCCATCACAGCATAGTCCTCGGCGCTGACTATGCCTTGACGTATTATCTCCTCGCGCGAGATGTTCTCGTCGTGTCCCTCGTCGGCCTTGGTGGTCGGAGTGATGATGGGCTCGGGGAACTTCTCGTTCTCGCGCATACCATCGGGCAGCTTCACGCCGCACAGCTCGCGGCAGCCTGCCTTGTACTCGCGCCATGCCGAACCTGTCAGGTAGCCGCGTATGATCATCTCCACACGGAAGCCCTCCGCTTTCAGACCTACAGTAACCATTGGGTCTGGCGTAGCCAGCTTCCAGTTCGGAACGATGTCGGATGTAGCATCGAGGAATGAGGCTGCTATCTGGTTGAGCACCTGCCCCTTGAAGGGTATGCCCTTGGGCAGCACAACATCGAAGGCAGAAATGCGGTCGGTGGCCACCATGACCATCAGGTCGTCGTTGATGTCATACACATCGCGCACCTTGCCGTGATAGACGCTGCGCTGATTCGAGAAATTGAAATCTGTACGAGTTAGGGATTTCATCGTGAATATATTGTATTATGGTTATTATGCTGATTGCTGGTGGGGACTAAGCTGGTTGATAGCTTGGCTTATGCCAGTTGATGACTCAGGTGCGGGCTTATGTAGCCGTTGCCGTCCACGGGGGTGTCGGGCAAGGGATGCTGCTCGCGCTCCTGTTTTATGGTTTTGTCGCGGCGGTCGTAGGCATCGACGATCTTGGTCACCAGACGGTGGCGCACTATGTCCTTGGCTGTAAATTCTACGCGGCCTATGTCGTTGATGCCGGCCAGCACCTCGATGGCGTCCTTCAGGCCCGAGCGTAAGGAGTGAGGCAGGTCAATCTGCGTCAGGTCGCCTGTGATAATCATCTTTGTGTTCATGCCCATACGCGTTAGGAACATCTTGATTTGCGCGGGAGTGGTGTTCTGTGCTTCGTCAAGTATCACCACGGCATCGTTCAGCGTGCGGCCGCGCATGAAGGCCAGCGGTGCAATCTGAATCACATTCTGCTCCATCAGCTCCTGTAGCTTCTGGTGAGGCAACATGTCCTCCAGCGCATCGTAGAGCGGCTGTAGGTATGGGTCTATCTTGTCGCGCATATCACCGGGCAGGAAGCCCAGCTTCTCGCCAGCCTCCACAGCCGGACGCGACAGTATGATGCGGCGTATGGACTTGCGCTTGAGGGCACGCACGGCGAGGGCAATGCTCAGATATGTCTTACCGGAGCCGGCCGGACCGATGGCAAACACCATGTCCTTCTTGTCGAAAGCTTCGACCAGACGTGTCTGGTTCTCGCTACGGGGGCTGATAGGCTTGCCCTGCAGCGTGTACACAATGACACCCTTCGCACCCTCGCGGTTGGTGGTCTCGCCCTTGACAATCTGCAAGAGCTCCTCGTCCGTCAGGCTGTTGTACTGCGAGCAATGAATCTGGAGCTTGTTGAAATGCTCCTCGAAGGCTGCTATCTCCTCCTCATCGCCCATCACCTTCACTACATTGCCACGCGCCACGATGCGCAACTTCGGGTGCAGAGCTTTGAGCATCTGCATGTTAGTATTACCCACACCGTAGAATATCTGTGGGTCGGCATCCTCAAGAATAAGGTGTCTCTCTATCATCGTATTGACATTTCGAGTGCAAATGTACGCTTTTATTATGGAACAGTCGTTGTCATCTTGGCATTTTGTACTACTTTTGCAACCGAATTATTACACACGCTACTGTGCGCAGGCTTAAGAAAACCATATTCATTCGTCTTACCGGGGTGCTGGTACTGGTGCTCTTCGTAGTGAGAGTGTGCAACCCCGAAGTGTATCACAGCGACCCTACAGCTGCACTTGCCGATGCCGACCAGACGGCTGCAGAAGCTCTGGCGACTATTGACCCGACACCTGCACCAGAGGTTTCTACCGACAAGGACAGCAGCCCCGCCAGCTCCCAAGGCTCACATCCACTACCCTCCAGACACCAGCTGGACTTCAGCTACAGGCACCCTGTACGCGGAGTGCGCAGCTACACCGACGAGCTGCACGACCTGCAGGAGGTGCAGTACCCCACGGCACGACGCCTGGGTGTACGTCCCATACAGACACGTGCCGAAGTGGAGCACAGCAAGAACAAACTGGTATACATAGGTCTGTCGCCCTACTACATCATAGGCCGTCAGATGCAGCAGAGCATACCATATCTCGTGCCGCGGGCTGCCGAACTGCTACAGCACATAGGCCGGGCCTTCATCGACTCCGTAGCTGTGAAGCAACTGCCGCTACACACCATCGTCGTGACCAGCGCCCTGCGCACCGAGCAGGATGCTGCCCGCCTGCGTCGCTCCAACACCAACGCTTCCGACCAGAGCTGCCATCGCTTCGGCACTACGATAGACATTTCCTATCGCAGCTTCTACGACGTAGAAGCCCAAAGTCAGGAACCGCGCTCCGCAGAGATTCAGGAGAAGCTCAAGCTGGTGCTGGCAGAAGTGATTCGCGACCAGCGCAACGCTGGCAATTGCTGGGTGATGTACGAGCGCAAGCAAGCCTGCTTCCACATCACCGTGAGGTAAGCCGTGCACTGTGCAGCTCAAAAAAACATTGCCATAAGCCCACACTCATCGGATATTTGTGTACCTTTGCACCGCATATTAATTATGGTATGCGCGTACAAACCTTTATTAACAACATTACATTATGTCCTTCAAATCATTCAACGCCACAGCGTTGGCCATGCTCCTTATTGCTGGCTCGCCTGCCTTGACAGCATGTGGCGATGACGAGAACTCAGAACTGGGGGGGGTAAAATAGAAAACCCTTCTGCCAAAAGTGCATTAACCATTGAGACCTATCGTATGGAACGGGTCGGTTCGGTGCTGCAGATAGAATGCCGCATCACTAACACCACCGACAAAGCCATCAGGGGCAACCTTGCTTCCACGCTCCTATACTTCAAGGGAGTCACAGACAATCAGGGCAACGAGTACAGCGTTGACTACGCATACGGTACAATGGACGCTATCGCCTTGAGCGATTTCTACTTTGAGCATGAAGTCACTTTTCAGCCACAACGACCACTCTACATAGTGGCCAAGGTGAAGGATTTCGACCCCACCAACCGCGCAACACGCGCCTCGCTGAACATGCTTCTGGAGAGCGACGACCTGCAGTACAGTACTGACTACAACTATGATGGCAACTACACTCAGCTTGCCGTAGCCAAAGACATGCCCATACAGGACCGCAGGGTTATGGATGCAGGCGTGCAGGTGCCTGACACGGCGCTGGTCATCGACGTGAAAGGATACCACTATGAGCGCGACATGGCATACTGGGACCTTGACGACCACGAGTGCGATGCCCTCTATATTGACTATACCATCACGAACCAAAGCGGCATCAACATGGGCAATGTCACAATATGCCCTGACGAAGACAGCACCGATGATGCAGGCAACGAATACCACGTCGGTGGCGAGTTCCTCCACTCATTGGGTAAGCAGGCCATTGACATCTGGGCACAGACAGAGCCCCTCGGACCCGGCGAGACTATCAATGGTACCATCAAACTGCTGCCTTTCGACCGCTATCAGCGCGGAGCCGACAAGGTGACACTCAACCTCAGCATCGAAGCATCGAACTACCAGCTGAGCGACAACCTCATTCGATTCATCAGAATACCTGTTGGACGTTAAACCAAACCCTTAATAATAAACATATGAAACATTATCTATTATCCATGCTGGCAGGCGCCGCTGTATTTGCCATGACAGCCTGTGGAGGCTCCAAGGCCCCACTTTCAGCAATCGAGGACGTGTTTTTCAATGATGTGCAGCCTGGCAACGGCTACAACATGAGCAGATGGGAGTCGAGGGCTATCGACCTAAAGAGTGCACTCGAAGGGCAGACCTTCGATGTGGAAGTAGCCGATCCTGAAGGCTCGCCATTCACTATTGAGCACCCATTCACTGTGGGACATGTTCAGGACAATCCTCGCGATGGCTGGCTACCTCAAATCCTACTGCAGGGCACCATCACAACCGAGGATTACGACAAGATCTTACATGAGACTTTGGGCTATATGGGCACTCTCAATGTGACGCTCTATGGCGTGGACGAAGAGGGCAAATACCACTTGGTAGCCGCACTCAAGTTTAACGAAGACGCTGCCCCAATCTATGACCCCGACACACACGAACTGCACCTGGTGGCAAAGATTGGAGCTGAACACATCTCCGTCAGCAACGAAAGAAAGCTACGCCAAATAGCACATTGCACACGATTCGTCATCACATACGATCCGCTGCCATCGGCAGAGAAAATCGAGCAGGAGGCATTCGCCAACGACAACGAAGACTAATAAGATCACGATGACAAACCGAGCTGTTGAAGCCCTGCACATACTGCATCGACTACAAGCCGTGGTAAGCACCGGATTAAACAATTAGTTGCGGCGTGCTGCAAAGCCGCTGACAATGCGGTATTCGATGGTGCGCACCACGATGCAGCTCAAAAAACATGCGCGTGTTAAATAAATGACACGCGCGTGTTAAATAAAAAACATGCGCGTGTCATTTATTTAACACGCGCATGTTTTTTATGCGTCATCATGCTGACGCTCATGTTACGATGCGTTGATCAAAGTCCGAAGACACCAGCCAAGCCGTTGTCCACGCCGCTGAAGCCCATGAAAGCCATAGCCAGCAGGCCTGCCACAACGAGGGCAATAGGCATTCCCTGCATAGCCTTGGGGATAGGCATCAGGGCCAGCTGCTCGCGTATGCCGGCAAAGACTATCAGTGCCAGGCCGAAGCCCAGGGCTGTGCTTACAGCATAGACCACGCCGGTGAGCAGGTTGGGCTCAAGGCCCTGAGCGTTGTATGTGCCCTGTGCCACAAGGATAGCCACACCGAGGATACAGCAGTTGGTGGTGATGAGCGGCAGGAATACGCCGAGTGCCTGATAGAGCGCCGGCGAGACTTTCTTAAGCACAATCTCCACCATCTGAACCAGTGCGGCGATGACTAAGATGAAAGCTATGGTCTGCAGGTAGCCGAGGCCGTTGGCATCGAGCAGCCCCTGTATGAGGTATGTCACTATGGTGGCTATGGTCAGCACAAAAGCAACGGCTGCACTCATGCCTATAGCGGTGTCAACCTTCTTTGACACTCCCAGGAACGGGCAGATGCCGAGGAACTGCGACAGTACGATATTGTTTACGAATATCGCTGAGAAGAATATAAGTAAGTATGCCATATATAATTGGACCCCCTCCCCGCTCCCCCCTCAAGGGGAAGAGCTGAACGTACTCAAGCGGCAGAGGTCATTAGGGTCATTTGTTAATGTGTTTTCTATTCTTGAAAGGCGACCACCCTCCCCCTTTGAGGGGGAGTAAGGCGTGGGTCTATATCTTCAACGTCTGCTTGACTATTGCAATCAGGTAGCCCAGAGCAATGAAGGCACCGGGAGCCAGCACGAATACCAGCATACCGTAGGTGTCGCTGTAGAGCTCTGCACCGAAGATGCGGCCTGTGCCAAGCAGCTCGCGTATGGCACCCAGCATAGTCAGGGCTATGGTGAAGCCAAGGCCGATACCGATGCCGTCGAAGATGCTCTCGCCCGGTCCATGCTTGGCAGCAAAGGCCTCTGCACGGCCCAGGATGATGCAGTTCACCACGATGAGCGGTATGAACAGGCCCAGCGTCTTGTAGATTTCGGGCGTGAAGGCCTGCATGAACATCTGAAGCACAGTGACCAACGATGCTATCACCACCACGTAGGATGGTATGCGCACCATATCGGGCACAAGGTTCTTAATCAGGGAGATGATGAAATTGGATGCTATCAGCACGGCCATCGTAGCCAAGCCCATAGACATGCCGTTGATGGCACTCGACGTTGTGCCGAGCGTAGGACACATGCCAAGGAGAAGTACGAAGGTCGGATTCTCCTTTACCAGTCCATTGTACAATATCTTTAAGTACTTCATGGGTATTGCTTCTCCGTTTTAGTTATTCATGTTCAGAGTATGTGGCATGGGCCGCATTCACCGCACGCAGGAACGCGCGACTGGTGATGGTAGATGCGGTGATGGCATCCACGTCGCCGCCGTCCTTGGACACGGTCAGCTCGCCTGCCTGACGACCTATGACGTTGCCCTTGCCATCGGCTTGAAACCACTTGTCGGCCTTGGAGCCGAGACCTGGCGTCTCGTGTGTCTCTAGTATGGTATAGCCCTTGATGCTACCGTCGTCGGCAAAACCGACCAGCACCACCAGGTCGCCACCAAAGCCCTTGTGGTCTACAGCCTGCACAGCTATACCCTTGTCGGTCTGATAGAGTATGCTGGCCACTCTGCCCTTCTCGTCCTTGATGGTGTCTGTGCTCTCTACATGGGCACCCTGTACGCCAAGCACCGCATCGATGCCCTCGGCCAATGTCTTCTTCTCATTCTCCTTGATAGGCTTGGCTGTTACGCTGTTTACGTAGGCCAGAGCCGCTGCTGCCACCACAGCTATGACGGTCAGCACAATGAGCATATTGGGTAGTGTGGATTGTAGCTTCTTCATTTCTTTACCTCCCCAAAACGTTTAGGTTTGACGTAAGTGTTGATGAGCGGAGTAAAGCCGTTCATTATGAGAATGGCGAAGCTCATGCCCTCTGGGTAGCTGCCGAAGTTACGTATCAGTACGGTCAGCACACCGATGGCTACACCATAGATTATCTGACCGCGATGCGTCATAGGCGAAGTCACATAGTCTGTAGCCATGAAACATGCACCCAGCATCAGGCCGCCACTCAACACCACGTAGATAGGATTGGCGTAGTGGAACGGGTCGCACAGGTTGAGGATGCCGCACAGCACGTACACCGTGACGATGATGCTCACAGGGATGTGCCATGTGATGATCTTCTTCCATATCATAAAGATGCAGCCGATGAGCAGCAGCAAGGCGCTGACCTCACCCAGCGAGCCGCCGGTCTGACCGATGAGCATGTCCATAGCCTTTGGCAGTTCTGCCAACTTGTTCATGGCAGCCGTCGGGTCGGCAGTCTTGATGGCTTCCTTCATTATGGACAGAGGCGTGGCGCCTGTGGTACCGTCGGCCAGCAGGTTGTCGTAGTTAGGCACGTGATAGGTCATCTGCCCTACCTTGGGCCAAGTGGTCATCTGCATGGGGAATGAGATGAGCAGGAACACACGACCTACGAGTGCAGGGTTGAAGGGATTTGAGCCCAGACCGCCAAAGGTCAGTTTGCCTATGGCAATAGCTACAAACGCACCTATGATAATGATCCATAGAGGCAAGTTGCTGGGCAGGTTGAAGCCGAGCAGCAGACCTGTCAGCACAGCTGAGCCATCGCAGATAGTCAAGCGGGAGCTGCGCAGTATGTACTTGGTGATGCACCACTCGAACAGCACACAGGCAGCAACCGAAGTGAGCAGCACGACAGCGGCTCCTAACCCAAAGAAGCAGATGGAGGCTACGAGCGCAGGCAGCAATGCTATGCATACACCATACATATTGCGCTGCACAGAGTCGCCACCATGTACGTGGGGTGAAAGTGAAATTATTGGTTTCATAAGTTAAGGCCCCCTCTCCGCTTCTCATCAATGGGCTGATGCACATGTAATTGAGCGGTAGAGGTCATAGGGTCATTTATTATTGATTACTATTCTTGATAGGTGACCACTCCCTCCCTCACAGGGAGAGTGAGGGGTGAGTCTTATTTCTTTATACTCTCCATGTGCCTTGCCTTGATGATGCCCATCACCGTCTGCTTGGCCACGCGTATGTCGTCTAACAACGGACGGTGGCTTGGACAGGTGAAGGAGCAAGAGCCGCACTCAATGCAGGATGTCACATCGTTCTTCTCTATCGTGTCCCAGTCCTTGCGACGGGTGAGCATGGACAAGAGATATGGCTCAAGACCCATAGGACACGCACCGACACATTTACCACAGCGAATACATGGGCTGGGCTCAACACGACGGCTCTCCTTCTCGGTCATAATCAGCAGGCCGCTGGAGCCCTTGGTCACAGGTACCTCTAGGTTCAGCAGGGCTTTACCCATCATTGGGCCGCCACCGATGATCTTGCCTGTGTCCTCGGGCAAGCCACCAGCTTCGTCGATGAGCTGCTGCATGGGAGTACCGATACGTGCACGGAAGTTAGACGGCTGCTTCACGCTCTTGCCCGTTACGGTTATGATACGGTCGATGAGTGGCTTGTTCTTGGTCACAGCCTCATAGATAGCATATACGGTACCTACGTTCTGAACGATAGCACCCACGTTGATGGGCAATGCTGGCGGTGCAGGAACCTGACGGCCAATCACAGCATCAATGAGCTGCTTCTCACCGCCCTGCGGGTACTTAACCTTCAGGGGCACTACCTCAATGCCGGGATATTGCGCAGCCTTCTCACATAGCAGGTCGCTGAGCAGCTTGATGGCATCAGGCTTGTTGTTCTCTATACCGATGTATGCTTTTGGGCAGTTCACAGCATGCTTGATGAGCTGAATGCCCACCAGTATCTGTTCGGGCTTCTCCAGCATCAGCCGGTGGTCTGCGGTAAGGTATGGCTCGCACTCAACGGCGTTCACTATCACAGCCTCGGCCTTAGTGCCTGGAGGCGGCATCAGCTTGATGCCTGTCGGGAACGTTGCACCGCCCATACCGACGATGCCTGCTGCCTTGATTTTGGCAACGACCTCCTCGGCCTTCATTGCCGGCAGGTCCTTCATGGTCACAAGCTTGTCGGAGCGGTCTATGCTCTCCTCCCACTCATCACCTTCCACGTCAACGAATACTGCCGTGCGGCGTGTGCCGGAAGCATCAACAATGGCATCAACCTTCGACACCTTGCCACTCACGCTGGAATATACTGGCACGGACAGACCTTTGCCTGCCTCAGCCAAAAGTGTTCCCACCTTGACTTCATCGCCACGCTTCACCACAGGCACAGCTGGTGCACCTATGTGCTGGAACATGGAGAAGACAGCCACCTTTGGCAACTGTGCATCCTTGATGGGTGCGGCTGCGGAAAGCTTGTTCTCGGCGGGATGTACACCGCCTATCCTAAATGTCTTCATGCTTTATCTTGGTCTTTAGCGGGTTCAACAACTGGTGCAGTAGCAGTAGCGGCAGCTGCAGCTTTAGCAGCAGGCTTCTCAGCTTTGGGCTCTGCCGGCTTCTCCACCTTTGCCACAGCGGGCTTCTCTGTAGCTGGCTCTGCCGGCTTCTCTGCCTTTGCCACAGCGGGCTTCTCTGCCTTTGCCACAGCGGGTTTCTCTGTAGCTGGCTCTGCCGGCTTCTCTGCCTTGGGCTTGCGCGGCGGGAAGTTCACAGCAAGAATGGTGTGCTGCGGGCATTCCTCTTCGCACTTGCGGCAGAGCTTGCACTTATCGGCATCAATGTAGCTGAGATTATTCTCGACTGTGATGGCCTCGAACTTGCATACCTTGACACACTTCTGGCAGGCGATACAGCCAACGGAACATGCCTTGCGGGTGATGGCCCCCTTGTCCTTGTTGTTGCACAGTACAACCATACGACGGTTCTTCGGGCCCTTCAACCGAACCTCGATAATGTTGCGCGGACAAGCCTTGACACAAGCACCGCAAGCCGTACACTTCTCTTCGTCCACCTCTGGCAGACCTGTCTGAGGATTGATATGAATGGCATCGAACTGGCAGGCATCTACACAGTCGCCACAGCCCAGACAACCATATGCGCAAGCTGTCTCGCCAGAGCCAAGCATATGCTGCACACGACAACTCTGCACGCCATCGAACTCAGCGATGCGAGGACGGTTCTCACAGGTGCCGTTGCACCTCACTACTGCCACCTTGGGAGCTGTGGCCGCAGCTGTCATGCCAAGTATATTGGCCACTTGCTCCATCACGGGCTGACCACCGACAGGACACAGCAGGCCTTCAATAGAGCCGCCGTCTGCAGCCTTCACACAACCCGCAGCGAAGCCGGCACAGCCAGGGAAGCCACATCCGCCACAGTTGGCACCGGGCAGCACTTCTTGCACCTTGGCTATGCGCTCGTCCTCATGCACAGCGAAGCGTTTGGCAGCAACAAACAAGATGAGAGCACTCACCAAGCCTATCGCGCCAAGCACTATCACCGCAATAAGAATAGGATTCGTCATCATAACGTTTTGAGATTGATTATATTTTGAATTATTGACTTACATATCAGCCGAAACGCCAGTCCTTATATCAAAGGACAACCTGCGCTGCAGATAGCCACGCATGAACATAGCAACAATCACATAGTACAAAGCCACAGCTGCAAGTGCCACAACCGAGGACAAAGCCTCACTCATTTGTAGCTGTAGACATACAATAAGTACTGCTATTAGCACTACGAGCGGCAACCCATACGCTACGACAGATGCGAGCCTGGCATCAGCGTGACGGCCCTCCAGCACTAGCTCCTGCCCTATAGTATAATCAGATGGATTGCTCACATGAACAGAGACATGCCGCTCCTTGCTCTCAGAGCTATTGCATAGTTCACGCGCACGACAACCGCCGCACGCTGTACTCTGTATGATAGTTATCTGCAAGCTGTTCCCCTTGATGCCTGAAACGACACCGTTACGGCATATCGTTTTGTTCATAACTAGGCCTTGATTTGCTATATACACTTAGCAAACGACTGCAAAGGTATACCTATTTTAACTAAAACGCCTCAATTAAGCACACCTATGCGCGTCACTTTTAACATATTTAACACTATTCGCCTATACGGTATGGTCGGCGTCCATTGTCAGCAGGTGGTGTCTGTGGATTGTCAACAGGAGTGAAACGATAGCTTGGACGTGACGGTGTCTGCGATGGCGACGGCTCTGGAGTGGCCGTATTGTCTTGATTATCTGTTGCTTGCTGGCGTGATGGCCCAGGTGTGCTAGCGGGCTGAGTGCGGCGAGACGGTACTGCCTGTGCTGGTGCTGGCTGTGCTGCAGGCTCAAGGACTGCAACGACGCTGTCTGGCTCGTCTGCTGCCACTTCATCGAAATCATCCTCGTATGAGTTCTGGTCATCGTAGTACTCATCATCTGCTGATACATCGTCCCCCTCTGCATCAGCATCCTCATTGTCCATATCTTCATCGTCTCCGTCAACTGCGTCCTCATTATCGATATCCTTATCATTGTCTGATGAACGATGCGACTCGCTAGAATTAGCAAAGTACTCCATATATGCCCATGTGCCACCGCCAGCAAATAGCACTACCATTAGGAATATCACAAGATACAGTATCAAATTGTTGCTGTTCTTGGAGGACGATGTTGCAGGCTTCGATGTGGTATTGGTTGTGAAAGTATTGCTTGTGCTAAACGAGTCCCCAGTGCTGATAATCACATTCTTTGGCTCGTTCAATATCACATTCTTTGGTTCGTCAAGTATTACGTTCTTTGGTTCGTCTATAATGACATTCTTAGGCTCCTCTGACTCGGGCTTAGCTATTGGCTCTGGCTCCTGTACTGGTTCAGGCTCTGGTTCACGTACAAGCTCTTGCTCTGTTTCTGCTACCTGCATAAGAGCTTGCTCCTGCTCTGCAACCTCTTCCTCTGCTACAGGTGCTGCTACAGTTGTATATGCAGTTGGAGTGTACTCGTCTGTATCGCTCCACGTATACGATGGATCTGGATCATCAACAACAGCAACTGGCACAGCATCGTCCGCTGCAACTTTCGCTGATACTGCCTCCGCTACTGCGACTTCAGCTACAACAGCCTCCACTAGTGCTTCAACGGCTTCCGTTGGTACTTCAACCTCGACTGCTGTTTCCGCTGGTATTACTTCTTCTGTTGGCACATCTTCCTCGCTCTCAGCTGCTACCACCGGTGCTTCGTCTAAGGACTGCAGTACAGATATTAGATTGTCGGGCGTAGCATGACGCAGGGAGGCATACTTGCCTTGTGCATCTGGGAGTGCAGTTCCATCGAGGTCCAGCACCACAGCGGGTATGTTGTGCAGAAGAGCTATATCAAGCTCTGTTGTTGCAAATTCCGACTTAACAAGCTCAGCAGACACGGCTACGACAAAAGCTGCACTATGAGCTATCATGCGCTCATCGCCGCCTGTCATCTGACTGCAACGCTCCACACCGCGAGGATTAATGACTGTCTGAATCTGTGCATCTGAGCGCAGTTGACGCTTGATGCTGCCTATTGTGGCATAATCGTTGCGCGATAGGCTTATGTATACTTCTCCGTCCATTTGTAGTTGAAGTTTGATTGCTGAAAGATGAAGGTTCGCTGAAGGTTTATTGGTTATATGATTGTAAACTGAGCGAAGCGCAGCAGCAGCTGCTTGGTTCCCACATTATCAAAGCTCACAGTAGCCTTGGCGTCCATACCTGTTCCGCTCAGTGCCGTTACTGTACCGCGTCCGAAACGTGAATGCTGTATCTGCGTGCCGACTGTGAGTGTGCCTTGTGCTGTGCTGGTTTGGCTGACTTCTTGTTGTGGAGCTGAGTTGATACGTACACGTGGCTTGGCAAAAGCACTCTCGCGTGCAGCGTAAGTAGCTGCTCCGATGCTCTGCCTGAAGCTCATCTGCCAAGGTGCCACAGGCGGCGGTACGCCCTCACCACCTTTATTACGTTGCACGTACTGCGAATCCAGCTCATGCAGGAAACGCGATGGGCTGTTGAACTGCGGGCGACCATAGAGATAGCGGTTTATGGCATAGCTCAGATAGCATTGTTCCTTTGCTCTGGTGATGGCCACGTAGAACAGTCGCCGCTCCTCTTCCAGCTCGCGTGGAGTATCGGCCAGAGGGTTAGGGAACAGGTTCTCCTCCATGCCCACGATAAATACTACACGAAACTCAAGTCCCTTGGCAGCATGTATGGTCATCAGCGATAGCTTCTCGTTGTCGGAAGTGCCGCGCTCATCAACATCGCTTAACAGCGATACCTCCTGTAGGTAGTGGGTCAGTCCTATACGGACGCTCCCCTCCTCCTGCATGCGTTCATCCACGAACTGCTGCATACTGCTGAGCAGTTCCTGCAGATTCTCCTGTCGCACCAAGTCCTCTGGGTCGCGCGATGAGAACACATCCTGCACCACTCCACTCTCCTTGGCTATCTGCTCGCCCAGTGTGGCAGCATCTGTGTTGTCGATCCTCAAGTGGAATGACGATATCAGCTGTGCGAAGGCATCGAGCTTGGCCTGGATGCCTCTGTTGATGTCACAGCCGTACGTCAGCGGTTGCTGTATGACTGTCCATAGGCTCACAGATGCAGCATTGGCGGCATCGACCAGCCGCTGTATGGTGGTCTGTCCTATGCCTCGCGCCGGATAGTTGATGACGCGACGCAGAGCTTCTTCGTCGTTGGGATTGACCGCCAGACGGAAGTAGGCAATTGTGTCCTTGATTTCCTTATGCTGATAGAAGGCCAGTCCACCATATATGCGATAAGGCATACCACGCTTGCGCAGAGCTTCCTCCAGCTGACGGCTTTGGGCGTTGGTCCTATAGAGTATGGCCATCTCGCTCCACTCTATATGATCCACGTGGTGCAGCTGCTCGATGCGCTTGGTCACGCTCTGTGCCTCCACTAGGTCGCTGGCAGCCTCAAAGATGCTTATGGGCCTACCTTGCTCCTTCTCTGAGAACACAGCCTTGGGTATCTGTCCCGTGTTGTGCTTGATAAGACTGTTTGCTGCGCCTACGATGTTGCGCGTAGAGCGGTAGTTCTGTTCCAGTTTGAACAGCTTGGCACCTGTGTACAGCTTGCTGAAGGTCAAGATATTGTCAATGTTGGCACCTCGGAAGCTGTATATGCTCTGCGCATCATCGCCCACCACACATACGCGCTTGTGCTCCTGTGTCAGCTGCCATACTATGGCATGCTGGGCGTAGTTGGTGTCTTGATACTCATCCACCAGCACGTAGGCGAACTGCTGCCGGTAGCGCTCCAGCACTTCGGGCTTATGCTGGAACAATGTGAATGTATAGAGCAGCAGGTCGTCAAAGTCCATCACGTCCGACTGTCGGCAACGCATGAAGTATCGCTCATATATCCGTCCAGTGAGCGGTATGCGGTTGTAGCTGTCGCTGCGCTGGCAGTCGGCATCGGCAAGGTAAGCTGCAGGGAACTGCAGCCTGTTCTTCGCTGCCGAGATACGGTTATGCACCATCGACGGCTTATAAACCTTGTCGTCAAGGTTCATCTCACGTATTATTGTCTTTATGAGACTCTTGCTGTCGGCACTGTCGTATATGGTGAAGTTCGACGAGAAGCCCAGATGACCGCTCTCAGTGTGCAGTATTCTGGCAAAGATGCTATGGAATGTCCCCATCCACAGTCGTTGCGACTGCGCAATTCCAACCTGCTTGGCTATACGGTTCTTCATCTCGGTGGCGGCCTTGTTGGTAAAGGTCAGCGCCAGGATGTTCCACGGTGCCATGCCTCTGCTGATGAGGTATGCGATTTTATATGTCAGCACACGTGTCTTGCCGGAGCCTGCACCAGCAATGACCAGCGAGGGACCATCGCAGTACTCCACAGCTGCACGTTGTGCGTCGTTCAACTCGTTTAGATTAAGCATAAGCTCTATACCTTATATAATATATGCCAGCAAATGATACAATTGTTCGCCCATGAGCCATACCACCACCCACGCAGCGTAGCGCTGCAGTCCTGCAGAAAACAGATTTGCGCAGGCCTCCCACGACCGCAGATAGCCTGACAGCAATCCGTAGAGCATGGAGCCCGCAAGCACTATAAGCGCTATGGCAAACACGATGCCTATGAGGAATGGTGACGACAGCAACTGCCCTGTGATGCTCTGCAGCGGCGCTTCCGGTCGCATGACCAGCAGATAAAGCGGCATCAGCATTGCCAGCTCACTCATCCCAGCCACAGCCAGAGACCACAGATGCCGCCTGCACATATTCAAGCCGCAGTTCTGCAATGCTCCAACAGCCATCAGCAACGCTGCAACTGTTACAGCGTCACGCAGCAACCACGCCGATGTCCACCAGCGGAACATCCACCTGATGCCCTCCTCCGAGAGCAGGTTGCCGTTGTCGTAACCCAATACAGATGCAGCCCACGAGCCAAACACCGAAGCAACGATGGCAATAGCCAGCAGAGCTATGGCCACCGAACTGGCTCGCGTATTGCTATGTTGTGGTGAAGTCTTATTCATCGTCAGCCTCCAGATGGTCGAGATCTATGATGCGCAGCTGCAGGGCTCGCACTACCAGTCGTGTGGCATTCACCCCTGAACGGTCGCCCTTAGGGAACAGTCTGTTGATGAGGTCGGCCTGACGCTTCTCCAAGCTCTTCACACCGAATGGCATCCCCTTTAGGTTGGATATCATATCCTTGGTGTAGCCCAGCGCGAGGTGACGCAGAAAGCGCTCATCGTACTCGTCTATGTCGTAGTTGATGACGGCATTGGTGCGATGGCTCTCGCTGACCACGCTCCGTTTGAAGCGTGCCACAATCTTCTCCAGTATCGGCTCGTTGAACACCAGATGCCTGCCGTCCATGACGAGTCTCACGTCGTTGCGCGTCAGCAGTTCGCCTGTCTTCAGTATGATGCCGTCGGCTCCAGCCTGAAGCACATCCACCCACAGCCTCTCATTGAGTATCTCACCTGTGAAGATCAGCACCTTGAGCTTGGGGTATCGTGTGCGCAACTGGCGGCAGATGTCCACGCCAACAGTTGTTGAGCCTCCCAGTCCGAGGTCCAGCAGTACCAGGTCGGGCATCTGTTCGCGCATCAGAGCCCACAGCTGTCCTTCGTTCATCGCCGTTCCTATGACCTCGGCTTCAGGTATCTCGCTGTGGAATATCTCCTCTGTTCCTTTCAGTTCCAGCTTTACGTCCTCAACGATTATTACTTTGAATGCTTGCATGATATAGTATGGTTAGTTGTTTGTATTCGGTTGATTCTGTATGTCGTACTATTGTATGAGCGGCAATGTCCACCATATCAGCAGCGTGCCGTCCTGCGGCTCGGCATCAATGCGACAACCCGGATGGCCCAGATAGGTGTCGTGTTCTCGCACCACCTGCTTGGCCAGCAGATACAGCGTGCCGTCGGCATGTGGGGCAAACAGGTCTATAGCTGACGCCTCGTCCATTGCGGTCGATGTGATATGCAGCTCGAATCGGGCAAAACGGCGGTCGTCTGTTATGCCGCATGACAGCGTCCACTCTGCTGTCGGCGTCGCAGCTGTGAGGTTAGCATCTATCAGCGCATCTGCGAGCAGCTCCAAAGCCTGGCCATCGCCACGGAACTCGGCATCTTGCAGCATGTCGCTGGTAGTGAGCGTAACGTCAGCGTTCTGCTTCTGTGCACGCGCCTTGACATGACGGACTGCGTGTTCCAGCAGCGACTGTGCCGTGAGGCGCTGACGGTGGAAGTTGACAGCTGCCGACTGCTCTGCAGCCTGTGCACACAGTATTGAGTACACCTCACGATAGTAGCTCACCGTCTCAGCCATTGGCTCCAGCTGCTGCCGCTGCACCAGCCGCCTGATGCGCGAAGGATAGTACATAGTTTCGTGCTTAATGGTGGACAGACAGTTGTCCAGTATCTGGTTCTGCACGTGCAGGCGGCTCTCCTCGTACAGGCTCCGCTGATGCTCGTCCGACAGCAGCTCCAGCTGCAGGCGCTGTGTCTCGCTGCGCTTGGCTTCCAGCTGCAGCATCTGGTCGTAGTGACGGCGTCTGAGCGCCATCACGTTCTTGCGGAACATGAGCAACGGACGGTAGTAGAAGAAGTATGTGGCCAGCAGCGCCGTCATTGCCATGAGCACAATCAGCACCATAGCTATGCGCTGGTTGGTATGCGACCTCTGCATCTGAACGCCGAATGTCTCGATTGTGGCATCGCGGTGATACCATCTGTAGAGCCGCGTATAGGCGGCGTTGTTGTCCTTGTACAGCTGCCAGTCGTGCAGCACTAGTGCTGCCACAGCTATCTCATTGCGCAGCCCCAGTATCAGGCCATAGTCCATTTCGCAGCCCTTCATGGCCCACTCGTACTCAGCTGTCAGCACCATCGACATCACAGCATACGGCTTTGCAGCCAGCGTCATGCTTGTTGTGTCGTTGCTGTACAGCTTTGAGTGCAGCTGGTTGAGCACCGCGATTGCAGAGTCTGCGTGTATTAGGCCCTCTGCGTAGCGACCACTGACATTGCAGTAGTACAGGGCTTCAGCGTGTCGTACGCTGGCATCTCTCAACTGCTGCTCTGTCTGTGCTCTTGCGGGCAGCATCATCAGGGCTGCAACAATAGCGGTCAGCACACGCGGCAACCTGAAGAAGAAGCGACTGCCCTGCCCCACTTGGCTCTCCACGCCAAACGTACATACGCCGAACAGCTGGTTGGTCTTCCGGTACTTCTCAATGATGCCCTTGCAGTTCATCAGTCCGAAGCCGAAGCCGCGACCCTCGCCGTCGGGCTGCTCGCTGTCGGGCGACAGGTTGGGGCTGAACACCTTCTGCCCCATGATGGTATCTACCGTCGATTGGTCCATGCCCTGCCCTGTGTCCGATACCGACAGCTCCACGTACTGACTGCCACTGCTCTCGCCAGCTGTGGCAGTCACGCTGACCGTGCCGCCTACAGGCGTGAACTTGCGTGCATTCTCGGCCAGGGTGTTGAGCATGAACAGCGTCAATGCCCTGTCAGCCTTCACGCTGAGGTCGGTAGGCTCCACGTGCAGCGTCAGCTGCTTCTGGTCGTAGGCGTGCCGTGCCTTGCGCAGCGCTTCGAACAGCGGTGCGATGTCGAATGTGTTCAGCTGCAGGCTCAGCTGGCCCTGCTCCATGCGTATCCAGTCGGTCAGTATGGCGTTGCACTCATTGATGCGTTCCACCAGCTGGTCTATGTAGTTCAGGCTTTCTTCGTCCATAGAGCCTTTGCGCTGCATACGCTGCACTTCGTGCGTTATTCTGTCCAGCAGGGGCACCATACTGTTCACCAGCTGCAGCTTGGCGTGCTTCTCTATGTTCTGCCGCTTGCTGCGCTCTATGCGTAACAGCGTGGCCTGCTGCTGCTCCACCAGTTCCTCCTGCTCTTCCTCTATGGTGCTCTGCAGGGCCTGTGCCCGCCGCAGCATGGTCTGGGCTGACTGCCTCAGCCGCCGCGACTGCCTCCGTACCTGCTTGCGCCATACCCTGAAGAGCACCCACACCAGCAGCGCAACGACTATAGCCGTCAGCACCAATGCCACAAGGCGGTACTTCAGGTCGCGGCTCTCGGCTCGCAGCTCTTCTACTCTCACCTCTGGTTCCATGTCGCGCTGGGTCAGCTCCAGCAAGTCAAGGTAGGCATTGCGATAGTTGTCGCTCTCCTCCTTGTTGCCCACTGCGCTGTAGGCCAGCGACAGCAGCTGGCTGACACCTGCCACATACTCCGGCACCGACTCCACGTAGTCGAGACCTTCCTGATAGCAGTCTATGGCGTAGTCGTAGTCGCCTTTGGCAAAGCAGAGTTCGCCTATGGTACGCAGCACGCAGGCCGACTGGAAGCGGTCGTCGTAGCTCACGAATACACCCAGCGCATCGAAGGCCATCTGCATAGCCACATCGTCGCCATCGAACAGCGTGGTAAGGTAATCGGCAGCATCGGGGAAGCGATCGTAGATCACATCCACCTTGGCAGAATCGACAAACATCGTGGAAAGCGACTGCAGCGCGTTGGCATAGAAGAACTGGTAGCCCTGCGTCTTGGCCAGCGTGAAGCACTTGAACAGCTGTTCGAACTCATAGGCCGTAACCTTATCTATATCAGTCCGTTCACTCAGTCCGCCCGACCCGCGCATGTACGCATAGTAGAGCCACGCCGTGGTGTCCACATTCAGCTGGCAGTAGGGCTCTGCTGCACGTATCTCTTCGACCGAGCGTGCCAACTGGTCGAGGTAGTAGAAGTAGGTGGATGATACGATATGATAGTCGGCCCGTGCCCTGTTGTACACGTGCTGCTGATGCTCGGTGAGCACGTCGGTTTCCTCTGCTATGCGCTGTATGTGCTTGCGTGCATCGCTGCGATGCACGAAGAAAGCGCGGTTGTCGCCCACGCGCTGTGCTACTCGCATCTGCGTGATATCGGCCACGAGCCGTTCCACCTGATTGCTGGTCATGGCTCGCGCCTCTGCCGTCAGCTCCATAGCCCTGTCGTATTCCAGCTGCTGCAAGCTGTGTAGCGCCAGCAGGTTCAGGGCCTCAGCCTCGCGGTCGGCATCGCCGCAGCCCTTTGCCATCCGATGCATCTGCTGCGCATTGGCCAGCAGGGTGTCTATGTTGCGGTACTGCCAAGCCAGAGCGTGGTCGGCTATGGAGTCGAGCGTAGCACTCATCGTGTCGGTGTAGCCCGATGTGCAGGCGGTTAATACGACAAGAAGAACAAAGCCGGCCCACCCCAATCCCCATCCTATGGAGGGGAGAACAATACCGTATGGTGGGATGCTTCGCTTCATTATTTATCTTGATTCACTTCAACAACCTGTCCATCTCATCGAACTCACGGCCCATGTTCAAGTTCAGGTATATGCGGTACAGCGGCGCCGCCCAGCGGTCGGTGGCATCGGGTTGCAAGCGGCGCACCGTCTCCATCGGCGTACGAGCCATCTGATAGAGGCTTCGCAGAACCTCCAGGTCGCGCTGACACTGCGGGTTGGTGATGTCCGTACATGCTGTCCGTGCATAGGCCACAGCCAGGTTGAGTGCTGCTATACCTTTATTATAATGAGCATCCACGTAGGTGCTGTCCAGCTCGATGCAGCGGTCGCAGGCCACTATCGCCTTGGAGTCCTCGTGCAGCTTGAGCAGGAACAGGCTGCGTGCATACCAATAGAGCGGCTTCTTCTCATCGACTGTCAGCATAGAGTCGGCCACAGCCAAGCCTGCCTTGAACTGCCCTGTGAGGGCATAATGGTCCAGCAGACGCGAGAAGAAGAACTCGTGCTGAGGCCATTCGTGCAGGCCTTCGCGCAGGTTGACTATCATCTCCAGAGTGTCACCCTTGGTCTGATAAGCGCGGCACAGATACTCCTGAATGAACTCCACTTGCTGTCCCTCGGCTCTCTTGGCCAGCGGGCTGTGTCGCACTACGGCATCGGACATCTGTGCTTCGTGGGCCATGTATGTGGCCAGATATGCCACCTGCGGCATCTGTGGGTCGGTCTTCAGCAGGCTGTCGGCAGCAAACGGCGGCGTGTCTGCCAAGTGGATATACGTGTCGAAATATCTGAATGCATCGGCCGGCCGGTGGTGCATCAGCTGCCACTTGCCGCCATTCAGCAGGTTCTGACGGTAAGGCTGCAGGTAGTCGCGGCTGCGACGCAGTTTGACGTGCGGTGTCCGTCCGCGCTCATCGGGCTGCATAGCCACGCTGTCGGCCTGCTCTGACAGTCGGAACATCTCCAGCAGCGAGGAGAAGAACAGCGCAGTATCGTAGGCCTGGTGCAGGTACAGCTTAGTGTTCTCCTGCAGGTGAATCTGTCTGTGGCACTCGGCTGCCAGACGGTAGCACTCTGCCCGGTCGCGGTTGGTGGTCTCAACCTTGGCTGCTTCTTCTAGCAGCGCCTTGGCCGTATCGGGCAGTTTCTGCCGCTTCTTGATAGACTCCTTGGCTGTGCGTATCACGTTGGCACCCTGCACTTCAGCGCATGGCGCAAGCCATAGGCCGGCCAGCAGCACACACAGCAGCATCAATATATGTTTATCGTGTCTCATTATCGTTGTGGTACTATTTGCGCAAAGTTACTGCAACTTTTTCATTCAGCCAGCATCGCAGCCGCAAATCAGATATTATTTAACTTGTTTTACATATGTGTCTAACACGTTAGACTACCCTGTCTAACGCGTTAGACACACCTCACACCGCGGTGTGCGTACACGCCGTATATATAAAAAAGATTAACGCAGTGCTACCTTATCAACGAAATGACGTATCTTTGCGCGACTTAAATCCAAGTGGAATGCTGAAGACATTACTATTCACACTCATCGTTGTGGCTGCTGCCGTGGTGCTGCTGAGCCTGCGACTGCTGCTGAAGAACGATGCTAGAGGCCCGATGCAACACATCGGAGCCAGCAAGGCTATGCGCGAGCGGGACATAGGATGCGTGGAGAGCATGGACGCACGCGAGCGCTACGAGCGAGCCTATCGCCCTCACGCCAGCGAGAAGAACAGGGCTTAATTCAGAATTAGCAATTAACAATTGACAATTGAGATAGTATCATCAACAATTCACAATTCATATAATGAAAAAACTACTCATCGTCGCCCTGGGTGCAGCCCTGGTGCTGACTGCCTGCAAGGGTAAGCAGGAAGAGACCCTCGACCCAACCACAGCAACCGAAGTGCCTGAAGGCGGACTGCGCATAGCCTATGTGCAGCTCGACACCTTGATGTCGCAGTACCAGTTCTACAAGGACAAGGTTGTAGAGCTGAACCGCCACGGAGAGAACGTTCAGAGCACCCTGCAGCAGCGCGCACAGGCCCTACAGCAGAAGGCCGCACAGTTCCAGCGCAACTACGAGAACAACGTATACACCACCCGCGAGCAGGTGGAGAGCGTGCAGGCAAGCCTGCAGCGCGAACAGCAACAGTTGGCCGAGCTGGAGCAGCGCCTCCAGCAGGAGCTGTCACTGCAGGCCGACGAGGCACAGCAGGCGCTGCTCGACTCGCTGAACAACTACCTGAAGTTCTACAACGCACAGCGCAAGTTCGACTACATACTGTCCAACATCGGCAACGCTCCCATACTGCTGGCCAACCCGAAGTATGACATCACTGCCGAAATCGTAGCTGGCCTGAACAAGCGCTACAAGCCAACTGCCACATCGACTACAGCACCGGCCGACAGCACTACCACCACAACAACCACAGCTGCGCAGTGATCTACCTCGAACTACACTTCACAATAACCCCATACAGCGAGGCGGCGGCAGACGTGCTGGCCGCCTTGCTCGCTGATGCAGGGTGCGAGACTTTTGTGCCTGAAGACGGCGGACTGGCAGCCTACGCACAGACCAACGTGTTCGACCGCAAAGCCGTGGACGCTATGATTCAGGAATTCCCGCTCGAAGGCACAGCCATAGCCTACACCGTGCAGCCGGCACCCAACCAGAACTGGAACGCCCTGTGGGAGTCCAGCCACGAGTTCCTGCCCATACAGCTACCCAATGGCGACACGGTGGAGATACGGCCCGTGCAGGCTTTCGGCACAGGCGAGCACCCCACCACACGCATGATGCTGGAAACCATCATGGAGCTGAGCGACAGCCACGTGAAGGACAAGACCATCATCGACGCCGGCTGCGGCACTGGCATACTGGGCATCACATGCATGAAGCTGGGAGCGGCCCACGTCTATGCCTACGACATCGACGAGTGGAGCGTGCGCAACAGCGAGGACAACTATGCCCACAACGGCTTGACTGGCGACATACGTCACGGCGACGCCAGCGCGCTGGCATCAATGCCTGCAGCCCACCTGCTGCTGGCCAACATCAATCGCAACATACTGCTGGCCGACCTGCCAGCCTTCGTCAGCTCGCTGCTGCCGCAGGGCATAGTGGCGCTGAGCGGCTTCCTGGCCGATGATGTGCAGATACTGCGCGAGCGTGCCGAGAGCCTAGGGCTGAACTACATCAGCCACCGCCAGCTGGGCGAGTGGCATCTGCTGCTATACAGGAAATAGCCTAACATTATATCATCGAGTACATGGAACAAGAATCTACTGTCGATTATAGAGTCCTACAGCTCCTCTCGCAGACATACCCCAACGTTGCGGCAGCCTCTACCGAAATCATCAACCTAGAGGCCATACTGAGCCTGCCCAAGGGCACGGAGCACTTCATGGCCGACATACACGGAGAGTACGAGGCTTTCCTGCACATACTGAAGAATGCATCGGGCAACATCAAGCGCAAGGTGCGTGAGCTCTACGGCTGCACATTGTCCGACGATGAGATACGCGAGCTGTGCGCTCTGATCTACTACCCGGAGCAGAAGCTGGAGATAATGAAGGCCAACATGGAGCAACAGGCTGTGGCTACGACTGCACTGGACGAGTTCTACTCCACCACCCTGCTACGGCTGGTGGGCGTGTGCCGCTCGGTCAGCTCGAAGTACACACGCTCCAAGGTGCGCAAGGCGCTGCCGCGCGAGTTCGCCTACATCATTGAGGAACTGCTGCACGAGGCTAGCAGCGACGATGACAAGCAGGCCTACTACCAGCGCATCGTGGAGAGCATCGTGCAGACAGGTCGTGCCGATGCCTTCATCACAGCCCTGGCAGGTGTCATACAGCGTCTAGCTGTCGACCAGCTGCACATACTGGGCGACATCTACGACCGCGGACCAGGAGCACACATCATCATGGACCGTCTGTGCGAGCACCACAGCTTCGACATACAATGGGGCAACCACGATGCTCTGTGGATGGGAGCCGCAGCGGGCAACGACTGCTGCATCTGCAACGTGCTGAGACTGTCGCTGCGCTACGGCAACATGGCCACGCTGGAGGACGGATATGGCATCAACCTCGTGCCACTGGCCACCTTCGCTATGGAGACCTATGCCAACGACCCGTGTGACCTGTTCGGACCGCGGCTGGACCGCGACGACACCACCCACAACGAGAAGACACGACGCCTCATTGCGCAGATGCACAAGGCCATAAGCATCATACAGTTCAAGCTGGAAGCGCAGATGATACAGCGTCGACCGGAGTGGCAGATGCAGAACCGACTGGTGCTGCAATATATAGACAAGCAGCGCGGGCTGTTCGTAAAAGATGACAAGGAGTACGAGATGACCGACACCTTCCTACCCACACTGGACCCAGCACATCCCTACGAGCTCACGGCAGAGGAAGCCGAGCTGGTGCGGCAGCTGCACCACTCGTTCCGGGTGTCGGAGAAGCTGCAACGCCACATCAAGTGCCTCTTCACCCACGGCTGCATGTATCATATCTGCAACGGCAACCTGCTGTTCCACGCCAGCGTGCCGCTAAATGCCGACGGCTCGCTGAAGGCTGTCGACCTCAACGGTCAGAGCTACAGCGGACGCGAGCTGCTGCACCGCATAGGCATGATCATGCGCTCCGCCTTCAACCAAGACACCCCGCGCGAACAGAAGCATTTCGCCCGCGACTACTTCTGGTATCTGTGGTGCGGCCCCGACTCACCTCTGTTCGACAAGGACCGCATGGCCACCTTCGAGCGCTACTTCCTGAAGGACAAGGACACGCATCAGGAGCGCAAGGGCTATTACTACCTGCTGCGCGACAATGCCGAGGTGGTGGATCGCATACTCAACGCATTCGGCGTGGAAGGCAAGCACCGCCACATCATCAACGGACATGTGCCCGTACGCGTGGCTGGTGGCGAGAGCCCCATCAAGGCCGATGGCAAGCTGATGGTCATAGACGGCGGACTGAGCCGCGCCTACCATGAGACCACAGGCATAGCAGGCTATACACTGGTATTCCACAGCCGTGGCTTCGAGCTGATACAGCACGAACCATTCACCAGCGCCGAGGAAGCCGTACTGCGAGGCACCGACATTCGCTCATCCAAGCAGATAGTAGAGCTAAGCGGCCACCGATTGCGCGTACGCGACACCGACAAAGGACGCGAGTTGCAGTCGCAGATAGCTGAGCTCAAGGAACTGCTCTACGCATACCGCCACGGCATCATCACCGAGCGGAGCAGGAAATAGGAAGAACCAAGGATAACCAAACACACACACGACAATGAAAGTAATGGCACTACAGCGACCCCTAGCGTGGGCCGACACACGGGCGAACCTCGCAATGTTCGAGGAAGCCATCATGCAGCACAAGGGCGAAGGCATAGACGTGATAGTGCTGCCAGAGATGTTCAACACAGGCTTCATCATGGAGCCAGCAGGCACCGTGGACAATGGCACCGAGGTGCTCACATGGATGCAGCGCATGGCTGCTGCCACCGATGCCGCCATCACAGGCAGCACACCTGTGCAGACAGACATCACCACCTTCCGCAACCGTCTGTACTTTGTACAGCCCAACGGCACATACACCATCTACGACAAGCGCCACCTGTTCCGCTACGGCGGCGAAGGCGATGTCTACACGCCTGGCAACAAGCGTGTGATAGTGGAGTTCCGCGGATTCCGCTTCCTGCTGCTTGTGTGCTACGACCTGCGCTATCCCATCTGGGCACGCTGCCTAGACGACTACGATGTGCTAATCTACTCGGCCAACTGGCCTGTGAACCGCCAACTGTCGTGGGACATACTGATACGTGCACGTGCCATTGAGAACCAATGCTACGTCATAGCCGCCAACCGCTGCGGCATCGACCCGCGATGCACCTACAAGGGCATGTCGGCCATCATCGACTTCTACGGTGAAACCATGTGCGAAGCCGAGCCACATGCCAATGCCGACCTCATCGCCGAATTCGACCTGGCACGGCTCAACCATTACCGCGAGAAGTTCCCCATGATGGCCGACCAGGACAAGTTCCAGCTACTCAGCTGACAGCTCACTGCCCTACAGCAGCCAGCTTATAGCCGCGGCCATGATGACAGCCATCAGCTCGGCAACAAAGCACGTGCGCACCGAGGTGTGCATGTCGTCGGTTGTCAGCTGACGGCCATTGTGCCCTATGTAGGGCTTCTCCACCACCTGCCCAAAGTACATGTGCGTGCCTCCGAACTGACAGCTCAACACAGCTGCCAGAGCGGCCTCGGGCCATCCGCTGTTGGGCGATGCATGACAGCCCCCATAGCGCCACACGAACCTGATGAGGCTGGTCAGCTTAGGCACCTTAGCACCTGTGCGCAGTCCAAACAGTGTGCTACAATGGCCGTATATCCATCCCGACAACACTATCAGCGCGGCTGTGAGGCGTGCCGGAATGAAGTTCAGCACATCGTCTGTCCGTGCCGCCCAGCAGCCGAAGTCTCTGTAGCGGTCGTTGCGGTAGCCTATCATCGAGTCCAGCGTGTTGGCCATCTTGTATGCCATCATGCCCGGCACACCAAGCAGTGATAGCCAGAACAGAGGTGCAATGACACCGTCAGACAGATTCTCTGCCAACGTCTCAAGAGCAGCTGTGCGCACCTCGTGGGCTGTGAGCTGTGTGGTGTCGCGCCCCACGATGCGAGCCACCTGCCTGCGCCCGTCGTCCAGTCCTCGCTCCAGTGCCACAAACACCTGTCGCACCTCGCTGCGCAATGTGCATCCGGCCAGACAGAAGAATATGACGACGGCCGAGACCGCACCCGCCAGTATGTCGCTACCATCCCACGGCACGGCACTGAGCAGACGCAGCACCAACCACGTCAGGGCATAGGTCATACAGATGCTGCCCACCGCCAGCAGCGCACCTTTCAGCCTTCGGTGCGAGCCTCTGTTGAGCCGTTTCTCATTGAAGGCTATCCAGCGACCGAAACCCACTACCGGGTGTGGCAGCCACGATGGGTCGCCAAGACAGAGGTCGGCTATCCACCCTGCGAGCAGCGCATAGTTCATAGGCATAAGTACTGTGTTATGGCGTTGACCAGTATGTCATTCTCCTCAGGCAGCCCTACAGCGATGCGGAAGTGTTCGCGAGTGAGCCCCACGAAGTTGGACGCATCGCGTATCAGTATGCCCTGCGTTGTGGCAAGCCACTCTTTGAGCTCAGCTGCCGTACCACGTCTGAGCCTGCACAGCAGTATGTGTGTGTCCGAGCTATGGCAGTCTATCAAGCCCGTAGCTTGCAACATGCCGGCCACGCGTGCCCGCTCGCTCAGCAACCGCCCTACAGGGATGGCATACGCGTCGCTATGTGTCACAAGCCACGACCCGGCCCTCTGAGCCAACGTGTTGACGCTCCAAGGCATCTGTCGCTGTCGCAGCGGCCTAAGCTGCTCTTCGCCCCCCGTAACATAGCCTATGCGCAATCCTGGCACAGCATACTGCTTGGTCATGGAGTGCAGCATCAGCACATTGGGCTCGCCCGCAGCGTCGGTCGCCGACAGCAGCGGCACGTTGGTGAAGGGGGCATAGGATGCATCCACAACGAACAGCGTCCGTCGGTGCGACCGTATGGCCTGCAGCAGCGCATCGCGCCCTGTGACAGTGCCGGTGGGGTTGTTGGGATTGCATATCCACACCATGCTCGCCGACGATGGTATGTCGTCCAGCCCTCCGATATATATCACCCTCAGACCATTGATGCAGCAAGCATCAGCATACTCGCTGAACGTAGGTGCCACCACAGCTGCTACGCTGTCGTTGCCGGTCTGCGCTTGGGCTGCAAGGTAAATAGCTTCGGTAGCACCGTTGGTGACCATCACCTGGCACGGTTGCAAGCCGAGCGTTGCTGCCAGCTGCTGCTCCAACGTGTGCGACGAGGGCTCAGGATAGTGCCCCAGATGTGGCAGCTGCTCTGCCAGATAGGCTGTCAGAGCCGAGCTGTCGTGGCCCGCATATACGTTAGAACTGAAGTTCAGCCGTATGTCGGAGTAATCGTGTATGTCGTCGCCGTGGCCTCGTGTCATTGTCTCATTATGTTGTATAGTTGCTCGATATCTACGTGCTGCCGCACATGGGCAGCCAGCAGGTCGTATTGCTGACTGCGGAATTCGTCCAAGCTGATTGCCGTGGTGGCTGTCTCGCCGGTCAGCCCGCGCAACAGGTGGTCTATCACAGGCTGATTGTCGAGACAACCATGTATGTATGTTCCGATACAGCCATTGGCTTCGGTTACAGCATCGGTGGCGGTGGACTGCCCCTGATGTATCTCATAGCCGCGGCACTTGTGACCATGAAACATGAACTCTACCTGCTGTGTTGTCTTAGTGGCCGTCATGGTGGTGTCCATGTCTATCAGGCCCAGTCCAGGCAGCGACGCGATACTGCCTTCTATGCCATCGGGGTCGTAGATGTTGCGGCCCAGCATCTGATAACCGCCACAGATGCCCACTATGCGCTTCCGGGCAGCATGAGCACGCACTATGGCCTGTGCCATGCCGCTGCGCCGCAGCTCGAGCATATCGTCAAGCGTGGCCTTGGTGCCGGGCAGTATGACTATATCCGCTTGTGCTATATCATCGGGCGTGGCGGCATAGTACAGGTTCACGCGCGGGTCGCGCTCTATCACATCGAAATCTGTGAAGTTGCTTATGTGCCGCAGCAGTACGACTGCTATGTTCACCCGCCCTGTCACTGTGCTGTGCCACTTGCGCTCCAGTGCCACACTGTCCTCGGCATCTATGGCCAAGTCCTTCAGCATGGGCACCACACCCAGCACAGGCACACCGCACAGCTGCTCCACCATGCGGCGCCCCTCGTCGAACAGACGGTGGTCACCACGAAACTTGTTTATGATGATGCCTTTGATGCGCCGTCGGTCGTCAGGCTCTTGCAGCATCACACTGCCGTAGCACGATGCAAACACACCGCCGCGGTCTATATCTGCTACGAGGATGACAGCCGCATCGGCATAGCGCGCCATGGGCATATTCACCAGATCGGACGAGCGCAGGTTCACCTCGGCTATACTGCCTGCACCCTCCATCACTATAGGGTTGTACGTGGCAGAGAGGCGGTCGAAGGCGGCATGGACCTCGCGTCGCAGCTCCTCGCGCCCTTCGCGTCGGAAGTAGTCGTAAGCCGAGCGGTTGCCTATCGGATGCCCGTTCAGCACCACCTGCGTGGTATGTTCTGAGTTGGGCTTCAGCAGCAACGGGTTCATATCTGTGTGTGGCGCCAGCCCCGATGCCTCTGCCTGCACGGCCTGTGCACGCCCTATCTCCAGACCATCGGGCGTGGCGTATGAGTTGAGTGCCATGTTCTGCGCCTTGAATGGTGCCGGATGGTAGCCATCCTGCCGAAAGATGCGGCACAAGGCTGTGGCCAGCACACTCTTGCCGACATCGCTGCCTGTGCCGGCCAGCATGATAGGTCTTAGAGCTTCCATAGTGCTTCTATTGGTGTTTCGCCCAGATACCAGTGGCTATATCCTGCCACGACATTGCGATAACGATATATGGCAGTATCGACAGGTGTGCCTGTGGCCGACGACTGATTGGTGATGCATCTCACGTCGGGCTGCGCTTGCGCCATCACGCTCGAGTAGTGAAACTCATGGCCGCGATAGCTTACGCCTGCACACTCCATCTGTCGGTAGCCCAGATGCAGACGTGCGCCCTGCATTGTGGCTCTGTGCTCGAACACTCCGCACATGGGCAGACCATCCAGCTCGCGGCACAGATACATGAAGCCTCCGCACTCGGCCAGCACACGGCCATCGTTCATCGCATATTGGCGTATTGCACTGCGCATAGCCTCATTGGCAGCCAGTCGGTCTGCATATAGCTCTGGATAGCCGCCTAGCAGGTACAGTATGTCACAATCCGGTAGCTCGGTGTCATGCAGCGGCGAGAAGAACACTACCTCGCCCATGCGCCTCAGAGCGTCTATGTTGGCGCGATAGGTAAAGCTGAATGCCTCGTCGTGGGCTATAAGGATGCGGAGGGGATGGGGGGTATAGGGCTCATGGGGCTTATGGGGCTCATGGGGCTTATGGGCTCTATGGGTTGATAGCAGCTGGTCGATGTTGATATTCTGTTCTACTGCGGTGGCTGCAAGCTGTATCAGGTGCTCCATATCCTGCTTGTGGCTTAGGTCGAGACCGAGATGACGGCTTGGCATGGACAGAGCTTCGTTGCGCGGCATGAAGCCCAGACAGGCCACACCGGCGTCGTTGGCTGCCTGCTGCAACACGCGCTCCTGGCGCGCAGAGGCCACCATATTGAACACCACGCCTGCTACATGCACCTGCTCCATGAAATGGCCGAAACCATAGAGCAGTGGAGCCACGCTGTAGGCCACCGACCGTGCACTCACCACCAGCACTACCGGCAACCCCAGCTGCCGAGCCACCTCTGCGCTGCTGCCATGCCAGCTGTCGTAGCCGTCGAACAGCCCCATGGCTCCTTCGACGATACACGCATCGGCATCGGAGCCATAGTGATGGAACAGATGCTGCATGTGCTCTGGCGATTGCATGAAGCTGTCCAGGTTGACCGACGCTCTGTCCACAGCTATCTGGTGATACTGTGTGTCGATATAATCGGGTCCTGTCTTGAAAGGCTGTACAGCCATACCGCGGTCGCGCAGAGCCCGCAGCAGACCCACTGTGACTGTGGTCTTGCCACAAGCCGATGTCGGAGCAGCTATCAGATATGTATTATTGCACATAGAGTGATATATAACAACAGTTCAATGATGATGACCGTAGCCCCGCAACAATCGCCTGTATAGCCTCCGATACGACGATGCATCGTGTACACGAGCACTGCCACTCCTATAGCTCCCACACAGCACAATAATGCTATAAGCCCCATGAGCCCTATAAGTCCCATAGGCCCCATAGACCCCATGAGCCCTGCCACCACAAAAGGCACCACACCAAGCACTCCACACGCCGCCATCTCGGCTACCGCCGGGTGCTGATACAGCAACTTGTTCTTAGCCTCGCTTTCTGTTCGAGCGTATGGCAGATAGCAGACTATGGTGCTGCTCAGACTCTTGCTCAGAGCATCTATACATATTATATATACAGGCGATAGACCTGCATCCAGCAGCATGGTCAGCGTGTTCCATGCTATCAAGGCATAAAGCACCAACCCCAGCACACCGTATGTCCCGATATGCGAGTCTTTCATTATGGCCAGTGTGCGCTCGCGCGACCAGCCGCCACCGAAGCCATCGCAGAAATCGGCAAAGCCGTCTTCGTGCAATGCACCTGTCAGCAGCACACGCGCAGTCAGAGCCAGAGCTACACTCAAGCCTGTGCTCAGCCCTATGGCCATACCGCCCCACAGCACGGCAGCCATCGTACCGCCTGTGACATAACCGGCCAGTGGCCACAGCGGCACGACATGCTCATAGTGCTCCTTCTCGATGTTCACCACCCTCCACAAGGGCAGTCGTGTGAAGAATGCAATGGCTGCCAGACAGCGCTTAGAAATACTTTGTAATCTGTGCATGGTCGAAGTTGTCCATCTCGTTAATCATTCTCACTGCCGACACTATCAGCGGGTAAGCACACAGTGCACCTGTTCCTTCGCCCAGTCGCAGCCCCAGATTCAGCAGCGGCTGTGCACCCATGTGTTCCAGCATCAGCCTGTGTCCACCCTCGTCGCCACAGTGACCGAAGATGGCATAGTCCATGACCGATGGCTCCATGTGCGATGCTGCAAGCATACATGCCGACATGATGAACCCATCTACCAGTATGGTCACGCGCAGCTCGGCTGCTCGCAGCATAGCACCTGTGGCAGCAGCCATCTCATATCCCATGAAGTATGGCAGGAGCTCGCGCTGCGAATATGAGCACTGTGTGACATTTGCCACAGCTCGGCTCAGCACGTCGAGCTTGTGCCTCACACCATCGGTGTTCAATCCACTGCCTGCACCTACGCACGCCTCGAGCGGTATGCCTGTGAGCAGATGCATGATGCAGCTGGATGCCGATGTGTTGGCTATACCCATTTCGCCAAAGCAGATGATGTTGCAACCTTCGGCAGCACATGCATCGACCTGCTCTGCACCGATGGCCAGTGCCCGCTCCCACTCTGCTGCTGTCATGGCCGGCTCATACAGGAAGTTGCGTGTGCCGTGAGCTATCTTGCGGTCTATGATGTGTGGCGCTGTTGTCGGGTCGAAGTCATAGTCCACCCCTGCATCTACCACTCTGAGCGTGAAGCCATGCTGACGACAGAACATATTCACGCCGCCACCGCCACGGCCGTAGTTCAGCATCTGTTGCCAGGTGACCTCACGTGGCGATGCCGACACCCCCTCGCGCTCGATGCCATGATCGCCACCGAACAGCACGTGGCATGGATGCCGCAGCTGTGGTGTCAGGGTCTGCTGAATCAGGCATATCTGCAATGCCAGCGACTCCAGCCGTCCTAACGAGCCCTTGGGCTTGTTCAGATTGTCTATCTTGGCCTGTATGGTTGATACAAGACCTTGGTCTGATGGTCTAATCACTCGGCAATATGTTATTGATTATCAATAGTTAGACATCCCTTGACAGCCACTGGTATGCCACATACCATCAGCGTCACCACGTCAGCGCGTGAGGCTATGTACTGGTTCAGCATACCCAGCAGATCTGTGAACCTTCTCTGCAAGGCATTGCTGCTGGTGCCGCCCAGTCCGATCTCATTGGTCACGAATATGAATGTGGCATCCTGAGCCGTGAAGCGGTCGAACTCGCTCTGCATCTCGGTCAGCAGCTCTTGCACCGAGCTGCCTTCATTGTTGCTGATATAGTTGGTGGCCCACAGGGTGCAGCAATCTACCAGCACCACGCGGCCGTGGACATCATGTCGGCTCAGCTGTATATCCTCCTCAATATTGGTCCACTCCGGCACTCGTCTCTGCTGATGCAGCCGCACACGCTCTGCAAACTCATCGTCCCAGATATGGGCTGTGGCCATGTATATAGGCTTGTCAGTCAGATGCAGTGCCAATCGCTCGGCATAAGTACTCTTGCCTGAACGCTGTCCTCCTGTAATCAGATATATCATAGCTGTGAAAGTTTATTTACGCTTGAGCAGTATGGTCAGTGCCACCGGAGCTCCTATCAGCGCCGTGACAGAGTTGATGGGCAGAGCGCCTTCCATGCCCGGCATACGCGCCACAAGGTTGCACGCCAGCGCCAGTGAGATGCCTGTGAGCAATGTGCCTGGAAGCAGTATGCCGTGGTCGGCAGTGCGGAATATGCCACGGCTGATGTGGGGCACAGCCAGACCAAGGAACATGATAGGGCCGCAGTAGGCTGTGGCCACAGCTGTGAGCACTCCGGCCGACGATATGATGAGCATACGCGCACGACGTATATTCAGTCCGAGGTTGGCTGCATATCGCTCGCCCAGCAGCAACATGTTGAGAGGCTTGATGAGCAGCAGTGACAGCGGGCAGAGCACTGTCATCAGACCCACAAACACATATACCTGACCGCCTGTGACGCGAGCAAACGACCCTAAGCCCCAGATGACGTAGGTGCGGATATCCTCTTCGGATGAGAAGTACTTCAAGACACCGATAATGGCTGTGGCTATATAGCCTATCATAACACCGACGATAAGCAGTGTGGCATTGCCCTCCACCTTGCGGGACAACCACACTATGAGCAGCATCACAGCCAAGGCACCTATTATAGCGGCTACAACCAAAGCTGTGTTGCCAACCATGCCAAACGGAGACAGCACATGGCTGCCTATGCTGCCGCTGAGCAACACAACGAAGGCTACTCCCAAGCTGGCTGAACTGCTCACTCCCAGCACCGACGGGCCGGCCAGTGGGTTGTGGAACACTGTCTGCATCTCCAGACCTGCAACAGACAGTGCTGCGCCACAGGCCATAGCTGTAAGTGTCTGCGGCACACGTGTGTTCAACACTATGTTGAGCCACACCTCATTGTCGACAGCATGGCCGGTGATGATGCACCACACATCAGCCAGTGGGATGTCTACAGAGCCGGCAGCCAGATTGATGACCACCAGCAGCGGTATGCTTAGTGCTATTAGTAATGTCTTCATTTTATGATTCTTACTTCAAGTGTTCCCGTCGGGTACATGGTTTGACAGTGGTGTAGGCATAGGTCATGGATGCGCATGATGAAGCTATGCGGCATCACATCCCACAGCTCACGTGACATGGTGATGCTGCTCAGCTTCGCCTCGGCATCTGTCACACCCACGGCTGTTGCTACATCTGCCAGGAATGTCTTGTTCAGCAGCACCTTGTGCGAGTGTGTGTCCATGTGGCCCTCGGCCAGTTTCACCGCCTTGCCCAGCATGATGCCCACCACGACACGGCCGAAGCCCAGCTCATGCGCCTTGCTCAGAGCTGCACCGATGAAGTTGCCGTAGTGCACCACTCTCAGCGTCGGCTCAGCTTGTAGCAATGCCTCTTCGCCACGCTTGCCCGAGGCCAGACCGATGTCTGTACAGCCCATGGCGCGAGCCACATTCAGCTCGCGGCCTATACTCTCAATGAAGGCATCATTGCTCAGCGGCGACACTATGCCAGATGTGCCTATGATGCTTATCCCGCCTTCCACACCGACTCTGCTGTTGAAGGTCCGCCCCGCCAGCTGCTCGCCCCCCTGTACACTGATAGTCACATCGATGGGCAGAGCTGTCAGAGCTGTAATCTCTGCTGCCATCATCTTGCGTGGGGTAGGATTGATGGCTGGGTCGCCAACGGATATGCCTAAGCCGGGCAGCGTCACGAGCCCCACACCATCACCTCGCAGAAAGCGTACACCACTGCTACGATCCGTAGCCACTGCCACGCAGACCGTTATGCAGCACCCTCGCGTGACATCAGGGTCGTCACTATAGTCCTTGATGACAGATGCCTGACTGATTCGTTTTAACGGATCAATCTGCCCTACATGCTCTATTGGTACTGTGACCTCTTCGCCATCGGGCAACTCCACACTGACTTCGCTGTGACTACAGCCCTTGCCGAGCAGACAGAGCATGGCAGCCTTGACAGCGGCAGTGGCGCAGGTGCCGGTGGTCAGACCTGTGCGCAGTGGATAGAAGGCGGGCACCAGATGCTCTATGGCACGGCGCAGGCTGTGACGGCCGCTGACAATAATGCCCTGGCCGTACTGAGGACGCTCCACAACATATACCTTCAGCCCCAGTTGCAGGGCTGCATCCACCTTGGACGCAAAGCCGCCCTGCTCGCCACTGTCTTTGGTAATGACAGCATCACAGCCTATACGTTGCATCAGCTCGCGCTCCTGCTCCACCGTGGGCAATGTACAGCCGGAGTCATAGTACAGTAAGTCGGCTGTCGGAAAGCCTTGTGCTGTCGCTATTGACACGCTCTCCTCACGCTCCAGTATACGGAACAACGTCTTGTGGTGCTGCCAGTACGGACGTAGCCTGGACAGTGTGTGCACGCCCGACAGCGCAAGCAGCAGCCGCGGCTCAGCTGCCAATAGCTGGCGCACAGCATCGTCGAAGTCGCTGCAATAGTGTATGCCCTCACGCCGAGGTGCGGTCTTTCGTGCCACTCTGATTACCCCGACCTCGTGCAGCTGCCCTACAGCATCTGCAATGTTGTGATGCAGCCCTTCGGCAAACGGGTGGGAAGCATCAACGATACAGCGTATGTCATGCTCTGTGCAGAATCGCACCATATCTGTGGTGGTCATGCCACCGGACAGTCGTATGCCATGCACCAGCTCCACACTCTGCATACTGCCGCGTGTGGAGTAGTAGTATGGACGGCCTGCCTGCTCGCAGACATCAATGGCCATACGCCCTTCTGTTGTGCCACCAAAGATGAGTATCATTGCTTCTTATCTCTGAACAGATGTGCGAACTGCCGACTGTACAGACGGCTCAATCCGTCTCGATTGCCTATGGCATCGCCCACGACTATCATAGTCGTCAGCGTCAGGTGGTTGTCATTTACGATAGCGGCCAACTGCCCCAACTCACCACGGTAGATGCGCTGCTCAGGCCATGTCAGCTTGTGACACACGGCCACAGGTGTGGTGGCTGGATAGCCTCCCGCCAGCAGCTCACGCTGTACCTCGTCGGCCAGTGTCGCCGACAGGAAGATACACATAGTGCTCCTGTGTGCCGCGAGCTCGTGCAGCCTCTCGCGCTCGGGCATGGCTGTACGGCCCTCGCCGCGTGTCAAGATGATGGTCTGACACCGCTCGGGTATGGTGAACTGACAGGCCAGCTCTGCTGCCGCAGCCTGAAAACTGCTGATGCCTGGTGTGATGTGATAGCGCATCTGGTGGGCATCGAACAGAGCCAGCTGCTCGCCTATAGCACCATAGATACACGGGTCGCCCGTGTGCAGACGCACCACTAAGAGACCACGGTCGTAGAATTGGCGCATCAGCTCAAACTGCTCTTCGAGCGGCATGTCGGCACTGCTGCGCACGGTAGCGCCCTCCTTGGCACATGCCGTCAGCGCCCTTGGCACCAGACTGCCAGCGTAGAGTATTAGGTCCGCACGTTCCAGCAGTCTGCGCCCTCGGATGCTGATCAGCTCGGGGTCCCCAGGCCCAGCCCCCACTATCTCTATATGCCCCGTATGGCTTCGCTCTGCTATGGCAAAGGTGTAGTAGCCTCCGTCATAGCAGCCCCTCTGTTTCTCTACTATCAGGCTTCCGCCTTGCATGATGGCCGATGCCTCGGCCACGCTCGGCGAACCGACAGCGTCTCTGACCTTGTCCGCAGGATTGGGCACTTCCACCTGGGCCAAAGAGGCAGCTGTGTGGATACATAGCTTCGCATCGGGCAACAATTCACACAGCCTGTGCAGCATAGGTTCGTTGGCCTTCAGCTCCACTGTGCCAATAGTCGCTATGGCTTCTTGGGCCAAACCCAACCCACGTATCGACTCCAACAGCTGCCAGGCCGCTGCGTCTGCCACCAGCTTCTGGCACCCCATGCCGAGATGCAGGCAGCGTGGCACATACTGCAGGTCTATGCCATCGTGCAGACGATAGCCCACGAGAACAGTTACTGCAAAGCGAGCCCTGTCGGTGGCCGCATATTCGTCATAGCTGCGCAGCAGTGTGACGTGTGGCGGCAGGGTATGCTCCAGCAGCTGTGTGCCACCGTCGTGCCACTCCAGTATCAACGCTGTGGGGTGTCCGTTTACAAAAGCGGCAATGATGGCGTTCATAGGTCTGCTACCAACCACGATAGTGGCCCAACCATAGCCAGCGCCGATGGTGTCCAGGGGCCACAAGCCACTGTTGTCGCTCTGTGTCGTGATGACCGGCTCAGCACCTATGATGTCAGCAATGCGACGGGCCAATGCGTTGGCACCACCCACATGACCGCTCAGCACAGGTATGGCCCATCGACCCGTGGTGTCTACACACACCACAGCCGGGTCTGTATGTTTGTCCGCTATCAGCGACTGTATGCGACGCATACAGATGCCCAAAGACCCAACAAAGATTATAGCCTCGCCGTCTATCGGAGGCAAGGCCGACTCTAATCTATCGGCCAGACCGCGCCCCGCATCACCTATATATTCATAATGTATCATATTCTGCTCGGAGTATGGTTATAGGATTGTTATCGTCTAATGTGATAGTGCTACAGCTCGTACAACGCATATTGACGGCTTTGACACTGTCCTCAAATACTGCGCGACTGTCCGGGCTAACAGAATTGAACACTATGCAGCCGTCGGGATTCAGTATGTCGTGCAGGCGTGTTATCATCTCCTGCAGATGTCCTCCATGTCCACCGATGAATACCGCATCTGGCCGCTCCAGGGTCGTGAGCTCGACATCAAGGAAATCGGCTATGATGGTGTCTATGCCCGGCGCACCAAAACGATGCGAGTTCTGCAACATCAGTTCGCGTCCGCCCTCGCGACGCTCGAAAGCTGTGATGCGCAGGTGGGGATATAGCAGTCGTGCCTCAATGCTGACGCTACCTGTGCAGAAGCCTACATCCCAGAACACCCGACGGCGGTCCAGCTCAAGTGCAGCGAGCGATGTGATGCGTATGGGCATCTTGGTTATCATCTTGCTGCGGCCATTGAGATGGCTGAATGCAGCCTCAAGCAGTCCGAAACGTCTGTGGCGGGGCTGTGTCTGTTCGGCTATCACACAGTTGGGCATACCAACCTCCATGCCGGGCTGAAACACTGTCACACGCTCCAGCTCGCCGTTGCCTAAATGCTCACCTACATAGATGCGATAGTTGTCATAGCCATATTCCATCATACGCTCATAGATGGCCTGAGGGGTCTTGCTGCGGTCTGTGAGACATCCTATGAGACGCTCTCCGCTGATCAGAGCATCGTCCAACGTCTTCCATGAACGCCCCGTTAGCGATACGGCTCGCATATCGGCATAGGGCATGTTTAGGCGATGAGCCAACATCTGCAACGAGTGAAACGATGGGATCACTCGCATCTTGCAATCAGGCAATAGCCGGCGTACTGTGGCACCAAAGCCGTAGAACAGAGGGTCGCCGGAGGCAAAGATGATGATGTCATCGTACCGGCTATAACGTTCAATCACATCGGCAATAGGCACTGTTATGTCTATCCACACAGCATCTTGCGGCAACAGCCCCGCCACCAGTTTGTGGTGACGTATGCCTCCGGAGAACACGCGACCTGCATGGATCAGCTCTACGACCTCGGGGTGCAGCGACAGCGATTTGGCTTCATCAGCCAGACCTATGATAGTGCACTTATACATCGCGACCGGGTTTTAGCTCATCGGCATCATCGTAGGTCAGGATGCTGTTCACCAGAGTGGCGGCTATATTACTGCCCCCCTTGCGTCCCATGATGACGAGTTTGGGTACTGAGCGGAATGCCTTTACCGCGTGCTTGCTCTCTTCAACATGTACGAACCCTACAGGCGTAGCCACTATGCCTGCCGGCTGGCAGCGATGATGACGCATCAGCTCGCACAGCTCCAGCAGTGCTGTCGGAGCATTGCCGAAGGCATAGAGTGCATTGGGATGCTCTGCTGCGGCGAGCCTCATGGCAGCCTGAGCGCGGGTGATGCCTTCTGTCTCAGACATCTGGCGGGCACGAGGGTCGTTGATGTAGCACACCACCTCGATGCCTAATCTCTGCAGTGCACCCTTGCGTATGCCGCTGGCCACCATCGTCACATCTGTGACGATGGTCTTTATCTCACCTCGTTGGACCATGCCGTGCAGGGTCTCTGTGGCACCACTGTCCATCCACAACAGCTGCTCCATGTCGAAGTCGGCTGTGGTGTGGATGGCGTGTAGCAGCGGCCAGAGCCGACACAATGGCTGGTCGGGGTGTCGCAGCTCACCGCGTATGGTCTTAAAGGACTCTATCATGATGGACTGCCCCAACGACTTGGCGTGGGTGGAGACATCTTCACGGTAGTAGCCGCGTGGCGTGATGAAGTGCCCGTTCCAGCTGTAGGACTGGCTGTTGCCTATGATGACCACAGTAAACATATCCACTTCGTTGGGATCAAAAGCCTGCAGTCTGGTATGCAACACCTGCTGGCCCGCGCGTCCCGCCTGCCGGACATAGCCTACGGGTGTATCAGCCGACCGCTCGGCCAGCATCAGCTCACGCAGACGGTGCAGTTGCCAGTAGCGACCTGCCGAGCGCGGGTTGTACACCGCTGTCACAAAGTCGGCTGCTGCTGCAGCCTTGATGCGTCGCTCGATGACGCTCCACGGTGTCATCAGGTCGCTCAGAGATATGACGCAGAAATCATGCCCCATCGGGGCACCCAGCAGAGCGGCTGCCTTCTGAAATGCACTGATGCCGGGCAGCGGCACTATGTCCAGCTCAACATTACGCTCACGCTGCATCTCGTAGAGCAGTGGTGCCATACCATAGATGCCGGCATCGCCGCTGGAGATTACACATACCGTCTTGCCGGCAAGTGCTAAATCTAGAGCCTCGGCTGCGCGTTCACGCTCGTGTCTCATGCCTGTATCTATACACTCGGTGCCTGGCTGTAGGTATGGCTGTATGAACTGAAAGTAGTACTTGTATCCCACCACAACATCGCTGTCGTGCAGCGCCTGCCGCACCGCCGGTGTCATATCATCTGGTGAGCCGGGGCCTATGCCCGCAACATATAGTCGTGTCATAGTCGATATCTGCTAAGGTGTTTAATGCGGTATTGCCTCTGTGTCAGTAGGTCATGCGGAAACTTGCATAAAGTGTGCGGCCGGGGTTGATGGTAGAGAAATTAGAGTTCCAAGGTGTGGTATCACGCTGATTGAACACATTCTCAAGCCCTATACCTGGTTCTATGGTGCAGCTGCGCAGCGTGAATGTATGCCGCGTGTGGAGATCCCACTGGTTGTAGGATTTGGCATAGCCGTAGGTGCTGCTATAGCGTTTACCCTGCATGTGTCCATTGATGGCTACGTTCAGATGGTAGCTGTTCCAGCTCTTGTCCCATGTGGCTTGCACATTGCCCACGTGGCGTACAGACTTGTCTACGGGTGTGGTTTGAGTGGTGTACGTCTGTGCCTTCTTGTCAAAACTCATGGTCTCGGCATCGGCATCGGTAAATGTGTAGCCGCCACCGACGCTGAATCCATAGGGCAACAGCAGGCGCAGCTGTGCGCTGAAGGCTCAGTTGCAATAGTCCGTGGATGACCTGACACACCGCCTACCCAAATAATACCACCAAACGATACATGAAGAAGGGCAGATCCTGTATGCCTCTGAGCTGTGCCCTGAAACCCTTAATCTTTGAGTTGAGTGACTCAGCCGAGGCATTGGTTGACCTGTTGGTGAAGTAGTTTAGTATCTCCGTTTCTTTCTGCCGTATGGTGTCCCTGACGGATATGAGTTCCCTGATAAGGCTTTTCCCGACGTCCTTGCACCACT
>CALEPV010000080.1 GCA_937910905.1 uncultured Prevotellaceae bacterium
TCACAAAGCACTCCATTGATGCCGAGTACCAGACTGGTACCAACACCACGGCATCGGCTGGTGCTGCACCTGTGGTAGTTGACTATGAGACAGCTACCCTGTCGGGTAGCGTGAGCGGTGTGACCGACGTTGTGGAGCAGGGTTTCCAGGTTAGCACATCTGAGGACTTCTCAGATGCTATCTACTATGCTAACTCTGAGGCTGCTGCCGAGGACTTCTCCATGACCATTAGCGGTCTTGAGGGTTCTACGACCTACTATGCACGTCCATACGCTATCACGGCTGCCGGTGGCTACGTGTTTGGTGAGACTCAGACGTTCACCACACCTCGCACTCCTATCTACACCATCGATGGTGTGTACACTGTGGTTGAGTACGAACTCAATGACGATAATAAGTGGGAGGTTGAGGTGTACGATGGCGAGCCGGTGATCTACGAGATCGCAATCGACTTCGCAGAGGAAGGCAATGAAGAGGATGTGCTGATCTCCAACCTTAACGACATGGGCGAAGATGCAGTAATCAATGGCTACTACGATGCCGAGAGTCAGACGGTGGAGATTCCTTCTATGCAGGTTGTAGGCGAGCATCCGTCGTATGGTCCGCTGTTCTTCCGCGGCGTTGCCGATGATATATCGGCCTTCAAGAATGTATTCTACTTCCAGTTCCAGACTCTGGGTGGTGTACTCCAGTCCTCGCCATTCGCACTCTGTGTACAGGCCGGCTACTTCGGTTTCTACCGCATAGCTGGCACACACAATGAGATTGAGGAGTAAATCTAAACTCTCAATACTTTGCCCCCTACGGTGTCACTACACGCCGCAGGGGGCTTATTTTAGTGATGGTTAAAGAATGGCAATGGGACAGATACTGGGAATACTGAATGAGATCAACGATGCTCTGTGGGGCTATCTGATTATCGGAGCACTGATAGGGTGCGGGCTGTGGTTCACGTGGCGCACACGCTTTGTGCAGTTCTGCATGGTGGGCGAGATGCTGCGCCTGCTCTTCGACTCGTCGGAGAAACCTGAAACCGGGCAGAAGCACATATCGTCGTTCCAGGCTTTCGCCGTGTCGCTGGCCTCGCGTGTGGGCACTGGCAATCTGGCAGGTGTGGCCACAGCCATTGCCGTGGGCGGACCGGGTGCCGTGTTCTGGATGTGGGTCATGGCGCTGGTGGGTTCTGCTACAGCCTTCGTCGAGTCCACGCTGGGACAGCTGTTCAAGCAGCACCACAGGGAGTCCTTCATAGGCGGGCCGGCCTACTACATCCAGCGTGGCCTGCACCAGCGATGGATGGCTGTGCTCTTCGCCGTGCTCATCACCGTGTCGTTTGGTCTGGCCAACAATTCTGTGCAGGCCAACACCATCTGCGGCGCTATGGAGGGAGCTTTCGGGTGGAATCCGCTGACCACGGGCGCGGTGCTCGCTGTGCTGACACTCGTCATCGTCTTCGGTGGCATACAGCGCATCGCCAAGGTCAGCTCCGTGCTGGTGCCGGTGATGGCTGTGGGCTACCTGGTGCTGGCTTTGGTAGTCATCGTGCTGAACATACGGCTGGTGCCTCATGTGCTGAGGGTGATTGTGGAGAGTGCCTTTGGCCTGGAGCAGGCTGTGGGCGGCACGCTGGGTGCTGCCATTATGAACGGCGTGAAGCGTGGCCTGTTCAGCAACGAGGCAGGCGAGGGCAGTGCACCCAATGCTGCAGCCACGGCTGCCGTCTCGCACCCTGTGAAGCAGGGCCTCATCCAGGCGCTGGGGGTGTTCACCGACACCCTCGTCGTATGCTCCTGCACGGCATTTATCATCCTCATAAGTGGTCTCTACACCTCGCCTGAGCTGAACGGCATCATGCTGACGCAGGCGGCTCTGGAGTCCGAGGTGGGGTCGTGGGGCGGGGTCTTTGTGGCCATCGCTATCTTCCTCTTCGCCTACTCGTCCATCATCGGCAACTACTACTATGGTGAGGCCAATGTCCGCTTTATGACGGAGAGCGGTACGGCCATGACTACCTATCGCCTGCTCTCGGGCGGTGCTATGGTGATGTTCGGTGCTCTTGTATCCCTCGACACCGTGTGGAGCATCATCGACCTGTGCATGGCGCTCCTCACCGCCTGCAACCTCGTAGCCATTGCCCTGCTGGGCAAGTACGTGTTCCGTCTGCTTGACGACTACCGCGCCCAGAAGCGCCAAGGCGTCCGCGACCCCTCCTTCCATCGCCGCCAGCTCCCCGACCTCGCCTCCGACCTTGAGTGCTGGGATTGATGCCTCTTTGTTCAGCAGGCATCTATTTGCCATGCTTTATGTCGGGCATCATACGGGTTTACGAACACTACCGTGCGTGCGAGGATAGTGGGAAGGAGGTCAATCCTGAGCTGGCGATAGATGCTGAGATGCCAGAGGAAGAGCCGTGGCTGAGGACGGACACATTGTTTGTGCTGCGTGTGCCGGAGTATGCTGGGTCGGAGCAGCCGTTCCTGGCTCAGGCAGAGGACTTCTACAACTGCTGCGCTCTGACGTGAAACGTGTGGAGCAACTACGAGGTATGGCTGCTGGGGTATAACTGGGGAGAGAAGCTCTGCGAGGACGATTTAGATGCCGATGCAGACATTGACGAAGAGGAGCTCTGATACCCCTCTTACCCGATGAGGCGCTTCAGCTGTCGGGGTGTGGCGTGAGGAAGGAGCTTAGTGAAGTGGGTCAGCAGGCGGTCGTGCGACTCCTCTGGTGTGCGTTCGCTGGTGCAGGATGCACGTCCATATAGGGCTTCGGGTGTGGTGAGCAGCGACCAGCCCCAGCCGTACTCGCGTCCATGCTTGTCGGTGGGGTAGACGAAGTCTTCGGTGACGATGCGGCACTGCATCTGCAGGCGGGTGATGTAGGCATCGAACTTGCTGCGCATACCCGCCCCGTCGAAGCCACAGGCTGCTCGCAGCTCGCGGGTGATGAGACTGCCGTGCTCCTGCAGCGTGAGCAGTATGGCTTCCTCTATCGAGTCGGCAGTGAGGGCGGGCGCCTGGCTGCGGCGGTAGTTGTAGAAGTCGGGCCACCATTCGCGGCTGATGAAGCCGGCCTTGCTGGCGAAGAACTTGCCGTAGACGAAGCCGCCGCTGGTAACGATAGGTCCCTTCCACTTCCACAGCGGCCAGTCCCAGCCGCCGTCGGGGAACACCACGTAGCGGCAGTCGTCGCTGACCACCTCCTCGGCAGAGAAGCCTGCTATGCCGCTGCTGAGCAGAGGCAGAAAGCCTGTCTCCTCGATGTAGGCCATCAGTTGGGCTGCTGAATAGATGTCTTGCCTGCTCATTTTAGGTTCAGTATCTGCTCTGCGTGCTCTTTGGTCTTCACCTGTTTGCCGGCGAGGATTTGTTCGATGATGCCTTCCTCGTTGATAACGAAGGTGGTGCGGATGGTGCCCATTGTCTTCTTGCCGTACATGGACTTCTCGCCCCAGGCACCCATGGCTTCCAGCAGCGTGTGGTTCACATCGGCAATCAGCGGGAAGGGCAGCTCATGCTTCTCCTTGAACTTCTGGTGCGATGCGGCTGAGTCCTTGCTCACGCCCACTACCTCGTAGCCTGCTGCCTGCAGCTGCTCGTGGCGGTCGCGCAGGCTACACGCCTCGGCAGTGCAACCGCTGGTGTTGTCCTTGGGGTAGAAATAGAGTATCAGCTTGCGACCGCGATAGTCGCTCAGACGGATGTCACGTCCCTGTTCGTCCTGGCCCAGAATCTCTGGTGCTTTGTCTCCTATGTTCATTGTAATGTATAAGGGTTAAGGGTTAAAGGGTTTAAGGTTAAGGGTTAAGGGGTTTAAGCCAGTACTTGCGCTCCTCGTCGGACAGCTGCTCAATGGCATAGCGGAGCATGGTGCGAGGCATCTCGTGTGCGTGCTGATGCAGGAAGTCGCGAAGCAGGTCGGTGGAGGCGACCTTGCCCATCTCGCGTAGCATCCAGCCAACGGCCTTGTGCATCAGATCGTGCTGATGGTGGAGGTGCATCTCGGCATAGCGCAGACACCATGTTGGGGCATCGTGGTGCGACGTGTACCACGTGCATACGATGCTCATGCGCTGCTTCCACAGGCAGCTACTGGCGGCCAGCTCATCGAGCACTTGGCGTTTGTAGTCGGTATGAAGGCCGGCCTCCGTGCCTCCCAAGAGGGTCGGCTGCATCAGCCAGTGGCCCAGAATCTTGTAAGCGGACAGGTCCACGAGGTCCCAGTTGTTGGCACGCTCGGCGTATTGCAGGTACAGTAATACAATCTCATCGCGCTTACGGATGGCCTGCGTGTCGTGCTCCAGCCGCTTCGTTGATAGGCGCTCAAACTGTTCGACGAGAAGCAGGAATCCGCAAAGGCGCACCTCATGCCAGCGGGACATTAGCAGCTCCGGCACCTCGCTCAAAGGACAGTCCCGGGATACGTGCTTCACCACCTGGCGAGTCTGTGGCACCTTGATGCCCAGGAACTCGTCGCCCTCGCCGTAGTCGCCTGGTCCAGTCTTGAAGAAGCGCATCAGGTTAAACCGCTGTTCATCATCGTGCAGCGACTCCATGTACTCTATAAGCTCCTTCGCCGTGGTCATTCCTATTCATCATTCATCATTCATCATAATCACTGGCTTCAGCGCATCTTCTGCATACGGCAGTGCCATCAGCTCAAACTTCTTCATGTCTTGTATAGTTCGCGACTGCAAAAATAGCGAAGCTTCTGCGAATAATATACGCACTATAGCCTAATTTTTATCACAAAGTGGGTCATGCCAGAGATATAGACTTGTCCGCGAGACTTGCCGGGCTTTGCCTAAACAAAAAACTTGCCCAATTGTCCATTCACAATAGCCCCACCGCCTCGAACATCTTGCGATAGGCTGCCACCTTCTTGTCAAATGCCAAAGGATAGGCACGCGAGGAGGAGGGTAGGCGATAGAGCTGGACATCGTGTGAGCGGTCTAATTGTCCAATAACAATGGCTTCTCCCACCTTTGGCCTGTTCTCAATGCCGAAATAGCTGCAGAGTGTGTCGGTGGCTTTCTGACCCGTGGTGACGATAGCCTCGCAATGGGGCAGCAGCGTCAGGAGCGCGCGTATATCTGTAGGCTCCACCACCTCAAGGAATTCGTCCGATGCGTTGTCATTAAGACGGCGAATGGCAGTAGCAGTATCGTAGAACGCAATGCCCTTCTCCCGGCAAAATGATATAATCGCCTCTCGGTCGAACTTCTTGACTTTTGCATGTTTGGAGCCATTCACCTCCTCGTCCTCAATCACAAACCTGTTCCTGTCGCCAAAGAACACCTCGCCCTCAATCCTCCAATGGTCGTTGATGAAGTTCGGGTAGTAGAATTCCATGCACCATCGCTTCTTCTGCGGTGGAAAGCTGCCCAGAAACAGCACCCGCGCATTCTC
>CALEPV010000081.1 GCA_937910905.1 uncultured Prevotellaceae bacterium
TGCGCGAGCTGCCCGACTGGAGAGAATAGGCCCAACGAGGGCACGATGTGGTTAAATTAGCCTAATTTCATGTCATATATTCTACCGCATATTAAATAAGCGCTACCTTTGTAGCTGCAATATCATATCCATACTACATCTTTTCATTAATCACCATTCATTATTCCAGGCCTATGCTATTCGACAAACAAACATACGTAGAGCGCCGCGCGAAACTGCGCCAGCGTGTAGGCAGCGGACTCATATTGTTGCTGGGCAACAACGATGCCCCAATGAACTATCCCGCCAATGCCTATAAATTCCGTCAGGACAGCTCATTCCTGTATTTCACAGGACAGCATCGCGAAGGATTGGCACTGCTCATTGATGCCGACAGCAATGAGGAATGGCTACTCGGCGATGACATCTCGCTTGACGACATCGTGTGGTTCGGAGCAGTTGACAGCGTGGCCGACCTAGCCGCACAGAGCGGCATAGCACACAGCGCACCGATGTCCAAACTGACCGAGATGACAGAGAAGGTACAGAAGCAAGGCCGCACGCTACACTTCCTGCCGCCCTATCGCCACGACACAATGATACAGCTTATGGACCTCACGGGTATTCACCCACATGACCAACGGGCCAAGGCATCGCTGGAGCTCATACACGCAGTCATCGACCAGCGTGCCACCAAGAGCGCTGCCGAGGTCGCAGAGATAGAGCGCGCCATGGACATTGGCTACGAGATGCACACCACAGCCATGCGTCTGTGCCGCGAGGGTGTGACCGAACAGCACATTGCAGGCACTCTGGCAGGCATAGCCCAGAGCCGCGGGTGCATCACCAGCTTCCAGACCATACTATCCATGCACGGTGAGATTCAGCACGGTTACCCCTCGCCGCGTCCACTAGAGGCCGGGCGTCTGATGCTGTGCGACGCAGGTGCAGAGACAAACGAGAACTACTGCTCCGACAACACTCGCGTGACCCCTATCAGCGGCAAATTCACACAGCGCCAGCGCGATATCTATCAGGCCGTACTCGCTGCCCACGACCACGTAGTTGAGATTGCACGACCGGGCCTGAAGTGGTGGGATGCCCACTTTGCTGCCGCACGTGTCATCACAGAGCACCTCAAAGACCTGGGCCTAATGCGCGGTAACACCGACGACATACTGGCCAATGGCGCACATGCAATGTTCTTCGTGCACGGGCTGGGCCACATGATGGGCATGGACGTGCACGACATGGAAGGTCTCGGACAGATATACGTAGGGTTCGACGACGAGGTGCGTCCACGTCTCGACCAGTTTGGGACCAATTGCCTACGTTGCGGTCGCCGCCTGCAGGAAGGCTTTGTGATGACCGACGAGCCAGGTATCTATTTCATCCCCGCCCTCATCGACGAATGGCGCGGCAAGGGCATCAACAAGGAGTACATCAATTTCGACTTGGTGAACACCTACCGTGACTTCGGTGGCATACGCCTGGAGGACGACCTGCTCATCACGGCCGATGGCTGCCGCTACCTTGGCGACAAACGCATACCTATCAAGCCCGATGATGTCGAAGCCTATATCGCCAGATAGCAATACCCCAATTCAGATGGCACCTTAGCCGACAGCAGACACATCCAGACACTAATCAACACACATTATCATGAAACGCATTCTTATCATCTTGGCCGCTATACTGGCCCTTCCATCCTTCGCTATCGCCGACAATAACGACGAAGGCTACAAGTTCAGCACCGTTAAGGAGCTGCCTATCACCAGCATCAAGGACCAGAACCGCAGCGGTACCTGCTGGTGTTTCAGCGGCCTGGGCTTCTTCGAGGCAGAACTATTGCGCATGGGCAAGGGAGAGACTGACCTGTGCGAGATGTTCGTTGTACACAAGACTATGGAGGATCGCGCAGCTGCCGCCATACGCACCCACGGTGACGTGAGCTATGCTCAGGGTGGTTCTTTCTACGACGTGCTCTACTGCCTGCAGAACTATGGCATCGTGCCCGAGGAGGCAATGCCAGCTCCTGGCACCCCCTATGGTGAGACAGCCATCAACCACAACGAGGTTGATGCAGTGGCAACAGCTTTTGTTGAAGCGCTGGCCAAGGGCAAGCATAAAAAGCTCACCACAGCATGGCGCAAGGCGTTCTGCGGCATCTATGATGCTTATCTGGGAGAGTGCCCGACACAGTTCACCTACCAAGGCAAGAGCTATACACCACAGAGCTATATGAGCAGCCTAGGCCTCGACCTCAACGATTACGTGAGCCTCACATCCTATACCCACCACCCCTTCTACTCGCAGTTTGTGCTTGAGATACAGGACAACTGGCGTTGGGGGCTGAGCTACAACCTGCCTCTCGACGAGTTCATGGAGGTGTTCGACTACGCTCTGGAGCACGACTATCCAATAGCATGGGGCAGCGATGTCAGCGAGACAGGCTTCACACGTGGCGGTATCGCCGTGGTGCCCGACACCGAGGGAACTGCCGACAACTCAGGCTCCGACCGCGACCGTTGGCTGGGCATGACACCTCAGCAGCGCAGCACCGAGGCTCTGTCACACCCATGCCCTGAACTGCAGATCACCCAGGAGCTGCGTCAGGCTGGCTATGACAACTGGGAGACCACCGATGACCACGGCATGATTATATACGGTATAGCACAGGACCAGAACGGCACCCGCTACTACATGGTCAAGAACTCATGGGGCAGCGCAGGCGCATACAACGGCATCTGGTACGCATCAAAGGCCTTCACCGCATACAAGACCATGAACATTCTGGTCAACAAGAACGGTATTCCTGCCGCCATCCGCAAGAAGCTCGGTATCTAATCAAGCATGACATCGCATGCGCCTGTCAACATATCCATCGACTATCTACGCATCACCGTGGAACGATGGGACGATGCGTACATCTATGCCATGGATGCACATGACAGGGCCGTCACAGTAAACTACAGCAGCAATCATCTGAGCCATCTGCACAATATCCTGCGTGCCGGATGCCAGTTGAACATCATTCTGCCCGCAGAGACAGCAGACACAAGTGGGTTCAAGCCTGATGCCAACAGGCTTGAACCCACTGTTTATACGCCAGAGCTGATTGTATATGAGCCCGACTATCTAGTGGATATATCCGCGATAGCGGCATGTTTCGAGAGCTATTCGCGCTCCCCGCTGACGTACCTGTTGCACCGGTTGCAGCCTCAACAGGCATCGTCTGCCATAGTGCTCGGCAACCTCGCTTCACAGTTCTTGGACGAGGAGCTATGCCTATCCAAAAGTGAGAACACCTACGAACAGAGCATCCGCCAGTTCTTCAAAGAGAACAGCAAATCACTGTTAAGCACGGAGTTGGCCAAGGACTTCCATACCGAGGCACGCCAGCAGAAGATTAACATCCGCCGCGCTATGCGCCACACGCTGCCACAGTTAGCCAGCACGTTCCAGCCGCATGGCACCATGGTTGAGCCATCGTTTTTCTCCGAGATGCTGGGCATCCAAGGGCGTATGGACCTGCTACAACTGGACATGCAGGTGCTGATAGAGCAGAAGTCGGGCAAGGGCGGGTTTCCACAGCCATCGCCCGACACGCCGTCGTATCAGCTGAAGCACTATGTGCAACTACTGCTATACATGCTGCTCATACGCCGCAACTACCGTATGCAGTACGACAGCAACGGCCAGCGCTTACAGGCTTTCTTGCTCTACTCCAAGTATGCCAACGGACTGCTTGAAGTGCCATACGACAAGGGGCTCGTCAGCGATGCAATGCAGCTACGCAACGGCATAGTGGCTATCGAGTACGACTTCATTCACCGAGCCTTAGCCCTGTTGCCCACCCTCACAGCCGAGCATCTGAACACCCTGCGCAGCCATGGGCGCTTGTGGGAACAGTACCAAAAGCCGCACATTGACGCCCTACTGTCGCCGATTCAAGCGGCATCGCCACTGGAGCGAGCCTACTATCTGCGTATGCTCGCCTTCGTACAGGCGGAACATCAACTGGCCAAAGTCGGGCATCTGGCAGCAGCCGGACATGCCTCTTTTGCCGACAAATGGCACTGTTCGCTGGCCGAAAAAGTCTCATTAGGCAACATCTACCACCAGCTGCAGCTCGTCTACCCCACCCCGTCCACCGAGGGTAAGGTAGACCGCGTGGTAGTGCAACGCCATGATGATGTGGAGTGCGATGTGACTAACTTCCGCACTGGCGATATAGTGATACTCTATGCCTATGCCGATGGAACAGAGCCCGATGCACGCTCCACAATGGTATTCCGCTGCACGCTGGCCGACATAGGACGCCGCGAACTGACGCTGTACATGCGCAACACGCAGGTCGATGCCCGTGTGCTGATCCAGCCGGAAGGCACACTGTGGGCCATTGAACACGACTTCTTTGAATCATCATTCAGCTCGCTCTACCGCGGTCTGCACTCGTTCCTGTCAGCACCACAGCAACGGCGTGAACTGCTGATGCTACAACGTCAGCCGCGCTACGATGAGAGTCTGAGCATCAGAGGCGACTATGGCAATATGAATGAACTGGCCACCCGTGTGCGGCAAGCGCGTGATTTCTTCTTGATAGTAGGCCCGCCAGGAACGGGCAAGACTTCATTCGGATTGATGACCACGCTACGCGAGGAGCTGCATGACGCAGGCTGCAGCGTGCTGCTGATGGCCTACACCAACCGTGCCGTCGACGAGATATGCAGCAAGCTGGTGGAAGCCGGCATTGACTTCCTGCGCATCGGTAGCGCGCTGTCGTGCGAGGATTGCTATAAGCCTTACCTGCTCAGCACAGTGGCATCCGGCTGCCCCACTCTGGCCGACCTGCGCCGTGCCGTAGTGTCAGCCCGCGTGGTCATTGGCACCACTACCACCCTCACCGCCTTTGGTGCGCTGTTTAGCTTACGCAGCTTCACGCTGGCCATCATCGACGAAGCAGGACAGATATTGGAACCGCACATCATGGGACTTCTGAGTGCTACACGTCCCGACGGGCAGCCAGCCATAGGCCGCGTGGTGATGATTGGCGACCACAAGCAACTGCCAGCCGTTGTACAGCAGTCGCGCTCGCAATCAGCCGTGAACGATACACGTCTGCATGACATAGGGCTCTGCAACTGCCGATGCTCACTCTTCGAGCGTCTGCTGCAACGCTATCAGGGCAACCCGCATCTGGCCTATCTGCTGACACATCAAGGGCGTATGCATCCGTCCATTGCCGCGTTCCCCAGCAGGGAGTTCTACGGTGGACGACTCGAAGCAGTACCGTTGCAGCACCAGCTGGAGGAGCCAGAAGCACAGCGCGTGACTTTCATCAACGTGGAGCCCAGCTGCGAAGAGCTAAGCTCGAAGGTCAATACCGCTGAGGCCGCTATCGTGGCGCGCTTGGTGGCGGACCACTACAAGCAGTCGCCGTCGACCTTCGACCCGCTGTCCACAATAGGCGTCATAGTGCCCTACCGCAACCAGATAGCGGCCGTGCGCACTGCCATTGCAGCCACCGGCATTGCCGTGCTGGAGCAAATCACCATTGATACTGTGGAGCGCTTCCAGGGCAGCCAACGCGAACATATTATATATAGTTGCACAGTGAGTCATCCGTCGCAGCTGGCCTTCCTCACCGAGAGTACCATAGAGGAAGCAGGGCGGCGCATCGACCGCAAGCTCAATGTCGCAATGACGCGTGCGCGTCGCTCATTGACCATCTGCGGGTACGCCGCCCTGCTTCGTACAGAGCCTGTATATGCCAAGCTCATCGGCTACGCCCGCTATTGCGATGCAGCCGATGAGCCAATCGTTACTCAAATGTGAGCTGTGAGCCTTGGGCTTGGACAGTAATCTCATTGTCGCGGCTTACGGTTCCGGCCAGTATTGCCTTGGACAGCGAGTTGAGCAGCAACCGCTGTATAGCGCGCTTGACCGGACGTGCACCGAACTCTGGATCGTAGCCCTCCTGCGTGAGCAAGGCAATCGCGCTGTCGGTCAGGCGGAGTGTTATACCGTTCTGCGACAGCATCTTCTCTACCGCTGCCACCTGTAGTTCTACCACGCTGCGAATCTCTTTCTGCGTCAGTGGTTCGAACATTATGGTCTCGTCTATGCGGTTCAGGAACTCAGGCCGGATGGTGCGCTTGAGCTGCTCCAGCACCGTGCGCTTCGTTTCCTCTACCACAGCCTCGCGTGCAGCAGAGCTGCTGTCAGCATTCAGCTTGGCGAACTGCTCGCGTATGTAGTCGGAGCCGAGGTTGGACGTGAGGATGATGATAGTATTCTTGAAGTTGACCGTGCGCCCCTTGTTGTCGGTCAGGCGGCCGTCGTCCAGCACCTGCAACAGCGTGTTGAACACATCGGGGTGTGCCTTCTCAATCTCATCGAACAGCACCACGGAGTATGGCTTGCGCCTTACTGCCTCGGTCAGCTGTCCGCCCTCGTCGTAGCCCACGTATCCCGGAGGCGCACCAATCAGCCGGCTGACGCTGTGCTTCTCTTGGTACTCGCTCATATCGATACGCGTCATCATGCTCTCGTCGTCGAACAGGAACTCGGCCAGTGCTTTGGCAAGCTCGGTCTTGCCGACGCCTGTTGTGCCCAGGAAGATGAACGATCCAATGGGGCGCTTAGGGTCCTGCAGGCCTGCACGTGAGCGCCTTACGGCATCGCTCACCGCACGTAGGGCCTCATCCTGACCTATCACGCGCTTGTGCAGCTCTTCCTCCAGATGCAGCAGCTTCTCGCGCTCTGACTGTAGCATCTTCGATACCGGGATGCCCGTCCAGCGGCTCACGACATCTGCTATATCCTCAGCCGTGACCTCTTCCTTGACCATAGCTTCAGTGCCCTGTGCCGAGCGCAGCTGCTCCTGTATGCGCTGTATCTCAGCTTCGAGAGCCTGCAGCCGTCCGTAGCGAATCTCAGCCACGCGCCCGTAGTCGCCCTCGCGCTCGGCGCGGTCTGCCTCGAACTTCAGCTGTTCTATCTGCTGCTTGTTCTGCTGGATCTTGGCTATCAGCTGCTTCTCGCCTTCCCACTTTGCCCGCATCTGCTGCTCCTGCTCGCGCAAGTCGGCAATCTGCTTGTTCAAGTTCGCTAGCTTCTCGCTGTCTCCCTCGCGCTTGATGGCCTCGCGCTCAATCTCCAGCTGCTTGAGCCTGCGCGTTATCTCATCCAGCTCCTCAGGCACGCTGTCGCGTTCCATACGCAGCTTGGCTGCCGCCTCGTCCATAAGGTCGATAGCCTTGTCAGGCAGAAAGCGGTCGGTGATGTAGCGGTGCGACAGCTCCACGGCAGCTATGATGGCATCGTCCTGTATACGTACACGGTGGTGGTTCTCGTATCGCTCCTTCAGTCCACGCAGTATGCTGATGCTGGCCAGCGTGTCAGGCTCATCCACCATAACGCTCTGGAAGCGGCGCTCCAGCGCCTTATCCTTCTCGAAGTACTTCTGATACTCGTCCAGCGTGGTGGCACCGATAGCACGCAGTTCGCCACGTGCCAGAGCCGGTTTCAGTATGTTGGCTGCATCCATTGCGCCCTCGCTCTTGCCAGCTCCCACCAGCGTGTGTATCTCGTCGATGAACAGTATGATGCTGCCCTCGCTCTTGGCCACCTCGTTGATTACGGACTTCAGCCGCTCCTCGAATTCGCCCTTGTACTTGGCTCCGGCAATCAATGCGCCCATGTCGAGTGAGAACAACTGCTTGTCGCGAAGGTTCTCGGGCACGTCGCCACGCAGTATTCGATGGGCCAAGCCCTCTACGATGGCGGTCTTACCCGTACCTGGTTCGCCTATCAGTATAGGATTGTTCTTGGTGCGGCGCGACAGAATCTGCAGCACACGACGTATCTCGTCGTCGCGGCCTATCACTGGGTCGAGCTTACCGGCCCTGGCCTCCTCTATCAGGTTGCGAGCGTACTTGGCCAGACTCTGATAGGTGTCCTCGCTCGACTGCGACTGTGCTGTCTGCCCGCCACGCAGCTCGCCGATTGCCTTCTGCAACTCGTCCTGACTGACACCTGCATCCTTGAGTATCTTGCTTGCCGTGCACTTCACACCGAGCATAGCCAGCAGTATCAGTTCCAGCGTCACGAACTCATCGCCCTGCTTCTTGGCCAGCTCCTCGGCACGGTTCAGCACGTCGTTGCTATCTCTGGACAGGTATGGCTGCCCACCCTCCACGCGTGGCAGAGTCTGCAGCTGTGCCTCCACAGCGGCATGTATGGCCTGCTGGTTCACACCGAGCTTGCGTAGCAGGAATGCTGTTACCTGCTCGCCCTTGTCGAGTATGGATAGCAGTAGGTGCTCAGGCTCGATGGCTTGCTGCCGTCGTGCCTCGGCCAGGCGCACTGCCTCCTGCACCACTTCTTGCGCCTTGATTGTGAACTTGTCGAATGTCATAGTCGTAATGTTCTACTTGTTATCGTTTGCCCTAAATGCTGCAAAGACCGTGCAAGTAAAACCCTTAACGCCAAAACGTCAGAAGATGTGACGTTTTGGCCGAAAAGTTGCAGCACGGTGCAACGACCTCTGCACCGTGCTGCAACACATGCTGCACCGCGGTGCAAGTCGAGTTGCACCGCGGTGTAAAAATCAGTCGACGAAGTATACGCGTTTTACGCGTGGTGATACAGACGTCAGTATCTCGTATGGGATGGTGTCTATTGCCTCTGCCAGCATGGTGGGCGGCAGCTCCGGACCGAAGATTACTGCAGCATCACCCTCGCTGCAAGGAATGTCTGTCACATCGATCATGCACACATCCATACAGATGTTGCCCACATACGGTGCCTTCTGGCCATTGACCAGACAGTAGCCGTTGCCACGGCCGAGGTGACGGTTTAGGCCGTCGGCATAGCCTATCGGCAGGGTGGCTATGCGGCTGTCGCGCGACAGAATGCCGCGTCGGGAGTAGCCCACGGTGTCCGTCTGCGGCACATCGTGTATCTGCAGTATCGTAGTCTTGAGCGTCGATATGCACGACAGCATGTTGTTCGTGCGGGCATCGATACCGTAGAGACCCAGTCCCAGGCGTACCATATCGGCCTGCCGCTCCGGGAAGTGCTCAATGGCTGCCGAGTTGCAAGTGTGGCGCAGTATACGGTATGGGAACGCTTCCTGCAGGCGGTCGGCAGCGTCGGTGAACTTCTGCCACTGCTGTGCAGAGAATGCGTCGAAGTCGTCGCTGTCGGCTCCCACGAAGTGAGTGAACACCGAGCGAGGTATCAAGGCTTTCTGGTTGTGCAGGCGCTCAACGAGCGGTGCTATGTCCTTATGTGGCTCGAAGCCTAAACGGTGCATTCCTGTGTCGAGCTTGATGTGTATAGGGAAGTTGGTTATGCCCTCGCGCTCGGCAGCATGGATGAGTGCATCGAGCAGTCGGAAGCTGTACACTTCCGGCTCCAGATTGTACTCGAACAGCGTCCGGAAACTGTTCATCTCAGGATTCATCACCATGATGTTGGTGGTGATGCCTGCGCGGCGCAACTCCACGCCCTCGTCGGCAACGGCGACAGCCAGATAGTCCACGCGGTGATCTTGCAGCGTGCGTGCCACCTCGATGGCTCCAGCTCCGTAGGCCGACGCCTTGACCATGCACACCATGCGTGTGCCCGGACGCAGCATCGAGCGGTAGTGGTTGAGGTTGTCCACCAGCGCGCTTAGGTTCACCTGCAGTATTGTCTCATGCACACGCTGCATCAAGGCCTCGCTGATGCGGTCGAAGCGGAACATACGTGCGCCCTTGACCAGCACCACCCGCTGCTGTAGGCTGGAGAATGCGGCTGAATGCAGATACTCATCCACCGATGCATAGAGGCTCACTACCAGCTGTCCCTTGCGACTGTCGTCTACGCAGCTGATGCCTGCACTGATTTCAGGCCCTATGCCTACCAGCTCGTCCACACCGTTCTTGACAATCAGAGCCACCACTTGCGAGTAGAGCGATGTGAGCGTCAGACCTGTCTGTTTGATGTCGGACAGGATGAGTGTGCGCTTGCGTGCGGCCTCGTCGTGACGACGGCGCATGAAGTCGAGGGCTATCTCCAGTGAGCTGAGGTCGCTATTGTAGGAATCGGTGATGATGGTGCATCCCTTGATGCCTTCACTGACCTCCAGACGCATGGCCACCGGCTCCAGTCGTGCCATACGCTCGGCTAAGACAGCTGGCTCTATACCTATATATATACATACGCACGCGCAATGTATGGCATCCTCTATGCTGGCTGCATCGATGAATGGAATGGTAAAGGGGAACTCGTTCTCCTGCACTACCCCCGATAGTTTGTCGGGTGCAGACACGTTCAAGGTAATGGTGGTCGTAGTGCTGTCATGCCGCACCCCACCCCGCCGCCAGCCAATCAGCTTACAGCGCATATTGGCCTCGGCCACGCACTTGGCTGTCATCTCATCGTCGGCATTGTACACCAGCACCTGCGCATCGCGGAACAGGCGCAGTTTCTCACGGCATTTCTCCTCGCGGGTGGCGAAGTTCTCGTCGTGCGCCGAGCCCAGGTGCGTCATCACGCCAATGGTGGGCTGAATGATGGCCTGAAGCGCATCCATCTCGCCCGGTTCGCTGATGCCGGTCTCGAATATACCCACCTGAGTTTTCTCCGACAGACGCCACACAGACAGCGGCACGCCAATCTGCGAGTTCCAGGAGCGGGGCGAGCGGGTCACGTTGTAGTCGGGCGAAAGCAGCTGGTAAAGCCATTCCTTCACTATCGTCTTGCCATTGCTACCGGTGATGCCTATGATAGTAGGTTGCTGCCCAGGGTGCTCTGCGTGCGCCACTATAGCTTCGCGGTGTCGCTCAGCTAAGCGCTGAAGAGCCTTCAGGGTAGACGGCACCTGCAGGTAGTTGGCATCCTGTGCAGGGTGTTCGGGCAGTTGCTGCACCACGAAGTTGCGCACACCGCGGCTGTACAGTTCGTTGATGTAGCGGTGTCCATCGTTCTTCTGCGTGCGTATGGCAAAGAACAAGGTCTCTTCGGGATATATCAGTGAACGGCTATCGGTGAGCAACCAGTCGATGCCGTACTCCACACTGCCAACGCGATGAGCGCCTATCAGTGTGGTGATGTTGGATATGCTATATGTCATTGTAGTATGTTGTTGTATATAGGTTAATCTCCGCGCACGAGCCGCAGCTTGACGCCGGCACCGCCACAATCGGTCGGCACAGGCATGGGCGGGTTGGTTTTCGTAAGTTCGACCTCCACAGCTATGGCTGCACTAAAGGCGTTCAGTATGGCTGCTGCTATGCGGCGGGCCACATGCTCAAGCAGGGCTGAAGGCTGTGCCATCTCGCGCCGTACAACCACTACAATATCGGCATAGGATATGGTGCCGCCCAGCTGATCGGTTGTTGCAGCCGCAGAGAAGTCGGTGTCGATGCTCACATTGAGCACGAAGTCGGCTCCCACGGTGCGCTCCTGCGGAAGCACTCCGTGACGGGCATGGATGCGCAAATCACGCAGGAACACCGATGATGCAGTGATATGATTGTAGTCAGACATTGGCAAACAGCAGGGAAGAATCGGCCTGCGGCTCGGCTGTCGCCGCATCGTCGGCTGGCGTGATATACTTCTTGAGGGCACGCTCCACACCTGTTCGCCAGGCATTGACGGTCTCGTTGGTCAATTCCAATGAGCTCACCAAACGCACAACATGCTCCAGCGGCATACGGTAGCGCAGCACGCCGGATATCAGTTTGGCATAGTTCCAATACTCAGGATTGAACTTCTCCGACAGGCCCTCCACGGTGGTCTTATAGCCGCGCTTGTTCTGGAACTGGAAGTCGTAGCGCTTGGTGCCATCGGCATTGACATGCTTCACGATGTGCCCCTTGGTGACGCTCTTGGGCAGTATGATACCTTCGTCATCGTCCTGCAAGCCTGTGAAGATTTCGTATGGCTGGCCATCGAGCAGGCCCACCAGTGCCACCCACTTCTCCTTATTGTTCTGGAAGCGCACCACGTCGCACTCCAGGCTCTCCGGCCGCTTCTCGACCACAGTCGGCATCTGGTGGGTCGCCTCCGACACCACACGCAGCAACTCGGCCGCAAACTCGCGGGCTACGGGATGGTCGGCAGTGAGGCCCATTGTGGCCACAGCCTCGTCGAAACCTGCAACGACCTGTTCACGGAACATATCAAAATTGAATATTGGCTGTCCTGTGGGACCAGTCTCAATGAAGGATGTTAGTGTAAGCATATATGAATATGGAGTTGTTATACTATGGTCACCTCGCCGCATAGCGGGGTATTCATCAGTCGTCGCACCGTGAGATAGTCGCTGTGGTGAGCCTGCAGGTGCATCAGTTTGGCTATGGCACATTCCACTGTGCTGTCATATCCGGATATGACGCCGGCATTGTGGAGCAGAAACCCACCGTTGTAGCGGGCCATCTCAATGCTGCCTGCAGCACACTGCGTGATGTTCACGATGTTGACCCCGCGGCACGATGCCTCGCTCAGCGCATCCATGAGCCACGGCAGCTGCGGCGCATTGCCGCTGCCGTATGTACGCATCACGATGCCGCGCAGACTGCGCATGTCTAGCAGGCTGCGCACCATCTCCTCCTGTATGCCGGGGAACAGTGTGAACACCATGATATTGGTGTCCATAGCAAAGTGCGGGGTCATGGGACGTGTGTAGTCGGGCTTCAGTATGCGCTCATCGTTGTAGTGGATATCTATGCCAGCGTCGGCCAGATGCGGGAAGTTGAAGGAATCGAATGCGTTGAAGCCGTCGGCATTGAACTTGATGGCGCGGTTGCCCCGCAGTAGGCGCCCGTTGAAGTAGATGCACACTTCCGGCACACGCGGCTGGCCATTGGGATGATGGGCTGCCGCTATCTCGATGCTGGTGATGAGATTCTCGCGTCCGTCGGTGCGCAGCTGGCCTATCGGCAACTGCGAGCCTGTCAGTATCACAGGCTTTGTCAGGTTCTGCAACATGAACGACAGGGCGGCTGCGGTGAAGGCCATTGTGTCTGTGCCGTGCAGTATGACGAAGCCATCGTAGTTGTCATAGTGTCCTACAATGATTTCCACTATACGCGCCCACAGCCGCGGATCCATGTCGCTGCTGTCTATCGGGTGTGGGAACTGGTGCACATCAATCCCCGTTGGCACGGATGCAAATTCGGGCATCTGTGCTATCAGATGGTTGAAGTCGAGCGGTTCCAGCGTGCTGGTTTCGCGATTCAATCCCATGCCAATAGTCCCTCCAGTGTATATGAGCAGTATGCGTCCTGTGCGTTGCTGTGATGCCGACATGGTACGAGTGTATGTTTTTTGTTGGTGCAAAGGTAAAGACTTTCCGTGCTAATACGTAATTTTGCGCTCAAAAAGATAACCAACGATATATCCATATGCCAAATTACAGATACTTGCCGCATAGCTTACTTGCCTCGCTGGTGTTTGCACTGGTAGCATCGTGCACCGACCTGAGTGAAGTAGAACAGCGTCTGGACCGCCTGGAACAACGTGCCGACAACATGGAGAGTGCACTGGCTGCACTCAGCACAGCCTACTCGAATGGCTGCATCATCACCGACGTGAAGCGCCAGGGCGACGGGTGGCTGATAGTATTCTCGGATGAGTCGAGCATCACCATCACCGACGGCAAGGATGGTGAGACTGGACGTGACGGACGCGACGGCCGCGATGGGCGCGATGGTGTGACACCATGTCTGATGGTAGACACCGAGGGCTATTGGGCCATCTCACTCGACAACCGGCAGAGCTACAGCCGTCTGACCGACAGCCAAGGCGAATACGTCAAGGCTCAAGGTGAAACAGGTGCGCAGGGCGAACAGGGCGAACATGGTGAGCGTGGTGAGCAAGGCGAGCGTGGCGAGGATGGACAGGACGGCAGCAATGGTGCCGATGGCATGTCCGTGCGGGTGGTGGTGAACGACGAAGGAGTATATGTTGTGGAGAGCTACTATGCCTCCGACCCCGCGACAGTGGTAATGTCGCAGGCTACGCCCTACACTGCTGCGGCCGACCATATTATACGCAGCATATCCGAGGACCAGCGCACACAGCAGACCACCATAACACTGGCCGATGGCAGCAGCTATACATTTGCCCGTGCACGCGTCAACGTGACGGGGCTGGCTGTTCTGACGGTACGGCCTCTGCTGATAGGAGAGGGCGGACGCGCGACCGTTGACTTCAGGGTGAACCCTTCCACGGCTGCACTTCAGCTGGATGCCAACGGCCTGCCCGTAGGTCTGCAACTGGACTGCGTTGGCACCGCCACACGCGGACTTGTCACACCTCCATCGCACTTCAGGCTGGCATCGGTGGAGCAGACCTACGACGAGCAGGGCGTAATGATGCCAGGACAGTACCGCGCCTGGATTGAAGACTTGGGCGTAAGCAGCCATTACGACGATATGGTGTGCCTGGTACTACAGACCACTGACGGAAAGGGCGACGAGGCATACGTCTCATCATCTGCCTTCGAGGTAAAAGCCAGTGGAGCGCTGTTCACGCGGTTTGCCTTGTTGCATGAGCGCAACGCGAGCGTGGTACATGATGTAGAAGTGCCCATCAACGGTACGAACCTGACAGTATCGTCGCCTTACATTAACGATGTCACATCACTCGTTCCTACGTTTGAGACCAACGGTGCTCATGTGTTCATCGGTGAGAACGAGCAGTACAGCGGTACTAATACCGTGAACTTCAGCCAGCCCGTGCGCTACCGTGTAGTAGGTGCCGATGGCGAGGAGAACATCTACACTGTCACCATCACCACTACAGGTCTGCCACTGGTGGAGATCAACACACCCGATGCCGTCGGCATCACCAGCAAGGAAGAGTGGATCGACAGTGCCACCATACGCATCTTCACGCCCGACGGACAGTTAGACTTGGATGGGCGCATGAGCATCAAGGGGCGCGGCAACTCAACATGGGCGCTCTATCCCAAGAAGCCATACGGTATACGGCTGGACAAGAAGGCCACTGTGCTGGGAATGCCAGCCGGACGCAGATGGGTACTGCTGGCCAACTGGATGGACCGCACCCTGCTGCGCAACGATGTGGCACTGGAAGTGGCTCGCCGCATGGGGATTGAGTTCACTCCACGGGGGCTGTCGGTAGATGTGGTGATGAATGGAAGACATATAGGCACATACTTCCTCTGCGAGTCAATCAAAGTCGGGCCAGACCGTGTGGACATCGAAGAGATGGACTCGACCAACATCGAAGGCGATGCGCTGACCGGCGGATACCTGATGGAAGTGGATGTCAACTTCGACCGCCCCAACGGTTTCCGCTCCAAGACATTCAACATGCCCTGGATGTTCCGCCACCCCAGCGCAGAAGATGTGACTCCCGAGCAGCAGGCATACATGCAGGCTTACGTGGACAGCTTTGAAGTGATCCTTGCCGATTATGTCCGCCTGCGCAACCACGAGTACACCGACTACCTCGATGCCGATGCCTACGCAGCATGGTGGCTCATGCACGAACTCGTGGGTAACCACGAGTCCAAGCTCCCTGCCAGCTGCTATTTCCACAAGCAGCGCGGTGGTGTGCTCACAGCCGGTCCCGTGTGGGACTTCGACTGGGGCACATTCACGCTCGATAAGAGCACTGCGATTGTCACATCAGGCTTCTTCTATCAGCAGTACCTAATACACAACCGCTACTTCCGCTCAAGGGTGCAGAAGCAGTGGGCCTTGCACCGCACTGCGCTGGAGACACTGCCCGAATACATCGACCGTCAGGCTGAAGCCATACGACGAGCCAACGAATTGAACCTGCGCATCTGGCCCATCAACGTGCGTATCAATATGGATGAGACGCTGACCTTCGATGCTGCCATAGCACGCATGAAGCAGGCCATACAACAGAAGCTGATTTATATGGATGCCTACGTTGCGGCTCTGTGACCTGAGCCTTGCAGCTTAGAATACGCGCTTGCGGCCGCCGCTGATATATACGCCCCGCTTTGCTGGGTGGTCGGACACCCGACGCCCGCTGAGGTCGTAGACGGCCGTTGCAGCTGCACTGCTGACTCTTGGCCGGTCATCTATGCCGACCACAACATCATCGTAGACATAGCGAGGCATCCATAAGCGCAGGTCGTCTATGTAGAGGCGTGTCTGGTTAGCCGCGCCCTGATTGGCCGAGGTCGCGAGACCGAGGCGAAAGGTCACGTCTGTTGGCTCATAGAGCTTGAAGTCTATGTACTGCGGCTCCCATGTGTCGGCAGCTGTCGGCATCACATAGTACTGCTCACCGTTGAACTCCACGCCACAGAGCGAGGTGTTCACGTTACCGCCTGTTGTAGCTACGACATTAGGGGCTGTGCGGCGGCTCTCGTTGGGGCATGTGTAGCGCATGTCGAATGCCAGCACGTATGGACCGGCGGGCAGTGTTACGGTCTGTGAGATAGCGTTGGTGCCTACGGCCCACGAGTTCAGGATGGACAGACAACGCCCACCAGCCTCATCGTCGTTGGCAGGCTCGGCCATGATGCTTGCGCTGTTCCCCACCGACGATGGCGACACGCAATACTGCGTGAAGCTGTAAGGCATTGAGTAGAGCAGTGCAAAGTTACTTGCGGGCGATAGTGAGGTCTCTGCTGTCCAGCCCGCAACGGGCAGCACCTGCGGAAAAGACGCGTTACTGGCCTTTTCGCTCTGCGTGAAGCAGGGGTTGTACCTCGTGCCATTCAGCGTGATGTTGCCGGTCGTGCTCCACGACTTGTCATTCTCGAAGGAGGGATTGGTGAGGTAGCGAGCTGTGACATCAACAAACGTGTACTCTTCTGGCTCAACCTCTTCAGCGTGCATAGATATATCACCGTCATCGTAACGGGCAATCATTGTCTGCCCTGCTTCTACGGTGAACTGCTTGCTCACTTTTGCGCCATCGCGCAGGTAGGTCACTGTGATATGCTGTGTCGCATTGCCTGCAGTGCGTACATAGAACTGGCTGTCATCGTAGCGGTTGAAGGTATTAGCCACCACATTGCCGCCACTGACGAACACCGTCAGAGGCTGCATCAGGCTGTGGTCCTTATCCAGACCGATGGTGCAGGTAGCTACATCGCCGCTGATGGTGGTCTCTTCGGACAGCACTGGTGCGCCCAGCCCCTCGAAGGTCAGCCCCTGGAGTGTTGCGCGGTTAGCTGAACCGCCGTTGAAGTTGGCAAGCAGCAAGTAGCGCGTGCCGTCGGGGTCGGCACATATGAGGCCGTTCCACCCATCGGGCAGTTGCGAGGTCAGACTCACGGCCTGCTCCTGCAGGCTTGCCGTGGTGACGCTGTCCACCTTACTGTAGTATATGACTGCCGAACGGTCTATGTCCTTGCCAGCGGTGAAGGACTCGTTCTGCACGCTGTACAGCGGATAGAACTTGGACACAAGAACCGAGTTGGCGTTGGCCTGCTCGCCGAATGCCATACGACCGGTTCCACCAAGCGTGACAATGCCCACGCTATTGTCGATGTTGGCCCATGTGGTTTCGAGCTCTGTGGTGCGCGTGCCATCTGTCTGCACACGTCCGCCGGCATAGTACAGCGTACGCTGTGGGCGAGTGAAGGGGTCTGTAGTCACCGCCAGCATACCACCCCTGCGCCCAGTGATAGTACCTGCGGCCAGGCCACGTACATTATTCATATATATTACGGCATTGCCGCGCGTAGCGGCCAACACGAAGCTGTTCTCCAATGTGGCATCATTGGTGTTGAGGCGACCATTCATCGTGAAGGCATTCTCGTGCAGGTCATATATGCCGCTGACTGTCGGTGTGGCATTGGTGCCCTTGCCGCTGACGTTGTACCAGCCTATGATGTTGCCTGTATTGTTGGCCTTGTATGGGCTGATGATCTTATTGCGGTCGGGGGTTGTGTCAGCGAAATAGCCTGTGTAGCTGCCTAGGCCGTTGCTCCATGAGAAGCATACGAAACGGTCCTTCGAGCTGGCACGCACGATGTTCTGTGTCTTGAACACATATGCATCCTGCGTCTTCGCACTGAAGGCATCCCATGTGGTTGGACGCAGGTTGGCTGTAGACGCCTGCAGATGCATCAGATAGGTCATCATCACACGATGAGCCTCAACGCCCATACGTCGCGGTCCGATGTCGGAGCGCAGCAGCCACGAGCCGTCGGTCGTAGTGGTCTGACGTGCCTTGATGTACTTATAGGCCATATTCTCCAGCAGCAGGGCATCGGCATCACGAAGGAAGCAGGCGGCTGTGGAGTAGGATGTGATTTGGTCGTATAGGAACATGCTCCAGTCGTTGCCGTTGGGCATTGCCAGCTCGCCATCGGCCAGAGCCAGACGCGCCAGCACATCGGTCATCACGTGCTGCTGGTTGTGCATCAGCGCATTGGTGCTCCACTTGGGGCTGGCACCCTGGAACAGCAGCATGGCCAGATGAGCTTCGCCCAGCTCCTGCATCACCACGTTCTGATATGATGTATGGAAGTAGTTGTGGTTCTGAAGGGTGTAGTCGTCGTAGAGATTCTGCCCGCGATACAGGTCGGCAACTGTGGTCTGGTCGTATGTGGGGTCTATCACAGTGTTGTCGGCAACATCGTCGGCCTGCGAATAGCTGTTGATAGCAAACAGGCGCAAGCGGTCAAACCACTGCTTGGCCAAAGCATCGTCGGGGTACAGGCCCAGGGCGCAGGCCAGGATGTCGGCCTCCCATCCGTTCTCCTCCGCTTTGGTGTCACCCGCATAGCCGGTAGGTATGCTGCGATAGAGCTCATAGTTGCACTCGGCCTTTATCATATTATATATGTATGTCTTCTGCGCTGCGGACAGCTCATCCTGCAGGAAGTAGCTGCTGTATGCAAGGCTCATGGCCCAGAGAGAGCTTTCCCACACGGCATCGCTGGTGCTAACACTGCCCCAGTAAGCATTATTGCTAGTCACCTTCAGCTTGTTGGCCTTGTGGGTGGAGTAGCCGAACACCAGGCTCTGCACAGCCATGTCGTGTATGTCGGCCCACGTGACACCAGCCGGCAGCGTGACCTTGCCGCGAGCGTACTTGTACAGGAAGGCGCATATCATTGAGAAGTCAGCATTGGTGCGTACGCCGTCCTCGTTGTTCTGACCTGCACTGTTGGCCTTGAAGTAGCCGCAATCCTCGCCGGCCGAGTTGGGTGCCTGGCACTTGAACCATATATTCTTGGCGTACTGGCTGTGATTGGCCAGCATCTGCAGCAAGCCCTCCATCATATCGGCCTCGCTGACGAAGTCGTGTGTGATGACGCCCTCAGTCGGTGATGCGACATCGGTTTCGCGGCCACCGATAATGTTCGGTTCCACATAGTCGTCGGGCACAGCCACGAGCCGCACATCGTCGATAGCTATCTGACTGCCGCCGCTCACCCACGTGATGCTCAGCTCGATGTCGACTGCCTGGGTTGCATCGAGCTTGAAGCGCACCTGCTGATCGTCCCATGCCGACGATGCCATACATCCAGCGGAGCCCTGATTGAAGCCGAAGCTGGTACTGCCAACAGTAGTAGAGCCAGCTACGACACGCACAGCAACAGAGCTGGTGGCTGAGTTCGCATAGAATGCCTTGGTCTTGAAGCGAAGCAGATAGCTGCCTGCAGCCAGCGCCTTTGTGGTCTGGCGTATGGTGGAGGTCGCATCGCTCCAGCCGTTGCGCTGGAACAGAGCGTACTTGCCATCGGCTATCGCCGTGCTGCCGAAGTTGTTGTCCGTGAAGCAGTCGGCCGTGATGAGCAGCTGCTTGTCTGGACGCGTAGTGGTCCAACCTGTGATTGAGGTTACGTCCCATCCGCGCAGGCCGTCGTTGCTTTCGCTCTTCTTCGTGGCGTCTGTGCATGATGCTGCATCGTCCTCAAACGATGGGTTAACTATATATGTGCCAGTCACATCGGTCTGTGCCGATACCAAGGTGCCCATCAGCAATGCTGCCAATGTCACCAGCGTTCTACCAAGGTGTCGCATATTGAGTATTCTTTGTGTTTTTCGGCGCAAAGTTAATAGTTTCCTATTAATACATAGAGGGTTCTGCACATATTTTCAGCTCAAAGCGCAGGATTTTGTTTTTGGTATCAGGGATTATTAATACCTTTGCCGTAAAGTAATGAATATCGCTATGGCACTCAACACAAACAAAGAGCTAAAGACATTCTACAGCATTACTGAGGTGAGTGAGATGTTCGGCATCTCGGCTTCGAACCTGCGTTTCTGGGAGAAGGAGTTTCCCAGCATCAAGCCTCGCAAGAGCGGCAACAACGTGCGCCGCTACACCAAGGAGGATATCGAGGAGATTCGCTTGGTATACGACCTGGTGAAGGTGCGCAACATGAAGCTGTCCACAGCACGCGAGCTGCTGCATCGCAACAAGCAGGGAGCCAAGGACAGCAGTGACCTCATGGATCGCTTACAAAATGTGCGCGCCCAGCTCATGGAACTGAAGCGAGAGCTGGACGGGCTTACATAGGGAGTGGACTACTCCTCCGCATCGCTGAATGGATAGAGTTCGTAGGTCTTGCCATTGGAGCGCTTGAGTTGCAGCACTTCGTTGGCGGTGTACGTAACGACTGTCATAACCTCCGAGCTGTTGTCGGAGTAAGTCAGTGTCAGCGTGTTGTTCTCAGTGTCCAGCACGTAGGTGAAGGGGATTGCTGTGCTGGTGCCATCGTAGAGATTGCCTGATGTACCGTTAGTGAATTCGATAGCGAACATGCTGTCCTGCGTGATCCAGGCTGTGCCCGACAGCTCATTTCCCGACAGGAAGAGCTCCAGTATCTGTAGAGCGGTATTGATTTCGTCTTCACTGCAGCTGGTCATTGTGGCGGGGCTTGACACAGCGGTCATTATTGTGGCCACAAGTAGGAACTTCTTTTTCATATATATAATAATGTATATGTTTACGATATGCGTATCACCTCTTCAAGGCCATTGATATTGCGTATGTTCTTAATTATCGAGGCCAGGTCATCTGCATCGTAGACGCTGAGCTCGATGTTGCCCTGAAAGATACCGTCGTTGGTGTCGATGGCCAACCTGCGCACGTTGATGTTGAAGTCGCGCGTCAGCACATCGGTGAGGCTGCGCAGTATGCCTACACGGTCTATACCTTCGATATGTACGGTAGCCGAGAAGGTCATCTGCCTATGCATGTCCCACTGCGCTGCCAGTATACGATTGCCCTGACTGGTCTTCAGCTTGTCGGCTATGGCGCACTGGCGCTTGTGTATGGTCACGCGGTTGCGGTCGTCAAGGTAGCCCAGTATGTCGTCGCCTGGTATAGGCTGGCACTCCGGACAGAACACGAAGTGCGACAGATTGGACTCGTTGAGCACCACAGGCTGCTTCTTGTTGATGGTGGGCATCGGAACGGCAGTATCCTCTGTCGCGGTCTCGACCTGCGGCTTGTCCTTCACAAACGGTATGAAGCGCTTCCAGCTGCGTGACTTCGGGCGGTCGGGCGTTATCTCGTGCTGCACGGCATCAGCATCGGCATCGGAGAGTGTCAGTATGCCTGAGCCGACGTCGGCGAATAGGTCCTCGCGCGACGTCTGGTTGTGGATGGTACACAGACGGTCCATGAACACGCTTGTGGGCTGCAGGTCGTGGCTCTCGAACCATGTCACTACAGTTTCCTCGCCCGCCTTCTGCTGCTCGCGACGCTTGCGGCGCAGTATAGCCTCAATCTTGTTCTTGGCCTTGGCGGTGGTGGCAAACTGCAGCCACGATTTCTCAACGCGCATCTGCGACGAGGTAAGTATCTCTACCTGGTCGCCGCTCTTCAGCTTGTGGCTGATGGGCACAAGCTGGTGGTTGACCTTCGCGCCCATGCAATGGGTGCCTACGAAGGTGTGTATGCTGAATGCGAAGTCGAGCGCCGTACAGCCTGCCGGCATGGTGCGGAACTCGCCCTTCGGCGTCACCACCAGTATCTCGGATGCATAGAGGTTCAGCTTGATGGTGTCCAGGAAGTCCATTGCCGACGGCTGCGGGTCGTCCAGTATCTCCTTGATGGTAGACAGCCACTTGTCCAGCTCGGTCTCCGAGGCGGTGTTGTCCTTGTTGCCGTCCTTGTACTTCCAGTGGGCTGCGAAGCCGCGCTCGGCTATCTCGTCCATGCGGCGCGAGCGTATCTGCACCTCTATCCAGCGGCCCTCGTGCTCGTTGATGCGGCTCATCAGCGTGGTGTGCAGAGCCTGGTAGCCATTGGCCTTGGGGCGTTTCAGCCAGTTGCGCGTGCGGTCGGGATGCTCATCGTATATACTAGTACATGCGCCGTATATCTGCCAGCACTCACCTATCTCATTGTCGGCATCTATGGGGTCGAAGATGATGCGCGCAGCCAGCAGGTCGTAGACCTCGTCGAAGGTCACATGCTTGTTCTGCATCTTGGTCCAGATGCTGTATGGCCGCTTGATGCGCTCACGTATCTCGTAGTGGAAGCCCATCTTGTCCAGACGGGCGCTGATTGGCTCTATGAAGTTGGTGAATGCCTGCTTCAGTTCAGGGCGCATGGCCTCTATCTGACGGCTGATCTGCTCATGCTGCTCGGGGTGTTCGTAGCGAAAGCTGAGGTCTTCCAGTTCTTCCTTGATGAGATTCAGGCCCAGCCTGTGGGCCAGTGGAGCATATATGTACAGCGTCTCGCCTGCGATCTTGTACTGCTTGTGGGCAGGCTGGGAGCCGAGTGTGCGCATGTTGTGCAGGCGGTCGCTGATCTTGATGAGTATCACGCGTATGTCGTCGCTCATCGTGAGCAGCAGCTTCTTGAACGACTCGGCCTGTGCAGATGCCTTGTCGCCGAATATACCGCCTGATATTTTGGTGAGGCCGTCAACAATCTGGGCTATCTTAGGACCGAAGATGTTGGCCAAGTCGTCCACCGTGTACTCTGTGTCCTCCACCACATCGTGCAGCAGAGCGGAGCAGATGCTGGTGCTGCCCAGGCCTATCTCGCCGCAGGCTATCTGCGCCACGGCCAGCGGATGCATGATATACGGTTCACCCGACAGCCTGCGCACACCCTTGTGCGCCTGCTTGGCGAAGTTGAAAGCCTTGCTGATAAGGTCCACCTTCTTGCGGTGTGGCGACGCGAGATATGTGTCAATGAGTTGCTGATAGGCAACCTGCACCATAGCCTCATCGCGTTGCTCTTGTGTCATGTCGCTCATAATGCCCTCCTTCCTTATAGTCGTTTCGTCTCAATGCCTGTACGCCTATCGGCGTCTGCGCGAGCCGCGCCGTGCGGCCGAAGTGCGGCGCCCGCGTGTCGCCAGATCGGAAGAGCACACGTCTGAACTCC
>CALEPV010000082.1 GCA_937910905.1 uncultured Prevotellaceae bacterium
GCAGGCTGCGAAAGAGTATCACTATCAGGCTGAAAACTACGTCATCTATCCCATTAAAGTGAACCAGATGAGGCCGGTGGTGGAAGAGGTCATAAGCCACGGAAAGAAGTTTAATCTGGGACTGGAGGCCGGCTCCAAGCCTGAGTTGCACGCTGTACTGGCTTTCAATACCGACAGCAGTTCGCCAATCATCTGCAACGGCTACAAAGACCGCAGCTACATAGAGCTCGCTCTGCTGGCGCAGAAGCTGGGCAAGAGAATATATCTGGTGGTGGAGAAGCTCAACGAGCTGGACATCATACGCGATGTGAGCAAGAAGCTGGGCGTGCAGCCCAACATCGGCATACGCATCAAGCTGGCGTCATCGGGCAGTGGCAAATGGGAGGACAGCGGAGGCGATGCATCCAAGTTCGGGCTGACCAGCTCAGAGCTGCTGGAAGCCCTGCAGCGCCTGGAGGACGCAGGTATGCGCAACTCGCTGAAGCTCATACACTTCCATATAGGCAGTCAGGTGACGAAGATACGCCACATTCAGACCGCTGTGCGCGAAGCCAGCCAGTTCTATGTACAGCTGCACAAGCTGGGATTCAACGTGGAGTTCGTGGATTGCGGCGGTGGCCTTGGAGTGGACTACGACGGTACTCGCAGCAGCAATAGCGAGAGCTCTGTGAACTACAGCGTGCAGGAGTATGTGAATGATGTAGTGTCCACGTTTGTGGACGTGGCCGACAAACACGGCATACCGCATCCCAACCTCATCACTGAAAGCGGACGCTCTCTGGCGGCACACCACAGTGTGCTCATCCTCGAAGTGCTGGAGACTGCAGCGTTGCCGCAGATGGACGAGGAGTTCGAACCAGACCCCGATGCACACGAGCTGACCAAGGAGCTGTACAAGGTCTGGGATAACCTCTCACCGCGCGCACTGCTGGAGAACTGGCACGATGCGCAGCAAATCCGTGAGGAAGCGCTCGAACTGTTCAGCCACGGACTTGTGGACCTGAAGACGCGTTCGCAGATAGAGCAGATGTACTGGAGTGTGATGCGCGAGGTGAATATGCTGGCCAGCCAGCAGAAACACATACCCGAAGAGCTACTGTCGCTGGATAAGTTGCTGGCCGACAAGTACTTCTGCAACTTCTCTCTGTTTCAGAGCCTGCCGGACTCGTGGTCGATTGACCAGCTGTTCCCGATAATGCCCATACAGCGTCTGGACGAGCGTCCGCAGCGTCAGGCTACACTGCAGGACATAACGTGCGACAGCGACGGTAAGATAACGTCGTTCGTCACATCGTCCATGCAGAGCCATTCGCTGCCCGTACACACCCTGCGCAAAGGCGAGAAGTACTACCTTGCAGTGTTCCTCGTGGGTGCGTACCAGGAGATTCTGGGCGACCTTCATAACCTGTTCGGCGACACCAATGCTGTGCATATCTCCGTTGATGGCAACGGCTACTCAGTGGATCAGATGATAGACGGCGAGACGGTGGCCGACGTGCTGGAATACGTGCAGTACGAGCCGAAGAAGCTGGTACGACGCCTGGAGAGCTGGGTGAGCAAGAGCGTGCAGCAGGGACGTATCACCCTGGAGGAAGGCAAGGAGTTTCTGAGCAACTATCGTAGCGGATTGTACGGATACACATACCTGGAATGAGCAAGATAAACATCATCAAGGTCGGGGGTGCTGTAGTAGAGAACCCCGACACCTTGCAGACGCTGCTCGACGGCTTCAAGCGGCTTGAGGGCATGAAGATATTGGTGCATGGAGGCGGCCGTTCTGCCACCAAGATGGCCGAGCGACTGGGTGTACAGACCACAATGATTGAAGGCCGTCGTGTCACAGATGACCAGATGATAGACATTGTCACGATGGTCTACGGAGGCTTGGTCAACAAGCACATCGTGGCTGAGCTGCAGTCGCGTGGTATCAATGCGTTGGGGCTGACAGGTGCCGACCTCAATGTCGTTAGGGCTCATCGTCGCCCAATCACTGCTCAAGGTGTGGACTTCGGATGGGTGGGCGATGTCGATGCTGCCGATGGACAGACGCTGCTTACGCTTCTCGGGCAGGGCATCACTCCTGTGATAGCGCCATTGACGCACGATGGCAAGGGGCACATGCTCAACACCAATGCCGACACAATGGCTGCCACAGTTGCCACAGCAGTTGCTGCCGCAGCAGGGCAGGGGAGTGGTGTCACGCTCACCTACTGCTTCGAGCTGCCGGGTGTGATGCGAGATGCTGCCGATGCGACAAGTCTGATTGCCAGGATTGACGAACCAACGTTCCACCAGTTGGTGAGCGACGGAACGGTTCAGGGTGGCATGATACCCAAACTGGAAAATGCACTACAGTGCATCAGGCGTGGTGTCAGTCGTGTGGTCATCACCCGCTATGATAACCTCGATGGTGGCACAGAGATAGTGTAGGCAAGATTCCCTTACTTTATCATCAAAAAACTCCACCGCGGTGCAATGAATGTTGCACCGCGGTGGAGAGTTATTTGCACCGTGCTCCAACTTAAGCTGCACCGCGGTGCAACTTTAGTTGCAGCGTGCTCCAAATGTCATTGCACCGTGGTGCAACTTTTGGATAGTCGTGCCTGGCGGTGCCGTGAGAGGGGCTTTTGGGGCTCCTTTGCACAGATTGAGCGATTTCGTCAGCACAAATTATTTGGGCTAAAGGCTTGCTACACTGAATGTTAGCCTCGCATGTTGTGCTCTGAGATTCGCGCAAAATTGCACATCTCGGCCGTGACATCGGAATTTTACAACCTCAAACGGTCAAAATCAGTGCTGTAGTGAGACAAAATCTTTGCAGCGGCGAGACATTAGAAAAACTTTGTCTCCTTGCCCGTCACCTCGCTGAGCAGCAGGTTGGCCAGACGTGATGTGCCGAGACGGAACCACTGGTTGGTCAGCCACTTCTCGCCGAGCACTTCCTTGACTATGGTGTAGTAGGTGAGTGCATCCTCCACGGTGTTGAGACCGCCAGCTGGCTTGAAGCCGACCTGTATGCCCGTCTCGTCGTAGTACTCCTTGATGGCCTGACACATCACGTAGGCAGCTTCAGGTGTAGCTGCTGGCTTCTCCTTGCCGGTAGATGTCTTGATGTAGTCGGCACCGGCATACATTGCCAGCAGCGATGCACGCTTCACGTCGGCATACGATGGTAGCAGTCCTGTCTCCAGTATCACCTTCATCTTATGCTCGCCGCACACGGCTTTAAGTTCTGAGATTTCATCGGTCAGCGTCTCGTAGTCGCCACTCAGGTATTTGCCCACACTCATCACGATGTCTATCTCCGTGGCGCCGTCGTGTACGGCCAGTGCTGTCTCTGCAACCTTCACTTCGAGCAGGGCCTGGGACGATGGGAACGATCCGCTCACACATGCAACCTCAACGCTGTCCACTTCGAGGCTCTGCGACACAATCTGTGCGAAGCATGGATAGATGCAGATGGTAGCCACGTGGGGTAGGGCAGGGTAGGCTGTAGCGAAGTCGTTGACACGCTCGGTGAACTTTAGCACGCTCTCCTCAGAGTCCGTGGTCTTCAGTGTGGTAAGCTCCACGCTGCCCATGAGAAACTCTTTGACTGCTGCTGTGTTGTTCTCTTGCAAGTGCTTGTCAATCAGCTTCTTTACTGCTGCGCGTACATCGTCATCGTGGATGTTCAGGTTGTACTTCGCAAGTGCCTGGTCGTATTTGCTGTGCATAGGCATCTCCTCGCGCTTAAGTGATAGTTCTGGCATAGTGTATTATGTATTAGGTTCGTAGTTGTATAAGATGTGTTGTACTTCTATTCAAGTATACTCTCATTCTTCATTCATCATTCTTTCATTCTTTATCTCCCCCCCTTATTCCCTGTTGTGCGTGTCCATCACGATGGTTACGGGACCGTCATTTGTGAGTTTAACACCCATATTAGCGCCGAATTCACCGTGTCCCGCAGGCTTGCCCAAAGCGGTGGAAATCTGCGCTAAAAAGGCTTCGTACAACGGTATGGCGTGTTCGTGGCCAGCGGCACGCAGCCACGATGGGCGGTTTCCTTTCTTGTATGAGGCGAACAGCGTGAACTGGCTGACCACTATGACGTTGCCTTCACGATGCTCTGTCATGGCATCGATATCCTTCACGCTAAGGTTCATTACGCCAGCCTCGTCATCGAATATGCGCAGGTTGCATATCTTGTGAGCCAGCCATTCCACATCCTCTGGCGTGTCGCTTTCCTCCACGCCGAGCAGAACCATAAGTCCGCGACCGCCGAACTCGGCATTCACTCTGCCTTCTATGGTCACGCTGGCACCATTTGCACGTTGTATTACAGCCCTCATATTTGTGTTATTTGCCACAAAAGTAAGGCTTTTATACCAAATAATAACATATTTTGTGCGGCAATGTATGGAATTATTATAGTTACAATTGAGCTTGTTGCAGCGCAGGATTACTTTTGTAGTTACGCGTCATTACCTTTGATATTGCGCCTAATTGCCCTTGTTACAATGCCTCATCCGCCCTGTTGTAATACTTCCTTGACGGTTTTGGCCTTGCTTTCTCCTATCACTGAGGCCACCTCGTCAAGGCGTGCCTCGCGGATGCGCTTCACGCTCTTGAATGCCCGAAGCAGCTTTTCTTTGGTCTTCGCTCCAATGCCGTTGATGCTGTCGAGTTCCGAGTGAAGCTGTCGCTTGCTGCGCTTGTCGCGGTGGAAAGTGATGGCGAAGCGGTGTACCTCATCCTGTATGCGCGTCAAGAGATGGAATAGGGCTGAGTCCTGCTTCAGCTGAACAGCCATTGGTGGGTTGCCGATGAGTAGCTGGTGTGTCCTGTGGCGATCATCCTTGGCTAGTCCTGCTATGGGTATATTCAGCCCTAATTCACCCTCTACGACGGCACGCACCACGTTCATTTGCCCCGTTCCACCGTCGGTGATGATGAGGTCTGGTAGTGGTGTCCCCTCATCCTTCATGCGGCTGTACCTACGTCTTACAACCTCCTTCATGGAGGCGTAGTCGTCTGGTCCGACCACCGTCTTGATGTTATATTTCCTGTAATCATCCTTGCTGGGCTTGCACTTCTTGAATACTACACAACCTGCCACAGCGTCGGTACCGGATATGTTGGAGTTGTCGAAGCATTCGATAGTGTAGGGTAGGGTGGGGAGCTGCAGGTGCTCCTGTATCTCCTTCATCAGCCTCACGGCCTTCTGCTCTGGGTTTAGCTTGTCCGCTTGTTTGAGGCGATCGAGCTTGTACTGCCTCACATTGAGCTCCGACAGTTCAAGTAAGTGTCTCTTATCACCGCGGTTAGGTACGGTAATAATCAGCTCGTTAAGGGGTAGTTCCACATGGAACGGTACAACTATCTCCTTTGCCTGACTGCTCCACCTATCACGCATATCCATGATGCCGCGTACCAGTAGCTCGTCGGGTTCTTCGTCTAGCTTCTTACGGTATTCGAAGGTGAAGGCTTGTGTGATGGCGCCCTCCACAACGTGAAGGTAGTTGATGTAGGCTATCTTCTCGTCTGTGTCGATGTTGAATACATCGATGTTGTGGGTGCTGCTTGTGATTACCTGACTCTTTTCCTGGTGTGACGTGATGAGGTCGTAACGTTGCTTGAGAACTTGTGCTTCCTCGAACCGCATCTCCTCTGCAAGCCGCTTCATCTCCTCCAGCATCTCGCGGCGCAGGGCTGCTGTATCGCCCTTGAGTATTCTCTTGGCGGCCTCTATATAGCTTAGGTATTCCTGCTGAGACTGTAGCCCCACGCATGGTCCGAGGCAGTTCTTCATGTGGTACTCCAGGCATAGCTTGTACTTTCCTTGCTCTACTCCTTCACGCGTCATTGGTTGGTGGCAGCGGCGCAGGGGGTATAGTTGTTTGAACAGTTCGAGCAGTCCATTCAGTGTCGGAATATGGCTGTACGGCCCGAAGTAGTCGGCTCCTTTGCGGTCGCGCTGTCTTGTTTTGAAGATTCGCGGCAGGTATTCACGTGTCACCGCTATGCTGGGGTAGCTCTTGCCATCCTTGAGCAGCACGTTGTAGCGAGGTTGGAACTTCTTTATCAGCTGGTTCTCCAGCAGCAATGCCTCAGCCTCGCTCTTCACTACGGTGTAGTGTATATCGGCAATCTTGGACACGAGTATTGCCGTCTTCCGTGAGTCGTGCTCGCGGTTGAAGTAGCTTGATACACGCCGCTTGAGATTCTTCGCCTTGCCTACATATATTACGATGCCCGATGAATCGAAGTATTGATAGCTTCCTGGTGCCTCGGGTAGTCGTTGCAAAATGCTTTTTATATGCTCTTCGCGGCTTTGTTCCATTGCCTTTCTGGATAGTTTGTTGAACGACCTGCTATGACTTAGTGAAGGATATATAGCTATCTATGATGCTCTTTCCTTTGGGTCGTGTACCTTGTCTATATACGAATAAGTGTTGTTATTTCGGTGTCATCATGGAATACGGCACGTCCGTTGAGCCCCTCGCCAGTCAGTTCAATAATGAAGTTGATGTATGTCTTTTGGGGATTGAACTGCTTTACGAGGTTTAGTGCGGCCAGCATGGAGCCTCCTGTAGCAAGCAGATCGTCGTGCAGCAGTACCACATCTTTTGCCTCTATAGCGTCTGTGTGAATCTCAACGGTGTCCTTGCCGTACTCCTTCATGTAGGTCTCTTTGCGTGTCTCGGCAGGTAGTTTACCGGGTTTTCTGCACATCACAAACCCTGCGCCAAGTTTGTATGCCAGCGCTGCGCCTACGACGAAGCCGCGGCTTTCGATGCCAACAACCTTGGTGATGTCTTTATCCTTATACATTTCGTACAGCTCGTTGACCATGATGCGAAGACACTTGCTGTTCTTATACAGGGTGCTCACATCCTTAAATTGTATCCCTGGGATTGGGAAGTCGGGCACATTCCGTAAGTGCTTCAATAGATACTCGTTGTTCATGCCTTGTGTGTTATAGTTTGAAATAGATTATGCGATAATGCGAAAGAGGCTATGCTGTGGCGCGTAAAAAGTGCTTCTATTGTGTGATAGCGTTATGTTGGTTTCACGTGAAACGGCCGATTCCATCGAGGACTATAGCTTCCTTTGTCGTGCGGTGTCATCTGCCTAGGAGTACAAGGAGCACGCTCACATCAGACGGCGACACACCAGGTATGCGTGATGCCTGGCCTAGTGTTTCGGGGTCGTGGCGTAACAGCTTCTGCCTGCCCTCGGTAGATATGCTCTGTAGGGAGGCATAGTTGAAGTGTCCGCGGATGTGTATGTCTTCGAGGCGCTGCATCTTGCTTGCCTGTTCCTGCTCGCGTGCAATGTACCCTTGGTACTTGATAGCGACCTCTGCTTCCTCGATTATTTCGTCTCTTCTGTCATTTATGCCGTCAAGGAAGGATGCCAATGGCGGTATGTGTGGTGTCAGTTTGGCGAATGACAACTCTGGCCGGGCCATCAGCTCAATGAGCTTGCATCCTCTCGTCATTGGTGGCAGAGCGAGGCTATCCATGATGCTGTTTATGGTGTCTAAGCGTACTGACAGCAATTCGCAGAAATGGATGATTCTATCGATGTTTTTTGCCTTCTCGTTCCACAGATTCATTCGCTCTGTCGAGGCCAGCCCCAGGTCGTAGCTGCGTTGCGTGAGGCGTGTGTCAGCGTTGTCCTGTCTTAGCAGTATGCGGAACTCTGCTCTGGAGGTGAACATGCGGTACGGCTCGTCGACCCCCTTTATTACAAGGTCGTCGATGAGTACACCTATATATGATTCATCGCGCCGCATAGTGAACTTGCCTGTGCCTGCACACTTCAGCGCGGCATTTATTCCAGCGACAATGCCTTGCCCTGCAGCTTCCTCGTAGCCGGTGGTTCCATTTACCTGACCAGCCATGAACAGCCCGTCGACAAGCCTTGATTCCAACGTATGGTGAAGTTGTGTAGGGTCGAAGAAATCGTACTCAATGGCATATCCAGGCCGGTAGATGCGAAGATTGCGGAAAGCCGGAATGAGCTTGAGGGCTTCTATCTGTACATCTATGGGCAGCGATGATGAGAATCCATTGAGGTAGTATTCCTGTGTGTTCACTCCCTCCGGCTCCAAGAACAGCTGGTGCTGTTCTCGGTCGGGAAATGTCACCAGCTTTGTCTCGATGCTCGGACAGTAGCGCGGACCGATACTTTGAATCTGCCCGTTGTATAGTGGAGAGTCAGGCAGGCCCTGCCGCAGACGCTCGTGCACAGCCTCGTTGGTGTAGGTGATCCAGCACGGCAACTGTGGCAGCGTTGCTGATTCCGGCTGCGTGCCCGTTGTACTCATATATGAAAAGTGCACTCTGGTGTCGTCGCCATCCTGCCGCTCCATCAGGCTGAAGTCCACGCTGCGTGCGTCTATGCGTACTGGCGTGCCGGTCTTCATGCGTCCTCTCCTAATGCCCTGCGCCTCGATGCTTTCGGCCAGTTCGAGCGATGGCGGTTCGGCACAGCGCCCGCCCGGCAGCTTTGTGCGCCCTATGTGCATGAGACCATTCAAGAAGGTGCCCGCGGTGATGACTACGGCCCGTGCTGTGAACGTCATGCCCAGATAGGTTTCCACACCGCGGATTACTGTGGCAGCGTCTCCGTTTTCTCCCTTTTCAACGATAATCCTACGAGCCTGATCCTGCCAGATGCATAGGTTCGGAGTGTTCTCTAGCACCTCGCGCCACGCCCAGATGAATCTGCCCCGGTCACACTGTGCACGGGGGCTCCACATGGCAGGTCCCTTCGATTGGTTCAGCATCCGGAACTGTATGGCTGTGCGGTCGGTCACGATACCCATCATTCCTCCCAGCGCATCGACCTCGCGCACAATCTGTCCTTTGGCAATGCCACCCACGGCAGGATTGCACGACATCTGTGCAATTTTGTTCATGTCCATTGTGATGAGCAGCGTTCTGGCTCCCATCGTGGCGGCTGCGTGTGCCGCCTCGCATCCTGCGTGGCCAGCGCCTACAACTATGACATCAAAGTGCTCAGTCATTGCTTCGAAGTGTGATACGTGCGAAGATGGGGTAGTGGTCCGACGGGTGCCTTAGGCTGTGCTGCCCGTCGTCCTGCGGTGTCCAGTAGGCATCGGTGCGTGCTGCGTAGGCATCTACAGCTACGTCGAGCGTTACAAAGATATGGTCTATGCGCGATGCTGTATGGCGCTCCGGGTGGTAGCCGTGGAAGGTGCCGTTCTCGGCAAACCTCAGTCGGGCAGCCTCGTATGTGTCCTTGAGCAGACCCGACGAGGTGAAGATGCTGTATATTTCATCCTGCTGGTCAACGTTGAAATCGCCTGTCAGGATTGTGGGCAGCGGCTTTCCGTCCTGCTGACGGGTAGCCATCTCGCTGATGCGCTGCATGACCAGCTGTGCCGACTCTCGCCGTGCCACGGTCCCCACGTGGTCCATGTGCAGGTTGAAGAACAGGAACTCCTGCCCTGTGGCCCGCACCTTGAAATGTCCCCAGGTGCAGATGCGCACGCAGGCGGCATCCCATCCCTTGACGGGGCGGTCCGGTTGCTCGTTGAGCCAGAAGTGTCCATTGTCGATGAGCTCCACATCGTCAGTGCGATAGAAGATGGCTGCATACTCTCCCTTGGTGCGCCCATCGTCGCGTCCTACTCCGATGTAGCCGTAGCCGTCAAGGTGCTGCATGAGATCGAGCAGCTGACTGTGCAGCACCTCCTGCGCGCCCCACACGATGGGGCGTTCCCAATTGATTAAGTCGCTGATTACCTGGCATCTGCGTTGCCAGATGTGCCCACGCAGGCTGTCCTCGTCGTTGCGATAGCGTATGTTGTAGCTCCCCACAATAATTGTCTGGGCAATCAGAGAGGTGCAGCAGTTCAGCGTGAGTGCGGCCAGTAAGGAAAGTATGTGTCTTCTCATTGCTATGTAGGCAGTTGTAGTACGAATCGCGAACCGGGTGCATACTGTGGGTCGTAGCTCAGGTCACCGCCCAGAGCTTTGGCCAGTCGGCGGCATGTGGCCAGTTTCAGGCCCAGCCCACTCTTGAAGTCCTCCATGCTGATGTAGCTGTCGAACAGGTGCTCGCGCCGCTCTTCGGGCACACCCACGCCGGTGTCCTCGATGCTGAGCATGATGCCGTGTTTGATGTGAGAGCAGTATATGGCTACGTGTCCCGATGGGGTGTAGAGCAACGAGTCGGCAATCAGCTGGTCGAGAATCTGCCGGAGCACGGCGATGTCAGTCCTCACATAGAAGCTGTCGGGCAGCTCGGAATGGAAGATGAGCTTCAGCTTGTTGGTATTGTTGACCTGTGCGGCATCCAGTGCCTGCTGGCAGGTCTCGTTCACCAGCACGTGCGTGAATGAGCTGTGGTCAACCTTGCTTTCCTCCTTGGCAAGCTCCAGTAGCTCGTTGATGATTATGGTGATGCCCTGCACGTTCTCCGATATGCTGTGCTTCATCTGCCTCTTCTCCTCCTTGTTGAACTCCATGCTGGGGTCGCAGAGCACCTGCGAGAAGCCGTTGATGGCATTCAGCGGCGTGCGTATCTCGTGGCTCATGTTGCGAATGAATGCAGCCTTCATGCGGTTGCTCTCGTCGGCGTGCTCCAGCGCTTCTCTGAGCTGAGCGTTGCGCTTCCATATCTTGCGCACCAGTCGCCACCGCTCGAAGACGCACAGCAATACGACGATTACCGCCATCAGCCAGAATGTTATCCGCCAGTTGTCAGCCCTTGTTGCTTCGTCGGCTGCACGCTGTTGCCACTGCTCGGCTGTCGCGGGCTGCGGCTGGGTAGCATCGGTGCCGCTGTGGCACGAGGCCGCCAGCATGAGGCCTAAACAAATAGCGAGGAGTGGTCTTATGGCTTGTCGCATGGCGGAAGTATTTTTGTGTGGCATACCATCTTGCCCGCAAAGATACAAAAAAGAGTGTTCGCTCCATACTTTAGGGGATAAAATCGCTCCGCACAATCTTTTTCCACGATGCCCAAAACTCTGCGTCGCGTTGCAGCAATCTACCATCATGCTGTTGTCGAGAGCTGTCCAACGCGTTGGACAACATCGTCGAACACGTTAGACAGCGACATACACGGCGGATGTGCTCGGACATGCACGAAGCAGGTCCTTACAGCCAACGTCCGTCCATAAGGAGATATAGCATATATTGTCCAATGATTTCTGGGGTCAAAAAGCTATAAACGCCCCTTTTTGATCTCGAATCCGTCATTCCGTCATACATCTGTCATAGCGGCACACTACCTCAGTATCAACGCGTTAGGGCGCAAAATGACAGAATGACGGATTATTCTGGTAAAACACTATGTATAGGAAAGATCTTGCCTGTCCGCTGGCGGTGCCGATAGTGGCGTGGGTTGCACACTTGTCACCAAAGGGGACGCTTAACCCATAAAAAACCAGCCATTCTCTTTGCAGATGAACAAGAATACCGTAACTTTGTGCCGTATGAGCGACAACGAACAACTTCAGGCACGCGCAAAGCTCTTGTTCCGTGAGTTCCTTCTGACCCACAAATTCAGTCAGACGAAGGAGCGCTATGCCATATTGCGTGCAGTTTATCAGTTGGAGGGAATTTTCGGGGTGGCCGATTTGCAACGCCAGCTGATAGAGTCAAACTTCAAGGTGAGCCTGTCTGCCCTCTATGTCACGATAGGCTTGCTGGAACAGGCCAATCTGATTATACGCCACCCCTTCTCGTCGTCGCAGTCCTTGTATGAACGCGTCGTCGGCGACCGCCCATGCAGCTATCAGATCTGTAACCGGTGCCACAGCATCACCCGCATCACGAGTCGCGAGCTGTCGAAGGCCGTGTCCAGCTACCGGCCGCGGCGTTTTGTGCCCAGCCACCGCGTGGTGTACGTCTACGGCGTGTGCCCGCAATGCGAGAAGGCCAGTCGCAAGGCCAGGCAGCTGATATTGGATCTGTGATGCTCAGCGACGATTCGGAAACATAGGTATGAATGACATAAGACACAAAATAAATGAAAAAGGGAAAGGTAGATGCCCTGCTGGGCATAGTGTTCGGAGATGAAGGAAAAGGTAAGGTGGTCGACGTGTTCACACCACGTTACGACGTGGTGGCACGCTTCGCCGGCGGTCCCAATGCCGGCCATACCATAATCTTCGATGGTAAGAAGTTCGTGCTGCGCTCCATCCCGTCAGGTATCTTCGACGAGGGCAAGCTGAACGTCATAGGCAACGGCTGTGTGATAGCCCCCGACCTGTTCATGGCCGAGGCCAAGGAGCTTGAGGCTGCAGGCTACGACCTGCGCAGCCGGCTGCACATCAGCAAACGTGCCCATCTGATACTGCCCACGCACCGCGTGCTGGACAGAGCCTACGAGGCAGCCAAGGGCAAGAACGCTGTTGGCACCACAGGCAAGGGCATCGGTCCCACCTACAGCGAGAAAGCTGCTCGCACAGGACTGCGTGTGGGCGACATCCTGGAGAACTTCGAAGCCAAGTACGCTGCGCTGAAGGCTCGCCACGAACAGCAGTTGCGCGACCTGCACTATACGGACTATGACATAACCGAGGAGGAGCAGCGCTGGCTGGAAGGCATCAACTACATGCGCCAGTTCCAGCTCACAGACACCGAGGCAGAACTGAACCGTATGCTCAATGAAGGCAAGAACATACTGGCAGAAGGAGCGCAGGGCACCATGCTCGACATAGATCACGGCACATATCCATTCGTGTCGTCCTCCAGCACCACTACGGGTGGTGTGTGCACCGGACTTGGCATAGCTCCGAACCGCATAGGCGAGGTGTTCGGCATCTTCAAGGCCTACTCGACACGCGTCGGTGCAGGCCCGTTCCCCGTGGAGCTGTTCGATGAAACCGGCGACAAGATTCGCGAGATAGGCCATGAGTACGGAGCCGTGACCGGACGCAACCGTCGGTGCGGATGGATAGACCTCGTGGCGCTGAAGTACGCCATCATGGTGAACGGTGTCACGCAGCTGATAATGATGAAGAGCGATGTGCTGGACGGCTTTGAGACCATACGTGCATGTGTCGCATACCAGAAGGATGGTGTCACGACTACCGACATGCCATACGACACCGAGGGCTGGCAAGCCGTGTACAAGGATATCAAGGGCTGGCAGACCGATCTGTCTGCTATCACCTCAGCAGCCGACTTCCCAGAGGCATTCCGCAACTACATAGACTATCTGGAGGCTGAACTGCATACCCCCATCACGATTGTATCAGTAGGCCCCGACCGCGAACAGACCATCATCAGACAGCATGTTTCGTGACCTGAACCTGCGTCTATTGCCCAGAGAGGCAGCCAATGAGAGCCACCTGAACGAGGTGGCTCTCAACGAACTTGGCCTTACAGCACATCAGCAGCTGACCGGCGTGAGGGTGCTGCGGCGCAGTATAGACGCACGGCAACGTCAGGTGATGGTCAATCTGACTGTGCGTGCCTATGTGGATGAACCATTGCCTGAGCTGGAGTATGTACCCACCAGCTATGGCGATGTGTCGGGGCGCAGGCAGGTGATAGTCGTGGGAGCTGGGCCGGCCGGTCTCTTTGCCGCGTTGAGGCTGATAGAGCTTGGCCTGAGGCCGGTGGTGCTAGAGCGAGGCAAGGATGTGCATGAGCGCAAGCGCGACATCGCCCTTATCTCACGCGAGCACCGCATAGACCCCAATAGCAATTACTCCTTCGGCGAGGGCGGGGCCGGGGCATTCTCAGACGGCAAGCTCTATACCCGCAGCAAGAAGCGCGGTTCCGTCGAGAAGATACTCAACGTGTTCTGCCAGCACGGAGCCTCTACAACCATACTTGCCGATGCACATCCGCACATCGGTACAGACCGCCTGCCGCGTGTCATCGAGAACATGCGGCTTACGATTATGCGCTGTGGAGGCGAGGTTCATTTCCAAACACGTGTGGACGATCTGACTATTGAGCAGGGCAGGGTAGTGGGAGTGAGTGCCATAGCTAACGAAGCCGATGGAAGCACCGTCCAGCGTTCATACGATGGCCCGGTCATACTGGCCACAGGCCACTCGGCACGCGATGTGTACCGCATGATGCACGACCGCGGGCTCAGCATCGAGGCCAAAGGCATCGCCGTAGGCGTACGACTGGAGCATCCATCGCATCTCATAGACCAGATACAGTACCACAGCCGGGAGGGGCGCGGACGCTGGCTGCCAGCGGCAGAGTACTCTTTCGTGCAGCAGGTGCAGGGCCGTGGTGTCTACTCATTCTGCATGTGCCCCGGAGGGTTTGTGGTGCCGGCAGCTACTGGTGCCGAGCAGGTGGTGGTCAACGGCATGAGCCCAAGCAATAGAGGTTCGCGGTGGTCGAATTCCGGAATGGTGGTGGAGCTGCATCCAGAGGACATAGCATCGGAAGTCCCGGCAGAGCTGCGCCACTCGCCACTCGCTGTGATGGCCTACCAGGAGCAGCTGGAACGGCTCTGCTGGCAGCAGGGCGGCTACCGCCAGACGGCACCGGCTCAGCGTATGGCCGACTTCGTGAACGGACGGCTGAGCAGTCAGCTGCCAGTGTCGAGCTATACGCCCGGGCTCATAGCATCACCTCTGCACTTCTGGATGCCGCCATTCATCAGCACACGCCTGCAGGAGGCGTTCCGCATCTTCGGCCGTCGCAGCCACGGCTTCCTCACCAATGAGGCTGTGGTTATCGGTGTAGAAACACGCACGTCGGCCCCCGTGAGGATGGAGCGCGATGCTGCAAGCCTACAGTTGCTAAACATAGAAGGACTATACCCCTGCGGCGAAGGAGCCGGATATGCAGGGGGCATCGTCTCGGCTGCAATAGACGGCGAGCGATGCGCTGAGGCTTGTGCCTCTACAATTATATAATGTATAATGGACAGGAAGGACATCATAATCTGCAAGGACCTGCACGTCGAGCTGACTACAGCCATCGAAGCTGTGCAGCCCGACAAGGTCTTTGTGCTGACAGACACAACGACATGCGACTGTTGCTGGCCGCAAATAGAGCATCTGCCGATATTGCATGATGCAACAATGATAACCATACCGCCTACTGATGAGGCCAAGACACTGGACACACTGGCTACGGTGTGGACGGCTCTGGGCGAGGGTGGTGCCACCCGTCACTCGCTGCTCATAAACCTGGGCGGTGGCATGGTCACGGACCTTGGAGGCTTCGCTGCATCGACATTCAAGCGCGGTATTGCCTACATCAATATCCCCACCACGCTGCTCTCTATGGTGGATGCAGCCGTAGGCGGAAAGACTGCAATTAACTTCCGTGGCCTCAAGAATGAGATAGGAGTGTTCAATGAATCCTGCACCGTGCTGCTGGACACCCGTTTCCTAACCACGCTTGACGCGCACAACATCTGCAGCGGCTATGCAGAGATGCTCAAGCACGGCTTGATATCCGACATGGACCATCTGGCCGAGCTGCTGCGCTACGATCTGACCGAGCCCGACTTCTCTGCGTTGCAAGGCATGGTGGCACGCAGCGTGGAGGTCAAGGAGCATATCGTTGAGCAGGACCCTCGCGAGCAGGGCATGCGCAAGGCGCTCAACTTGGGGCACACCGTAGGTCACGCCTTCGAAAGCTTAGCGCTGGCAGAAGGCCGGACGGTGCTTCATGGATATGCCGTAGCCTGGGGCATGGTGTGCGAACTGTACCTAAGTGCGGTGCGCTGTCAGTTCCCGCAGTCGCTGCTGCGGCAGGTGCTGCAGTTCGTGAAGCAACACTATGGGCAGTTCATCATCACATGCCGTGAGTACGAGCAGCTGTATGGCTACATGACCCACGACAAGAAGAACACAGCTGGCAGCATCAACTTCACATTGCTGTCCGATGTGGGTCAGATACACATCAACCAGACAGCTACGAAGGACGAGATCTACGAGATGCTCGACTTCTACCGTGAGAACATATAGCCGTGCACACTACTGATTACCGAATCTAACCAACCTTTATACCCGACTATGAAACACTTATTGTTCACCCTAGCCTGCCTTTTGGCACTTGCTACACCTGCAGCAGCACGCAAAGACAAGACTTCACGCATGAGCGGTAACCCTATTCTGCCGGAGTTCCATGCAGACCCCGAAGTGATGTACAGCGAGCAGACAGGACGCTTCTACATATACAGCACTACCGACGGAGCTGCCGGTTGGGGAGGCTATTACTTCACATGTTTCAGCTCCGACAATCTGGTCGACTGGAAGCATGAAGGCATCATACTGGACCTCGGCACCGACCAGGTGCCCTGGGCATCGGGCAATGCATGGGCACCAGCCATTATCGAGCGCAAGGTGAATGGACAGTGGAAGTACTTCTTCTACTACAGTGGGCACTACCCGCAGTCCGACCGCAAGGCTATCGGTGTGGCTGTTGCAGACCACCCCACAGGACCGTTCCGCGACCTTGGACATCCTATGCTGGATAGCCGTCCAGAAGGCGTGAACCACGGTCAGCAGATAGACGTGGACGTATTCTGCGACCCTGTGAGCGGCAAGTACTACCTCTATTGGGGCAATGGCTACATGGCTGGTGCAGAGCTGAACGATGATATGGTGAGTCTTGTGCCGGGTACGACACGCGTACTTACCCCGAAGGGTGGTTCGCTTCAGACCTACCAGTATCGCGAGGCCCCGTATGTGTTCTACCGCAATGGCCTATACTACTTCATGTGGAGCGTAGACGACACAGGTGCCGCCAACTATCACGTAGCATACGGTACATCGAGTTCTCCCTTAGGCCCCATTGATGTGGCTGCAGAGCCTATCGTGCTCATTCAGCAGCCCGAGAAGCAGATCTATGGCACAGCACACAACAGTGTCCTGCAGTTGCCGGGTAAGGACGAGTGGTATATAGTGTATCATCGTATCAACCCCGCATACCTTCCTAGGGAGAAGGGCCCAGGTTTCCACCGTCAAGTGTGCATCGACAAAATGGAGTTCAATGCAGATGGAACCATACATCCTGTCATCCCGACAAATGATGGTGTGAAGGCCATAAAGGTAAAGCGCTAACCGATTACTGCGCATGTGAATACAGGCAAATCTGATATAGCCAGAACATTGACCAGTTGGAGCAGTTGAGCAGAAAGAAATGGGGTAATGTTTGGGCGTTGGGCAAATAATGTCTACTTTTGCCGTTGATATTGCGCAGGTGTGCAGAAACATATAACATATATACATATATACACAGAATGGAGAAGATTGAAGAACTTGCCGAGAAACTCCGCAAAGAGGGCGTTGAGAAGGGTCAGGCCCAGGCCCAGCAAATTATAGCTGAGGCGCAGCAGCAGGCAGAACAGATTGTGGCCAATGCGCGCAAGCAGGCCGATGCAATCTGCCAGCAGGCTTCAAAGCAGGCAGCCGAGTTGGATGCCAACACCAAGAGCGAGCTCAAGCTCTATATGGGGCAGGCGCTGAATGCACTCAAGAGCGAAATCGCTAATGTCGTAACAAATAAAATTGCAGCCGATGGCGCACAGCAGCTGACCACCGACAAGCAGTTCCTTGGCAAGCTCGCTGTTGCTATAGCAACAGAGTGGGTTAAGGACGGCGACATCGTGGTCAGTTCAGACAATGCTCAGGCACTGAAGGCCTACTTCGCACAGGAGGCAAAGCAGCTGCTCGACAAGGGCGTTAAGATTGAGCAGGTGAACGGATTGGCAACGGCATTTACCGTATCCCCCGCTGATGGAAGTTACCGTGTGGACTTCGGCAAAGAGGAGCTGGAGAGCTACTTCAAGGGCTTCCTGCGTCCACAACTGATAGAGATGCTGTTCTGAACGTCTGCGCGCTCAGAATGCGAAAATACATTCAACCGAATAGATGGCCAATTACTATTGTATACTAACAGGATTGCCAGTGCTGCAGCTGCGTGATTCGCACCCCGTACAGGGCGTGAAGCAACTCCGTCAGGACCTGGAGGGGCAGCTCACCAAGACCGACGGCAAGCTGATGCAGTGCTATTTCATGCGCTTCGACTGCGAGAATCTGGTCAACGTGCTGGAGGGTGGCGAGGCCTTTGACGAGCGTGGCACAATGTCGTCCTACGAGATTGCAGCTCTGATTGCCGCAGCCCGTGAGCCTGGCTTCGATGTGCCTGAGTACCCAGCATTCATGATAGAGAACGTGCGTCAGTACGATGTCAATCAAGGTAAAGCCGGCTGGTTTGCCCGCGATGCCGTCATGCTGGCATACTATCGATGGGCAGCAAAGTGCGGCAACAGTTTTATGAGTGAGTGGTATCAGCTCAACATCAACATACTGAACGTCCTCACAGCTCTTATCGCCCGTCAGCAAGGCTGGATGCTACGCGACTATGTGCAGGGTGATGATGAAGTGGTGCAGTCGATACTGAGCAACGCCACACAGCAGGACTTCGGGCTTGGCGCACAACTGGACTATATGCCAGAGCTGATGCGCAGTGCCGCAATGACTGACCCTGTGGAGAAGGAGCGTATGATAGATGCGCTTAGGTGGAACTGGCTGGAAGAACGCACCTTCTTTGAGCCATTCGACATTAACGCACTGTTCAGCTATGTGGTACGTACCGAACTGCTGGAGCGGTGGTCGCGGCTCGACCCTCAGGCGGGGCGCGAGCGCTTTACATCTATAATTGAGGATTTGCGAGGCTCGGCACGCGTTCCGGATGAGTACGTGCGCCCGACAGTCTCTAAGAGGTAAAAGCCGCGCGTGGCTTTTTACCGGCACACTTGACATTAAATAATCTCAGACAATGACAAAAGGAACTGTAAGGGGCGTGATTTCCAATATGGTGACGCTCCAGGTAGATGGCCCTGTGAAGCAGGGTGAGATTTGCTACATAGAGACGGGCGGTGACCGTCTGATGTCCGAGGTAATCAAGGTGATTGGCAAGGATGTCTATGTACAGGTCTTTGAGAGTACACGTGGCCTAAGGGTGGGGGCTAGCGCTGAGTTCACGGGCCACATGCTTGAAGTGCAGCTTGCACCGGGTATGCTCAGCAAGAACTTCGATGGTCTGCAGAACGACCTCGACAAGATGGAAGGTGTGTTCTTGCGCCGTGGACAGTACACCGACCCGCTCGACCGCGAGCGGCTATGGGCCTTTGAGCCTCTCGTGAGTGTGGGCGACAAGGTGCAGGCCAGCGACTGGTTGGGCAAGGTAGAGGAGAACTCACAGCCGTTGAAGATTATGGTGCCGTTCCAGATGGAAGGCACGGCCACAGTGAAGAGCATTGCCAAGGCTGGACAGTACAAGGTTGAGGATACCATCGCAACCCTGACACTGGCCGACGGCACTGACCTTGACGTGAATATGATTCAGCACTGGCCGGTGAAGTTCGCAATGACCAACTACCGCGAGAAGCCGCGTCCATTCAAGCTCCTGGAGACAGGCGTGCGCACCATCGATACCTTCAATCCTATCGTTGAGGGTGGTACAGGATTCATACCTGGCCCATTCGGTACGGGTAAGACAGTGCTTCAGCACGCCATATCCAAGCAGGCAGAGGCCGACATTGTTATCATCGCAGCCTGCGGTGAGCGTGCGAATGAGGTCGTGGAGATATTCACGGAGTTCCCTGAGCTCGTGGACCCGCACACCGGTCGCAAGCTGATGGAGCGTACCATCATCATTGCCAATACATCCAATATGCCTGTGGCAGCACGTGAGGCATCGGTATACACCGCAATGACCATGGCCGAGTACTACCGCTCAATGGGTCTTCGCGTCCTGCTTATGGCCGACTCTACATCACGTTGGGCACAGGCTCTCCGCGAGATGTCAAACCGTATGGAGGAGCTGCCTGGCCCGGATGCATTCCCGATGGACCTGTCAGCACTCATTTCCAACTTCTATGGCCGCGCAGGTTATGTATACCTCAACAACGGCCAGCCCGGTTCCATCACCTTCATCGGTACGGTATCGCCTGCTGGCGGTAATCTGAAGGAGCCTGTGACAGAGAGCACCAAGAAGGTGGCTCGTTGCTTCTACGGACTGGAGCAGGACCGTGCCGACAAGAAGCGCTACCCTGCTGTGAATCCTATTGACTCCTACTCCAAGTACCTCGAGTACCCGGAGTTTGCCGAGTACATCAAGCAGCACATCAACGAAGCATGGATTCCAAAGGTGCTTGACCTCAAGACCCGTATGCAGCGCGGTAAGGAGATAGCAGAGCAGATTAACATTCTGGGTGACGATGGAGTGCCAGTTGACTACCACGTGACCTTCTGGAAGTCTGAGATTATCGACTATGTAGTGCTGCAGCAGGATGCATTCGATGAGGTGGATGCCGTAACACCGCTGGAGCGCCAGGAGGATATCTTGAATATGGTTACGGAAATATGCCAGCACGAGTTCAAGTTCGACACTTTCCTCGATGCCACTGAATACTTCCGCAAGCTCATCAACCTGTGCAAGCAGTGGAACTATTCGCAGTTCCGCAGTGAGCAGTACAATGACTACATCCGTCAAATCAAAGAGATGGTTGGAATGTGAAATGTAAAGTGTTAGGTAACACAGAGAACGGACATTTTGCATTTAACATCAAACGTTTTACAATCGCACGATTATGGCACAAGCATTCCAAAAGATTTATACAAAGATAAGCCAGATAACAAAGGCAACCTGCTCTCTAAAGGCAACAGGTGTAGGCAACGACGAGCTGGCTACTATTGATGGCAAGCTGGCACAGGTGGTGAAGATCTCCGGCGACGATGTAACGTTGCAGGTATTCGAGGGCACAGGTGGCATTCCAACCAATGCCGAAGTGGTGTTTCTGGGCAAGGCTCCATCGCTGAAGGTCAGCGACCAGCTGGCCGGACGCTTCTTCAATGCATACGGTCAACCTATCGATGGCGGCCCGGCCATCGAGGGCAAGGAGGTTGAGATTGGTGGTCCTTCGGTGAACCCGGTTCGCCGCAAGCAGCCCAGTGAGCTCATTGCTACCGGTATCGCTGGTATTGACCTGAACAACACGCTGGTGTCTGGCCAGAAGATACCTTTCTTCGCAGACCCCGACCAGCCGTTCAACGAGGTTATGGCCATGGTGGCCCTGCGTGCCAAGGTGGATAAGATTATCCTTGGCGGCATGGGTATGACCAATGATGACTACTACTTCTTCCGCAACACGTTCAGCAACGCAGGTGCTCTCGACCGTATCATCTCATTCATGAACACTACGGAGGACCCGGCTGTGGAGCGCCTGCTGATTCCTGACATGGCGCTGACGGCAGCAGAGTACTTTGCTGTAGAGAAGCATGAGACAGTGCTGGTACTGCTCACGGATATGACATCGTATGCCGACTCTCTGGCTATCGTGAGCAACCGTATGGACCAGATTCCATCGAAGGACTCTATGCCTGGTTCGCTCTACTCCGACCTGGCCAAGATTTACGAGAAGGCCGTACAGTTCCCCGAGGAAGCTGGTGGCGGTTCTATCACAATCATTGCCGTGACGACGCTGAGTGGTGGCGACATCACCCACGCAGTTCCAGATAATACTGGCTACATTACTGAGGGTCAGCTCTACCTGCGTCGTGACAGCGATGTTGGTAAGGTTATCGTGGATCCGTTCCGCTCGCTGTCGCGTCTGAAGCAGCTCGTTGCCGGAAAGAAGACGCGCAAGGATCACTCGCAGGTGATGAACGCCGCTATCCGTCTGTACTCCGATGCAGCCAATGCCAAGACCAAGCTGGAGAACGGTTTCGACCTCACCGACTACGACAACCGTTGCCTCGATTTTGCCAAGGAGTACGCCACAGCAATCCTTGCCATCGACGTCAATGTGGATACCGAGGAGATGCTCGATGTCACATGGCAGCTGTTCCGCAAGTACTTCAAACTTGAAGAGGTCAACATCAAGAAGGAATTCACCGATATTTACTGGCAGTAGTAACCAAATAACAAAAGTATCTGCTCCCCTCCCTTGAGGGAGAGGCAGGGGGGTGGATCCATACTATGGCAATCAAGTTTCAATATAACAAAACCTCGCTTCAGCAGATTGAGAAGCAGCTCAAGATGCGTCAGCGCACCTTGCCCATCATCAAGAGCAAGGAGACAGCGTTGCGTCTTGAGGTGAAACGATGCAAGGAGGAGGTGGCTGCTCTGGAGGCCAAGCTTCAGGCCCAAATAGCCGGCTACGAGTCGATGTACGCCTTGTGGGGCGAATTCGATGCTTCGCTGGTTGAGCTGAAGGATGTGAAGATTGTGCCGAAGAAGATAGCCGGTGTGCGTGTGCCAGTGCTGGAGAGCATTCGGCTTGAGGCTCGTCCATTCGGTATCTTCAGCGCTCCAAAGTGGTATTTTGATGGTATCAACCTGCTGCATGGCTTGGCACAGACTGCTGTAGAGCGTGAATTCGCCGTGGCCAAACTGGACTTGCTGGAGCACGCCCGTCGCAAGACAACGCAGAAGGTGAACCTGTTTGAGAAGGTGCAGATACCGGGCTTCCAGGAAGCAGTGCGCAAGATAAAGCGCTTCATGGAGGACGAAGAGAATCTGTCTAAGTCATCGCAGAAGATACTGAAGTCCCTGCAAGAGAAGAGAAAGGAGGATGTAGCATGATTACCAAGATGAAGAAACTCACCACGATGATTTATCATCGTGAGTACGAACTGTTCCTTGTCGAGCTCCAGAAGTTGGGCGTGGTGCATGTGCAGCCTTCGCAGCAGGGAACAGTAGCTGCCGGCAGCACGCTGCAGTCCGACCTGGACCGCATCAAGGTTGTGCAGTCCACCATTGAGGCAATGCGTGAGCTGGCACCAGAGACTCTGGGCTGTGCTGCCAAAACGGATGCTGCCGATGTCGCTGCAGGCGCTACCGCAGCGCTGGCCCGCTACGACGAGTTGCGTGCTGCGCAGAAGACTGTAGCCGACGAATCGCAGCAGTTGAGTGCGCTTCTGGCAGAGGTAGAGCCGTGGGGCAACTTCACGGATGCAGCTGTGGACGCTCTGTCCGATGCGGGCTATGAAATGTCCTTCTTCACCGCATCTGCCAAGACCTACAAGCAGAGCGAGGCAGAGTGGAGCAGCGATGGCCGCTATGTGTTCCTCATCAACACACAGTCGGGCACCAACTACTTTGTGGTCGTATCTCCCAAGGGTGCTTCTCTAGAGCTCAACGGAGCATTGAGAGTAGAGCGTCCGGCCATGACCTCAGGTGCCTGCCAGGAACAGCTGGCAGCGAAGCAGGAGCGCTCGGTACAGCTGTCGTCGGAACTCGCATCGCTGTCAGAACAGAGCATACCCGTGCTGGTGAATTACGAGGCACAGCTGCGCAACAGCGTACAGCTGGAGCAGGCACGCCTCGACACAGCACATGTGGCCGATGACACGGTGATGATACTCGAGGGTTGGACACCTGCCCAGAAAGCCGATGAGGTGCAGCAGTTCCTCTACGAGAGCGGTGTCTGCTACGAGATGCGCGACCCTGTGAAGACCGACAATGTGCCCATACTGCTGCGCAACAACTGGTTCACACGCATGTACGAGGTGCTGACCGAGATGTACGGTATGCCGGACTACAAGGAGTTCGACCCCACGCCCATCGTGGCACCGTTCTTCACGCTGTTCTTCTCCTACTGCATCGGCGATGCCGGCTATGGTCTGGTGCTCATCCTGCTCGGCTTTATCTTGAAGGCTAAACTCGGTGCCAGCATGAAGGGTATGATGAACCTGGTCATCACCCTGGGCATTGCCACCACGGTGCTGGGTGCTGTGTTCGGAACATTCTTCGGCGTACAGCTGGTGGACACTAACCTGCCCGATAGCGTCAAGTCATTGATGATTACTGGTAAGGCCGGTGATACCATCTACGACAAGACAATGCTGCTGGCTCTGGTCATCGGCGTAGTGCACCTTATAATAGCAATGACCGTGAAGGCCATCAAGAGCACGGTGCTCTTCGGTTTCAAGCAGAGCATCACGGCCTGGTCGTGGTTGCTGCTCATCGTGGGCTTCATCTGTGCTGGTGGTCTGGGAGCCATGAAAGTCATCTCCACCGATATGACAGCCACCATGTTCTACGTCATTGGCGGCATAGCTGCTGTGGGCATATTCCTGCTCAATGACCTGAAGCGCAACCCGCTGGTCAACATCGGAGCCGGTCTGTGGGATACCTACGGCATGGCTTCCGGCTTGATGGGCGACGTGCTAAGCTACGTGCGTATCTATGCGCTGGGTCTGGCTGGTGGTATGCTTGGCGGTGTGTTCAACACACTGGCCTTTATGACCAAGGGCGATGCCTGGTGGGGCTGGATACCATGCATACTCATACTGGTGTTCGGCCACACACTGAACATTGCCATGAGCTGCTTGGGTGCTTTCGTCCACCCGCTGCGACTCAACTTTGTGGAGTACTTCAAAAACTCCAACTACGAAGGCACTGGAACCGCCTATGCACCGCTGCATGTGGTTGATGCCGACAATCAATAAACCGATAATTCACAATTAACAAATCATAATTACAACAATGGACATCAATCTTATTTTAGGTTATCTCGGACTGGGCATGGTGCTCATCCTAGCAGGTATCGGTAGCTCCTATGGCACCAGCATTGCGGGCCAGGCAGCAGAAGGCGGCTTGAAGATTAACCCTGGCAAGGCCAGCACCTACATGATTCTCACTGGTCTGCCCGCCACACAGGGTATCTACGGTTTCGTGGCATTCTTCGTTCTGATGGGCCGTGTGGCCGAGGCTGGAGCTCTGGTATTCGGCATCGGTACATTCGTCGGTCTCGGCTGCCTGTTCTCTGCTATCCGTCAGGGTAAGGTTTGTGCAGCCGGTATTCAGGGCGTAGCGCAGGGCCACGACGTGATGACACAGACTCTTATCTATGCTGCTTTCCCAGAGTTCTACGCTATTCTGGCTCTGGTAGGCGCACTGCTCGTGTAGTCAGCCATCCGCTTCGGAACAGGGCTGCTGCGTTGGCCCTGCGGCATTCAGTCTCACCCCAGTCTTCATGCCTATGCATGATAGCTGGGGTGCTTTGATTCCCCGAGCACGCTGTAGCTGAAGTTGCACCGCGGTTCAGCTATTGTTGCACCGCGGTCCAGCTGTAGTTGCACCGTGCTGCAAGTCTGCCTGCACCGCGGTGCAACAAATAGGGCGTTTTGGTGAGAAAAGGGAAGTATTATTTGTCAGAGTCGCGAAATGTGCTTACTTTTGACGTCCAAACCGCACTATCAGATATTCCACCCCACTACACGACCCATTAGAATGCCACATATCGATATTGATCAGATATTCCCCAATGTCATCGGGCAGGAGGCTACAAAGCGTCGCCTCGTGGAGTCAGTGGTTGCTGATCGCTTGCCGCACGCCATCATGCTGTGCGGGCCGCAGGGAGCCGGCAAGCTGGCCTTGGCGGTGGACTTTGCACGGTTGCTGATGTGCCAGAACCTCAGTGCCGACGGCGCTCCGTGCAGTGAATGCCTGAGCTGCAAGATGGCTCGCAAGCTGGAGCATCCGGACCTGCACTTCACCTACCCCATCGTGCGGGGCACCAGAGTTAAGGAACCAAAGGATGCTGTGTCGGACACGTACATCCGCGAGTGGCGCGAGATGCTGCTTCAGAATCCCTACTCCAACCTCAACGACTGGCTGGAGCGCATGAAGGCCGACAACTCTCAGGCGCAGTACTATGTAGCGGAGGCCGACAACATACAGCGCAAGCTGTCGTTGAAGAGTAACCAAGGTGGCCGCAAGGTGATGGTGGTGTGGCTGCCGGAGAAGATGAATCAGGAGACGGCCAACAAGCTGCTCAAGCTCTTTGAGGAGCCGCCCGCCGCCACGGTGTTTATCCTCGTGTCCGAGGACCCCGACATGGTACTCGGAACCATCCAGAGCCGTGTGCAGCGCATCAACGTACCGCCCTTGAGTCGCCAGCAGCACGTCGATGTCAGCCGAGGCAGCAGCAGCGGTATGTTCTTGGATCTCTATATCATGCTGATGCGTCTGGCCTACCAGCGTAAGGTCAAGGACCTGCGCGACTGGGCCGATCAGGTATCCAAGATGGGGCGCGAGGGGCAGAAGCAGTTCCTGCAGTTCTGCCAGCAACAGTTGCGGGAGAACTTCGTGTACAACTTCCGTCTGCCGGAGCTCTCCGACCAGACGGATGCCGAGGCGCTGTTCAGCCGCAACTTCGCCAAGTTCATCAACGAGTACAATGTCATCCCGATGATGACCGAGCTCACCAGAGCCGAGAACGATATAGCACAGAATGTCAATTCAAAGATGGTTTTCTTCGACTTGGCCATCAAGACCATCACATTACTCATTACGCCACAAACCAAATAGACCAAAATGCCACAGGAAATCAAATATGATGTAGGAATCGTAGACCGCGGGCTGTGCCGGCGTGGATGCCCCAAGCAGAGCTGTCAGCTCAACACCTACGACTATCTGGCCGACATACCAGGCAATAGCGAAACCACAGATATGGTGGAGGTACAGTTCAAGAATACGCGCAAGGGATACTACCACAACGTGAACCATCTGCCGCTTGAGAAGGGCGACATCGTAGCCGTTGAGGCTTCTCCCGGGCACGACATCGGCACCGTGACGCTCACAGGCAAGCTGGTGTTGCTGCAGATGAAGCGGACCACCATACGCAATGCCGACGACATCAAGCGCGTCTACCGCAAGGCTCGCCCGGTGGACATGGAGAAGTACGAGGATGCCAAGTCGCTGGAGCACGACACCATGATCCGTGCGCGGCAGATAGCCAAGGGCTTAGGGTTGGAGATGAAGATAGGCGATGTGGAGTACCAGGGCGACGGTCAGAAGGCCATTTTCTACTATATAGCCGACGGTCGCGTGGACTTCCGTCAGCTCATCAAGGACCTCGCAGCTACATTCCATGTGCGCATCGAGATGAAGCAGATTGGTGCTCGCCAGGAGGCTGGGCGCATCGGTGGCTTCGGTCCGTGCGGGCGCGAACTGTGCTGCACCACGTGGATGAAGAACTTTGTGAGTGTGTCGACGACTGCCGCCCGCTTCCAGGACCTGGGTCTCAACCCGCAGAAGCTGGCTGGCCAGTGCGCCAAGCTGAAGTGCTGCATGAACTATGAGGCCGACCAGTACGTGGAGGCTTCACATCGTCTGCCCTCGCGCGAGGTGGTGCTGCAGACACAGGACGGCGACTACTACTACTTCAAGGCTGATATTCTGTCGGGTATGATTACCTACAGTACGGGTCGTCGCATGGCAGCCAATCTAGTCAGCATCCCAGCTGAACGAGCTTTTGAGGTGATACAGATGAACCGCGAGGGTCAGAAGCCAGCCGCCCTGTCCGAGCAGTCGCTGCTGGAGAAGCAGAAGCCCGTCGACTTGGCCACACAGGAGGATCTCACGCGATTCGACTCGGCGCGCAAGAAGAAAAGGAACAGGTCCCACGGTGGGCGCAGGCAGCAGCCCCCGCCAGAGGCATGACGTAACGGCAGACATCGTGCAAATGTACAGTGTGAGAAGTAGAGTGGGTGGGGCGGCTGTTGTGCTGCTGCTGGCAGTCTTGATGGTGTCGTGCGTGTCGCGCACATTGATTTACAGCTATCTCCCAGTGAGTGGTGGCTGGCTGAGCACGGACACCATACGCTTTCATCTGGCCGACATACCATCGAACGACATCTATTCCTTCCATGCGGGCGTGCGGTACACGGACCGCTATAGCTACAGGGACATTTGGCTGGTGATGGAACAGCGCACGGGCACCACCGTGCGCCTCGACACCTTGCACATCGATCTGATGCCGGCTGCTCGGGGGCTTCGTGAGCGGGGCGTGGTGATGCATGAGGCTGAGGTGCTGGTCCGCGCCTACCGTCTGGCTGCAGGGCAGGGGCTGGACGTGCTGATATATCCTATTATGACCGACTCTCTGCTGGATGGTATCACGGATGTGGGTTTGCGTGTGGAGTGAGTTAGTACTGCACGTATGGCTCCAGCCTTTCGAAGTCAAAATCGCTGAATTCGTCGAGCAATTGCAGCTGGCGCAGTGATCTGATGCGTCCGTTGGTCCGTCGGTACTGCTCTATTGCCCGTGCCTGTGCGTAGCTCAGATAGGGGTGGGCTGCCATCTGTCTGACCGTGGCGGTGTTGACATTCATGCGCTGCACGGCTTCCGCTCCGATGCAGACGTATTGCTCAATGCCTGCCGGCAGACCGTCTATTTCGGCCAGTTGCGATACCGACACAAAGCCGCCCAGTGCGCGTCGGTAGCTGACAATCTGTTGTGAGCGGTAGTCGCCAATGCCTGGTATGAGCTTCAGCGAGGCTGTATCGGCCGTATTAAGGTCTATGGGCCCAGCCTCGTGCAGTCTTTCCTGACGTGTCCTGTGCTCGCCCTCTGTGCTATTTTGCGCTATATCATCGCCCCTTCTTCTTTCTGCACCAGCCTGTCCGTATCCCATATCCTCATAGTATCGGAACTGCTCTGCGATGTGTGCGTATGGGCAGATACGCTCATACAGCTCGGGCGTCATGCCGTAGATGCGCTTCATGTCCTCCACCCGATGAAACCGCCCGCCTTTGACGCGATAGTTGCAGATGCTACGTGCCTGCCAGGGGCTGAACCCGAGGCGTACAAGTTCGATGGAATCGGCAGTATTTGGATCAAAGCTGAACAATTCTTGCTGCTGTGCCGCACTCTGACCGCCTCCGTTGTGGCTGTTGTCCTCTGCTGGTGCATAGCTGTCGCCGTGCGCTGTCTGAGGATAGTAGGCAGTATATGTGCAGCTGTCCTGCAGCACAGCATCGAGCGTGGACAACTGTCCGTCGCTGAACAGCCTGTGGTCCAGCGCCATGCCCAGTCCCACCAGTGCTGCTATCACGATGGCTGTGAGGCATCCTCGCTGGTCGCTGCGTGAGAAGTGCTGCATATGCGTGCTGTTAGCTTAACAGTTCGTTGATGAAGATGGCTGCTATGGCTATGGGCGCAAACCATTTAATCATAAAGAAGAAGCCTGCAACCACTGGACGCGCTATGTGCAGCGCTCCGTTGTTCGTCAGTTCGTCCACCACCATCTGATGGTCTAAGCGCCACCCTACGAACACGCTCAGAACGATACCGCTGATAGGCATTATCAGCTTGGCTGTGACGTAGTCGAAAGTCTCAAAAAACGTCATTCCATCGATGACGTGTACCTTGCGCAGGGGGCCGAAGGACATTGCACACAGCACCGACAGCGCCATGGAGGTCAGCGTCATGATGACTGCTGCCTTGCCACGCTTCATTCCGAAGTGGTCCACAAAGAACGTGGTCACCTCCTCGTGCATGGATATCGTGCTGGTGAGTGCCGCAAGGGTGAGCAGCAGATAGAGCATCAGGGCGAACAGGTAGCCTATCAGTGTGGCCTGTCCGAATAGCGTGCGGAATATGTCGGGCAGGGTGATGAACACCAGTCCCGGCCCTGCGTTGGGTGTTACGTCGGGCACGCTGAACACTGCCGGGAAGATGATGAAACCGCTCAGAATCGCTACAATGCTGTCCAGAGCCACTACGGACACCGAGGTCTTCAGCAGGTTGACCTCCGGCTTGAAGTAGCTGGCGTAGGTGCTTAGGCAGCCTATGGCTATGCTCAGCGAGAAGAAGGCCTGACCCAGTGCGCTGAGCACCACATCGGACGTAATCTTCGAGAAGTCGGGCCGCAGCAGGAACGCCATTCCTGCCTTGGCACCCGGCATGGTCAGTGAGCCGGCTGCAAGTCCTATCATCAGTACCAGCAGTATGGGCATCATCACCTTTGAGAAGCGTTCTATGCCGTTCTGTATGCCTCGGCGTATGATGGCGTGGGTCAGCAGTATGAACAGCAGGGCGAACACCACAGGCAGGTAGTACGACTGCGTGAATGTGGCGAAGTACTCGGCCGAGTTGTCCACAAACGACATTGTGCCCGACAGCGCATCCAGTGTGTACTTGAATATCCAGCCAGCCACCACGCTGTAGTAGCTCAGTATCAGCGTCACGCAGAACATGCCTGCATAGCCTGTCAGGTACCAGGGACGGCGTGGAGCCAGCCGTTGGTAGGCGGTGGCTATGTCGGTGTGCGTGTGCCGGCCTATGACAAACTCGGCCGTCATCATGGGTATGCCCAGCAACAGCACGCACATGAGGTATATCAGAATGAATGCCGAGCCTCCATTTTGGCCGGTTTCAACGGGGAATCGCCATATATTGCCCAGCCCAATAGCCGACCCTGCGGTGGCCAGTATGATTCCTATCTTGCTGGCGAAATTGCCCCTGCTTGCTTTCGTTGACATATCTCTGGTCCTATGGTTAGATGATTCTGAGCTCCTTGAGGAATATGGCAACGATGGCTATCGGTATGATCCACTTCAGCAGGAAGATATAGCCGCTGAGCATTATACGCGGGAGGCGCAGCGTGCCGTTGTTGCTCAGCTCCGATTCCACCAGCTTGCGGTCCAGACGCCAGCCCACGAAGAGTGAGATGATGAACCCGCCCACAGGCAGGAATATCTTGGCCGACACGAAGTCGAAGAAGTCGAAGAACGTCAGACCAAACAGGGGCTTGAAGTCGGACAGCACACCGAAGCTCAGCGAGCACAGCAAGCCGATGGCAATCACGGAGAATGTCACATAGCGTGTGGCCAGCCAGCGCTTGACGTGGAAATGCTCTATGATGAACGCTGTGGCCGGCTCGTGGATGGACATCATGCTGGTCAGCGCGGCGAGCAGCAACAGCAGGTAGAACAGCACGGCGAACACCGCTCCCAGTGCCGGTGCGTTGGCGAAGGCTATGTTGAACACATTAGGTAGCGTGATGAACACCAGTCCGGGGCCGGCATCGGGTGCTACGCCCGACACGCTGAACACTGCTGGGAAGATGATGAAACCGCTCATTATTGCCACCAGCGTGTCTATTGCAGCCACGCTGGATGCGGTCTTGGCCAAGCTGGCATCGTTGGTGAAGTAGCTGGCGTAGGTGCACAGACAGCCCATGGCTATGCTCAGCGAGAAGAATGCCTGCCCCATCGCACTGAGCACCACATCAGACGTAATTCTGCTGAAGTCCGGCTTCAGCAAGAATGTTAGGCCGCTCTCTGTACCGGGCATGAAGAATGAGCACACAGTCAGCACTATCATTATGATGAACAGCATCGGCATCATCAGCTTGCTGCTGCGCTCTATGCCTCCCTGCACACCTCTCACTATCACCAGATGGCACATCATCACCACGATGGCCATGTATATCACAGGCACTATCGGATTGGCTGTGAATTCCTGGAAGAATGCTGCGCTGTCGCCTATCGACGATGTGCTGAGCAGCAGCGCGTCTACCAGATACTTCAGCGTCCATCCGGCCACCACACCGTAGTAGCACAGTATGAACCACGACGTGAAAACACCCAGATAGCCCTGAAATACCCAGCCAGAGCGCGGAGCAAGCTGGCGGTAGGCATCGGCTGTGTTGGCGTGCGTGTGCCGCCCAATCACGAATTCCGACACCA
>CALEPV010000083.1 GCA_937910905.1 uncultured Prevotellaceae bacterium
CAAGAAGGGGTTTCACCCCTCCCTGTGTTCTTTCGTCCCTCTGGGACTTTTTCAATTGGTCTCAATACAATGATTTTTCAGTATAATATAATATCACTAATATCACTAACCGGCGTATTAAACTGATTATCAGTCATATCATTTAGTGCAAATGGGCGTGCAAATGAGTGTAAAAGTGATATTATTTGGCCAAAAACGGCAAAAGTTCAATCTATAAGGGTGCTCATCATCGCGTCGATGGGTGCTCTGCATCGCGATGTCGAGGTCGTTGCATCGCGATGTCGAGGGTGTTGCATCGCGATGTCGAGGTCGTTGCATCGCGGTGTCGAGGTCGTTGCATCGCGGTGTCGAGGGTGTTGCACCGCGGTGTCGAGGTCGTTGCACCGCGGTGTACGATGCTCAACAGCGTGCTGTTCTGCGTTCAACAGCGTGCTGTTTTTCAAGTGTGCTCAGCTATCGATTTGGGATTAATGTTGTCATAGTTACATCAATTATGAGTACATTTGCAGCGTGACAGTGACAGCACGCCGTTTTGTCACATTGATTTTGGCAGTAATTGTGGCAGGATGATGCTTTGGCACGCTCTTTGCTAAGATATGTGCTGAAGTATTTAACCATATTAAAGACATACAACTATGCAGAAAGGTAACATTGGAGTAACGACTGAGAACATTTTCCCCGTAATCAAGAAATTCCTCTATAGCGACCACGAGATATTTATCCGCGAGATAGTGAGCAACGCCGTAGACGCCACGCAGAAGCTCAAGACGCTGGCTGGCAGGGGCGACTACGAGGGTGAGCTGGGCGACCTGAAGGTGGAGGTGAAGGTTGACAAGGATGCCGGCACCATCACCGTGAGCGATTACGGTATAGGCATGACGGCAGAGGAGATTGACAAGTATATAAATCAGATTGCGTTCTCCGGAGCCAACGACTTCCTGGACAAGTACAAGGACGATGCCAATGCCATTATCGGTCACTTCGGATTGGGCTTCTACTCCGCATTCATGGTGTCGAAGCAGGTGGAAATCATCACCAAGAGCTATCAGGACGCTCCTGCACAGAAGTGGAGCTGCGACGGCAGTCCCGAATTCACGCTGGAGGAGGTTGAGAAGGAAAGTCGCGGCACGGACATCGTGATGCACATCGACGACGACTGCAAGGAGTTCCTTGAGAAGGACAAGCTTGAAGGCTTGCTGAAGAAGTATTGCCACTTCCTGCCTGTGCCCGTAGTGTTCGGCAAGAAGCAGGAGTGGAAGGATGGCAAGATGCAGGACACCGACGAGGACAACCAGATAAACGACACCACACCGCTGTGGACACGCAAGCCCAGCGAGCTGAAGGACGAGGACTACAAGGAGTTCTACCGCAAGCTGTACCCGATGAGCGACGAACCTCTGTTCTGGATTCACCTGAACGTAGACTTCCCGTTCCACCTGACAGGTGTGCTATACTTCCCGAAGATCAAGAGCAACATCGAGCTGCAGCGCAACAAGATTCAGCTCTACTGCAATCAGGTGTTCGTAACCGACCAGGTGGAGGGCATCGTGCCTGACTTCCTGACACTGCTCCACGGTGTGATTGACTCGCCAGACATCCCGCTGAACGTGAGCCGCTCGTACTTGCAGAGCGATAGCAACGTGAAGAAGATTTCTGGCTACATCACCAAGAAAGTGAGTGACCGCTTGAGCTCGTTGTTCAAGAACGATCGCAAGGACTTCGAGCAGAAGTGGGATGACATAAAGATATTCATCAACTACGGTATGCTTACCGAGGACGACTTCTACGAGAAGGCAAAGGCTTTCGCCCTGGTGAAGGACACCGAGGACAAGTACTTCACGCTCGACGAGTACCAGACACTCATCAAGGACAACCAGACAAACAAGGACGGTCAGCTCGTATATCTCTATGCCAACGACAAGGATGCAGAGTTCACTTACATCGATGCTGCCAAGGAGAAGGGCTACAGCGTACTGCTGATGGACGGCCAGCTGGATGTGCCTGTGATGCAGATGCTGGAGCGCAAGCTGGAGAAATCCACCTTCACCCGAGTGGACTCCGATGTTATAGACCGCCTCATCGTGAAGGACGACACCACACGCGAGGAGCTTTCAGCAGACCGCGCTGCAAACCTCGCCCAGCTCTTTGAGTCGCAGATGCCCAAGACCGACAAGGTGAACTACCATGTGGAGACGCAGGCTATGGGTGCTGAAGCAATGCCAGTAGTCATCACCCAAAGTGAGTACATGCGCCGCATGAAGGATATGGCCCGCATACAGCCAGGCATGAGCTTCTATGGCGAAATGCCAGATATGTACAACCTCGTGCTAAATACCGACAATGCTCTGGTGAGTGCTGTGCTGGCCGACAGCGAGGCTGCCACTGCAGAACAGCTGAAACCTATTGAGGCAGAGCTGAGAGGACTCAATGCACGTCAGGCGGTACTGCGCAGCGAGCAGGACAAGAAGAAGGCCGACGAGATAACCGACGAAGAGAAAGCCGATCTCAAGCAGTGCGGCGACGATATAGCTGCCGAGGAGCAGAAGAAGAAAGATATCCTCACCACCTACGCTGCAGGCAACGACCGCATACACCAGCTCATAGATCTGGCTCTGCTGCAGAACGGACTGCTGCGAGGCGAAGCGCTGGCACGGTTCGTGAAGCGCAGCGTCGAGCTGTTGAAAGATTGAAACACAGAAACGTTGAAAGGTTGAATATGCAAAGCAAATACTCACCAGCCATAAACACAATACTAAACTACGGCAAGGAGGAGGCAGTACGACTGCGCAGTGAGCATGTCGAGCCATCGCACCTCCTGCTGGCAATCATACGCGACAACCAGTCAGTTGCAGCCGCGTTGTTGCGTCATCACGGGGTGGACTTCGCCGTGCTGAAGAACCAGCTGGAGCTACTCGTGCGTGGCCACTACGAGCGCGAAGACCAGCTGCTGAGCGACGAGTCATCGCGCATACTTAAGCTGATGATGCTGGAAGCCAGGGCTATGCACACCGATATGGCCGACACGGAGCACCTGCTACTGGCCATGCTGCGCAACACCGACGGAGCTGCATCCAAGGTGCTGCGAGCCTTAGATGTGGACTATCAGAGCGTCAAGGCTCAGCTCACGCAGAAGCAGGACACGCAGGCAGGCTTCAACTTCACCGATGAAGACGAGGACGACGATGAGAGCGGCGTGATGAACAACCGTAGTCAGAACTCCGGCGACAGTGCCCCGCGCAACGCCACCAGAACCCAGCAGGGTGGTGGTAAGCAGAACAACGGCACCCCCGCACTCGACACCTTCGGCACCGACCTGACCAAGGCAGCTGCCGAGGGGCTGCTCGACCCTGTGGTAGGTCGCGAACAGGAGATACAGCGAGTGGCGCAGATACTCTGTCGCCGCAAGAAGAACAACCCGATACTGATTGGTCAGCCAGGTGTGGGCAAGAGCGCTATCGTGGAAGGCCTGGCACAGCGCATAGTGGAACATCAGGTGGCGCGCCTGCTCTTCGACAAGCGCATCGTGATGCTTGACCTCGGAGCCGTAGTAGCCGGTACGAAGTACAGAGGACAGTTTGAGGAGCGCATCAAGGCAATAATCAACGAGCTGCACGATCACAAGGAGATAATAGTATTCATCGACGAGATACACACCATCATAGGAGCCGGTTCAGCTGCCGGAACGATGGATGCTGCCAACATGCTGAAGCCCGCTTTGGCCCGCGGCGAGGTGCAGTGCATCGGTGCCACCACCATCGATGAGTACAAGAAGAGCATCGAGAAGGACGGAGCGCTGGAGCGCCGATTCCAGAAGGTGATGGTAGAGCCCACATCGGCCGATGAGACCTATCAGATACTGCAGAACATCAAGGCTCGCTACGAGGAGCACCACCACGTGCGCTACTCCGACGATGCCCTGTGGGCTTGCGTGCGTCTGACCGAGCGATATGTCACCGACCGTTGTCTTCCCGACAAGGCTATAGATGCACTCGACGAGGCTGGCTCGAAAGCTCATCTGGTGAACATACCAATAAGTCAGGACATAGTGCTCAAGGAGCAGCTCATACAGCACCTGAACGAGCAGAAGAACCTGGCTGTGCAGACACAGCAGTTCGAGAGGGCAGCCGACCTGCGCGACCAGATAGCGACCGAACAGGAGAGGCTGGAGCAAATCAAGCGCGACTGGGAGGCCAACATGCAAGAAAAGCGCGAACCCATAGACGAGAACATGATAGCCGACGTAGTGGCTATGATGACTGGCATACCCGTGCAGCGTGTGGGAGAGAACGAGAATGAGCGTCTGCGCAATCTCGGCAATGCCCTAAAAGGTTCCATCGTAGGACAGGACGATGCCGTCGACAAGGTGGTTAAGGCTATCCAGCGTTCTCGTGTGGGCCTCAAGGATCCCAACAAGCCAATAGGTACATTCATGTTCCTCGGTCCAACGGGTGTCGGCAAGACCTACCTCACCAAGCGTCTGGCTGTAGAGCTCTTCGGAACGGAGGATGCGTTGATACGCATAGACATGAGCGAGTATATGGAGAAGCACACCGTGAGCCGTATGGTGGGCGCTCCTCCGGGATATGTAGGCTACGAGGAGGGCGGTCAGCTCACAGAGCGTGTGCGCCGCAAGCCCTACAGCATTGTGCTGCTCGATGAGATAGAGAAAGCACACTCCGACATATTCAATGTACTGCTGCAGGTGATGGACGATGGCCGCCTGACTGATGGCAACGGAACGACTATTGACTTCCGCAACACCATCATCATAATGACATCCAACAGCGGTACGCGCCAGCTCAAGGAATTCGGGCAGGGCATAGGCTTCACCCATTCCACAGGTGTCACAAATCGCGACTATGCCCGCAGCATCATTCAGAAGACGCTGCAGCGCCAGTTCTCGCCAGAGTTCCTAAACCGTCTGGACGATATCATATTCTTCGACCAGCTGAGCAAGGAGCATCTGCACAGCATAGTGGACATAGAGGCACGTCCCCTGATCAAGCGCATAGCCGATATGGGCTACAATCTGCAGCTCACTGATGCTGCCCGCTCATGGCTCTCGACCAAGGGCTACGATGTCCAGTTTGGGGCCAGACCCTTAAAGCGTTTGCTGCAGACAAGCCTCGAAGACGCTGTGTGTCAGCTCATTTTGGACGATAAGCTACATGCAGGTGAAACTGTTGTGGCAACTGCCGGTGCCGATACCGACAAGGAACTCACCTTCGAGGTTAGGCAGGCAGAGTGACAGACATAATATCGCACATAACACACTGATAACTAAAAAGAAGCGTCTGACAAACGGCATTGTGCCTATCGGCTGCGTGAAGGACTGAGGCCAAACAGCAGCATATAGCAGCAAGGGGCTCAGGAATTGTGTCTCAGGCTTTTCTGTGCTGGGTCTTGCTAATAGTCGCGATGCTTAGTGATGGTTAAATAATAACTTGGGACGATTTGCCTCATATTTTTGAGCTTAT
>CALEPV010000084.1 GCA_937910905.1 uncultured Prevotellaceae bacterium
CAAACGGATAGCGCAAACCGCCGAGGATGTCGCGGCTCCACTCATACTCCTTGGTTGTACCCGTATCTGTCAGGTCGCCACAGTGGATGACGAAATCTATGTCTGCTCTGTGGTTGATGTCGGCCACCTCGTCACGTGCGTCAGACATCCACAGGTGGGTATCGCTTATAAAAACCTGTTGGTTGAATTAGAATAATGCATACTTAACTTGCCCTATGGGCCTATGATTGAGGAGATTGAAATATTGCAACATAGTGAATGCCGCTACCTTGGCAGCCATCCTCGCAAAGAGGCCAGAAGGCTTCTTGGCATAATTGCGTATCATCATGAGATGGTCATTCAGTTGAGAAAAGACAGTCTCAATTCTCTTTCTGAAGCGTTTGTAAGCCCAAGTGGGCGGTGTCCAGTTCTTCTGGTTCAGCCTGTACGGCACATCAAGGGTAATGTTGGCAGTCTCAAACAAGTCCAGCTGTACGGGAGCACTCAGGTAGCCTTTGTCCCCGAGGATTGTACAATCGTGGTACTCCCACTGCACATCCTTGAGATACTGCAGGTCATGCACATTGGCAGCAGTCATGTCGTAGGAGTGTATGACTCCAGTGACACCACACAAAGCATGAAGCTTATAGCCGTAGTAGTACATGTTCTGCGATGCACAGTAGCCCCAGGCCGGTGCATGCTCTATATCATCCCTTCCCATCTGGCATCTGCTGGCACGCGCGTTCTGGCACACCTTGACAGGCTTGGAATCGATACTGAAGACATCCTCGCCTCCGTCAAGAGCCTTGGCAATGGCCTGGCGGATGCTTTCTCCAAGCAACATTGTCTTCTTGCGACGTTGGTTGTACTGCCGGCGGGTAATCAGGTTGGGGATGGCTCCAGGACACTCGGAGTTCAACCTCTTGAAGAGGTAGTTCTCGCTGTCAATACTGAATGCCTCTGCTGTAATGGAAAGAGCCACCACTTCCAAGTCGGAGAAGGTGGGGACAACACCGCAGCGAGTGACATTTCCTCTCTCGTTTACTTGATTTTTTGCAAATTTCTTGCAAATCTCAAGAATTTTTCTGAACTTTGTGACGAAGTTGTGCATATCTACGATAATAGTGCTTAGTTGATTGGACACCACTAAGGTACTAAAAATCAATGACATGTGCAACTTTTTAAGCATAAATATTTTACAAATTTAATTCAACCAACAGGTTAATTTTAATAATTGATTAGGTTAATTGGTAATGTTAATTTGGTTGACGGTTTTTCTTGTAATAAAAGAAAATAACGGCAATCGCTCCCAAAAGCAGCAGACACATAGCAGCATAGGCAATGGCCTCAGTTACATGGATGCTTTGTGGGTCGAAGGTCATCTGGATGGTGTGATGGCCTGCTGGGACATAGAGGGTGCGCAATACATAGTCGGCACGTGCCAACTCTACAGGCTGCCCATCAATGGTTACTTGCCACCCATCGGGATAATATATTTCAGAGAAAACTGCCACTCCATCTGAGGGGTTGTTGGTCTCGTATGTGAGACTGTTGGGCTCGTAAGCCGTCAGTTCAATAGTGGCATCTTCAGTCACATCGAAAGAAGAAGCGTTGTTCAGCACCGACTTGAATTGTTTATCCACAACAGCCGTAACATGTGGGTTGCTTGATGCCAGTTTATCAAGCTCCTCGTCAGCATTAGTCACATAGCTCACTTCCTTCACAAACCATCCGTTGCCTAAGGCATAAGGGTTTTCGAGAGGCAACTGGCCTTCTTTGGTAGGAAGAATGAAATATCTGGTGTTGAGCATGTTGAGGGCATGGAACTTGAACGGATCAACTTGCTCCATGTCGCCACCTGCCTCGGCGATAGCTTGGAAGGCATCTTGCATCTCGGTCTTGAGGCGTGTCTCTATCAACTCGTTGTACCTGCGTAGCTTAGCGGCATGATAGCCTCCTACATTCTTGTGCCAGTAGGAAGTGTTGTTTTCATTGAACGAGCTGACGGCAAAGTTAAGCACACGATAATCGAGGTCAGTGTCTTCCAAAATATACTTGTCGGCTTCTGTCTGGGCAAATGACGTAGTGCGTATGCTCTTGTCAACAAACAGGTTGTCGTAGAGGTAGCGTTTGTTAATCTGCCACATGTCAATCAGGCAAAGCAGGACGATTGCTCCAATGGTGACTTCCTTGCGCAACTTGCCCATCTTGAAAAGGAGTAGAATGGCGATGCCTATGATAACTATGATAAGTGAGCGCAAAGCATCAGCAGATACCATAGCTGCTCGCATCTCGCTGATATTACCCATGATGCCCGCTAACTCGTTGGCTGGTATTCCTCCTTGATCAACTGCACTTTGCAACATCTGCGCCTCTTGGGCAGGGATGAGGTCAGTGAAAGTTGCTGGGGTGAACCAGATAAGTAGGCTCAAACCCACGGTAAGGAAGAGAGGAACCAAGAATTGATAATTGATAATTGATAATTGATAATTATTTTTCCCATCCACGTTAATCTGTCCT
>CALEPV010000085.1 GCA_937910905.1 uncultured Prevotellaceae bacterium
TAAGGTTGAAACGATAGGTGGGGTTGACGCGCTCCATATTCGGAGTCTCCATCAATTCCTGAGCCCACTTGGAAAAGTCCCAGAGGGACGAAAGTCAAGACCCTGTTTGAGGACAAGGAGTCAAAAACCATCTTTGCATCTTGCGAGCAAGTGATTCAGTTCTGAGTTACAACAAAGCTGTGATTGTGATTTTGTGATTGCACATATATATATAAGTGCAATCACAAATCACAACATGCTGCCGCAAAAATCTGTGAATCCTCCTTCTTCGTGAAGACAAATAAGCTCAAAAATACCTGCTGTGCGGTTGAAAAGCCATGAAAGAGCCAGCCAAACCCCAACGGGGTTTAATAACATAGCACAGGGGCTTGCCCCTGTGTAAACTGGTTTCCCGTTTAAATTGCCCCTGTAAGGGGCTCATAACCCACGATTTATTGGCTATTTGCCCCTTTCAGGGGCGGTGTGTGTGTGGGTGACATTCCGTTACGTAGGGGCATTACTCCTACCCAGGGGCGAGCCCCTGGGCTAATGTATCTGCCCCTTTCAGGGGCGGTTGCCCTGAGAGGGTCAGCCAAACCCCAACGGGGTTTAGTGATGATTAAACCCCAATCGGTCATTAGACCGACTATTCGATATAATCCTAACGACTGATTTGGGTTCAATAGGGACGATGCATCACGTCGACGAGGGTGCTGCATCGCGGTGTCTCAATCGTTGCATCGCGATGTGTCGACTGCTGCATCGCGATGCAAGCATCGTTGCACCGCGGTGCAAGAAGTGCTGCGACGCGGTGTAAGAAGTGCTGCGACGCGGTGTAAGAAGTGCTGCGACGCGGTGTTGGAAGTTCGGTGCAGGTACATAATCTGAACAGCATGCTGTTCAAGGTTCAACAGCGGAGTGTTCGAACTTCAACAGCGTGCTGTTCAAGGTTCAACAGCGGAATGTTCGCAGGCGAGCCTCTGGCTCTCCATCCAACTCTGCAGGATGATGGTGGCAGATAATTCATCGACGAGGGCTTTGTTCTGCCGTGCCTTGCGATGCAGGCCGCCATCAATCATGGCGCGGTGAGCCAGCACGCTGGTGAAACGCTCATCGTAGAGTTCCACTGGTATCTGGGGCAGCAGTTTGCGCAGACGGTTCACAAAAGGTGTGATGCGGCGCATGTTCTCACTATCCTCACCGTTCATCTGCCGAGGATGACCCACGATGATGCGTTCCACTGGTTCTTCGGTTACGTAATCTAGCACAAAGCGTTCCAGCTCGGTGGTATGCACAGTGGTCAGCCCGTTGGCTATGACCTGACCTGGGTCGGTGACAGCCAGACCTGTACGTCGCTGCCCGTAATCAATGGCGAGTACTCTCATAATGGTGATAAAAAAGCGCAGGAGCCGACTTCACAGCCCGCTCCTGCTCAACAAATCTTACATATATTCACTTTACCAAAAAGAAATGTTCGGTTGGTGGGCGATGCACTACTTGCGTAGCAACCATGCGTCTGGGTACTGAGAGCGCAGCACGTTACGGCTCTGAACAGCGCTACTCATATCGTCGTAGCTGGATGCTATCACACGATACATGCCCTGCGGGTTGAGGGCAATCTGTGCTTGATAGCCAGCGTTAATCAGCTTCTGCTGAAGATTCTCGGCATTGGTCGGGATGCTGAATGAGCCTACTACTACGCTGTATGCCTTGAGGCCAGCGCCACTCACGAGCGTGAGGCTCTCGCTGCGTGCATTCTCGTTGCTCACCACAGGAGCTGTAGTAACAGTCTGCACAGGTGTCACCTGCTGAGGCTGGTTCACAACCTGTGTCGGGGTTTCCTGCTCAACTGGAGTGGTCACCTGCTGGGCACGTGCCTTCTCGTAAGCCTTTCTGTAAGCACTCTCACTGCTCTTGCACGATGTCATTGCCAGAGCGAGGCACATTGCTGCACCTAGGACGATGTAATTCTTCATGATTTACTCCTTATATATATAAATAAATGTTTTAGCCTTCTGCCCTTACTGCAATGGGCACAATACTCCTTTTTCCGCTGCAAATTTACGATAATGAAGTGTGACTGCATCCATTTCATAGCATAAAAATCGTTAAAATGCATCGCTTTTTCTGTAAGATTGAAAAAAAATCTTGGTGAGGACAAATTACTGAGAGAGAAAACGCTACATTTGCATATCGATACTATACAAGAACAACATCATAATTACTCACACTTAAACTCATTTTACTACTATGAAAGCTCTAAACTACATTGTTGCTTTTCTGGGTGGCGCAGCTATAGGTGCTGCTGCTGGTGTACTACTCGCTCCTGAGAAGGGTGCTGACACACGTCAGAAGATTGCCGAGGCTCTGCGCAAGCGCGGCATCCGCCTGTCCAAGAAGGAGATGAACGAACTCGTGGAGGACATCTCCGAGGAGATCAACACAGAAGAATAAGCTATGGGATTGGCCAACGACACAACCACAGCCCAGCTGAGCAAGCTGGTGGACGAGGCTAAGCGCTACTACCAACTGGAGAAGCGATGCCTAGGGCTGCACGGTGCAGAGAAGCTGACAGTATTGCTGTCAAGCATCACACTGTGGGCTGTGGTGCTGCTCGTAGGTTTTCTGGTGACTTTGTTTGCAGCCCTGGCCCTGTCCTTCTGGATTGGCAAGCTCACAGGCAGCATAATCCTGGGAGTAGGTGCTGTGGCAGCTCTGCTGCTCATCGTGGGTCTCATCGTCTACGCACGGCGACAGGCTTGGATAGAGGAGCCGATAGCTCGCTTCATGGCAGAGCTGATGGTTCCTGGCGATGAGGACAACACCACAGTCGCAGCCGCAATGCAGGAAGGAGGTGCACAATGAACAGTCAGCAACGCATATTGCTACAGCCACGCACCACACTCGAGGCCATGCGTGCCGAGCGTGAGCGGCTTAATGCACTCAAGCAGCTGAGTCGGCAGCGCATGACTGCCACCGTGCAATCCATCACTCGCAAGGAGAAGGCTCCTGCCGACAGGCTTGGCACGTGGATGAACATCGTGCAGAACGGCTTGGCAGTATACCAAGGTATGCGCATGGGAGCCAGCTTCATTGCAGCCCTGCGCAAATCGTTCGGGCGCAAATAGCAGGCATGTTATAAGCAGCCGGCGCAATGAATTAGGAGTCATTGCGCCGGCTGCTTTATTGTGAATTGTGAACTATGAATTGTGCATTGCGCATTTATAAGCCCATCACGCCTTGCTGCGTAGCTTAACCTTCAGCACTACCCCACTGTTGGCAGGCACACGGACAGCTGCGGGCTTGTCGGGCGAGAAGCTGATGGTGCAAGTATCACCGCTAAGCAGCTCGGTAGCCTTGATGCGTTTGTTGGGACGCAGGCTATAGAGATCAAACACATGCTGCGGGATGTTCACCGACACGTCGGCATCGGCATCGTCGAAGTTGGCCACACAGAGCAGCACCTCGTCACCGAAGCGACGCAGGTAGGCGTACTGCCGATGCGGATTGAACCTGTCGGAGATGGGGTTCACATACATCAAGTCGTAAAAGTCGCCCAGACTTACCGCAGCCTCCTCGGTGCAGAGATGCAGCAGGCGCGAATAGAACTGCTGTAGCTCGCTCTCCTCAGGTGTGAGACGACGTCCGTCGAACTTGCCTCCGTTGCGCCAACGGCTCACGGCATCCACAGTCCAATAGTCGAAGATAGTGGTACGTCCATCGCGCCCGCTGAAGCCCTCGGCATCCATACCCCGCTCGCCCAACGTCTGACCAAAGTACACCATCACAGGTCCGCGACTGAAGGTAGCAGCCACCAGCATAGGTGCACGTCCGCGACTGCCGTGACCGGCAAAGAAGTCGCTGGCTATGCGCTGCTCGTCGTGGTTCTCCAGGAAGGACAGCATGTGTGGGCGTATGTCGTCCAAAGCCTGCCAGCACGATGTGATGCTCTCGGCATTGGCGTTACCGCAGGTCACGGCACGCAACGTGTCGTAGAGTCCCACCTTGTCGTAGAGATAGTCGAAGTGTCCCTGCGTCAGGTAGCTTCTGTAGGCATCGGGACCGTAGATCTCTGCAATGAACTGCACACCTGGATGTTCCTTCTTGACCTGTGGTATAGCCCATCCCCAGAATGCTACCGGCACCATCTCGGCCATATCGCAACGGAATGCATCGACGCCCTTCGAAGCCCAGAAGTTCAGTATGTGCACCATTTTGGTCCACGTGGAGGGTACTGTGTCGAAGTGCTCCACACGGCCTGCGGTATAGTCGACACCATAGTTGAGCTTAATGGTCTCGTACCAGTCGCCCTGCTGAGCGTATGCCGAGAACACATCGTTGCCAGTGGCACGTGCAGGCTGCTCGAAGTACGGTTCGTTCTCTCCCTGCTGCAGGTCGAAGTTGGTGTGGAAGGTTTCGCCAGGGAAATAGTAGAAGTTGTTCTGCGGCGAGAAGTGCTTAGTGGTATCGTCATCGCTACCCAGATCGCTCACTTCCTCCGGGCACACATCGCTGTGGTACTGTCTGGCCACATGGTTGGGCACGAAGTCCAGTATCAGCTTCAGCCCTGCCTTGTGTGTGCGCTTTACCAGCTGCTCGAACTCACGCATACGTGCCGGCACGCTTGTAGCGATGTCGGGATCTACATCGTAGTAGTCCTTGATGGCGTAGGCCGATCCTGCCTTACCTTTGACTATGGCTTTGTGGTCGCGTGCTATGCCGTAGGCAGAATTGTCGGTCTGGGTGGCGTGCTCGATGATACCTGTGTACCAGATGTGTGTGAAGCCTAGAGCGCGTATGTTGCGCAGAGCAGTACTGTCGAAGTCGGCCATAGTGCCGCAGCCGTTTACTGCCTTGTCGCCCCAGGGCAGGTTGACACCGAGGTCACTACCGAACAGACGGGTGAATACCTGATAGATTATCAATTTGTCATTCATAACAGTGTCTGTATATAAAGCACTTGCAGCTTGTATCGAGCCAATGAATAGCCCGATACAAGCTGCAAGAATAGAGCGGCGTATCATCATGTGCAGGATTAGAGGTCTGTTGCGCCTTGTATCACAACACCCTCTTGACCCTTTGCAATCTTGGCAATCATGCCCTGCAGAGCCTTGCCTGGTCCACACTCGGTGAACTCGGTAGCACCGGCAGCCAGCATAGCCTCCACCTCCTGAGTCCAGCGCACGCTGGCGGTGAGCTGCGCTATGAGGTTCTGCTTGATCTCAGCGGCAATAGTGTGAGCCTTGCCGTCCACGTTCTGATATATTGGGCACTTGGGAGCGCTGAACTCGGTAGCCTCGATAGCCGCCTGCAACTCGTCCTTGGCAGGCTGCATCAATGGGCTGTGGAATGCTCCACCCACGGGCAGAGGCAGTGCGCGCTTGGCACCGGCAGCCTTCAGGCGTGCACAGGCCTCATTGACAGCCTCAACTGTACCGCTGATTACCAGCTGACCAGGATTGTTGTAGTTGGCTGGCACCACGATACCTACCTCGGCACTTACCTCTGCACATACCTTCTCTACAGTCTCATCGGGCAGAGCCAGTACTGCAGCCATAGTGGAAGGCTGTGCTTCGCATGCCTTCTGCATGGCCTGAGCACGAGCGCTGACCAGCTTTAGTCCGTCCTCGAAGCTCAGCGCGCCAGCTGCTACGAGAGCGCTGAACTCACCCAGCGAGTGTCCACCCACCATATCGGGCTGGAACTTATCGCCCAGACAGATGGCAGTGATGACGCTGTGCAGGAACACAGCAGGCTGTGTGACCTTTGTCTGCTTGAGTTCATCGGCTGTGCCCTCAAACATTATCTTCGTGATGTCAAAGCCCAGTATGTCGTTGGCTTTATCAAACAGAGCCTTTGCCTCGGCATTGCTCTCGTACAAATCCTTGCCCATTCCAGGGAACTGTGCACCCTGGCCAGGGAATACAAATGCTTTCATTGCTTTGTGTTTTTATGTTGGTTTTCGCTAATTGCGGTGCAAAGTTAGTACAAATTTATGGAAGCACGCTCAAATTACTTGCTGATATTGCACATAATACGTACCTTTGCTTGTCATCTGGTAATTACACACAAACAAATAGTATGAAACAACGCTCCTATATACATATTTATACGTTTCCGGCACTGCTGATTGCAGTACTGGCCTTGATGGTAATATCGTGCCAGCAAAAGACGGAAGTGAAGCAGGAACAGCGTAAATCGGAAGCTGACAGCCTGCTGGAGCAGGCATATGTGGCTCACGACTACGAACGCATCCTGTGGCTCGCAGACAGCCTGGAGCGCGAACACGCCATAACATCGGCACAAGCCAACCAGAAGCGCGGTGTAGCCTACAACAACCTAGGTGAAAGACGCAAGGCCGAATTCTACTTCAACAAAGTGATGGCCGAAGGCTATGATAATGATATCGACTACGCAGAATACGTCATAGCAGCATCACACCTGGCCATGATACTGAAGACCAAGGGTGACTTTGAGGGAGCACTGCGAGTTGGATTACCAATTATCTCAACACTGAGGAATAGCGGCAGGACATCAAATAGCGCTGAAGCACACATCTACTACACCATCGGTCTGTGCCAAATCAACCTAGGTGACCTGCCAGATGCAGCACACAACCTGAACACCGCCTACGAGACCTTCACGAAACAGGCTAAGCAGGATTCCACCTGCTATGGTCAAGACAACGTGGCTGTGATATGCTTCAACACTGCAGCCAACTACATTAACACCAAGCACTATGCTGAAGCAGACCTGTGGATACAGCGCAGCCGCATGGCGCTGGAGGAATATGCCAAACTGCCCGATGCCCAGGAAGAACGCACTTCCAAGTTCAACAGCCGCATGATACTCATGGAAGCCCTGCAGCTGGCTCACATAGGCAAGACGGCACAGGCAGAACAAGCATATGCAGAATACATGAACACAGAGTTTGCCAATACTAGCGAGGGACATCTCAATGCCTGCGAGTATCTGGCTGTGGCCAACCGCTGGGAGGAAGCCGCCAACTTCTTTGCCGAACTGGACGATCTGCTGCCACAATTGGGCAGGTCACTCAATCTGGACAACATACAACAATATGTACTGCCAAAGTACCGAGCTGAAGTGAATGCCCGCCACAATGATGCGGCCCTGCGCACAGGCACCCTGCTGTGCGATGCTCTGGACTCAGCCATACTGTGGCAGAAGCAAAACGATGCTGTCGAGCTGGCAACAATCTACGAGACCCAAGAGAAAGAGCGCCAGATATCGCGCAACGAGGCTACCATTGCAGAGCAGACGGCTTCGATGAACAAACAGCGTGTGATAACTGTAGTTATCGTACTGCTGCTACTCATACTTTTCTTCGCCATCGTAGCCATACTGCGCCAGCGTGCAGCCAAGCGACTGGCTGCGAAGAACGAGGAGCTGAAGCAGAAGAATGCCGAGCTAACACGCGCCAACGCACGAGCAGAAGAGGCATCGAAGATGAAGACCAACTTCATTCAACAGATATCACATGAGATCCGCACTCCGCTCAACATACTGTCAGGCTTCACCCAGGTGCTGACCACTGCCGATGCCGAGTTGGACGACAACACACGCAAGGACATAAACCACCAAATCACGGAGAACACCAACCGCATCACCAAGCTGGTGAGCAAGATGCTGGAACTGAGCGATGCCAACAGCAAGGCACTGATAGACCGCAACGACAACGCGCTGGCCATACAGATTGCACTGCGGGCTATCGACAAGTCGGGCATCACATCGGCCACACATCTGGACTTCTCTTTTGAGCAAGGCAAGGGTGCCGACTCGCGTGCATTTATGACCGACATAAAGATGGCCACACGTGCACTCACACTGCTGCTCGACAATGCCGTCAAGTTCACCAAGCCGGCCAATGCCATTGAAGAGCCTGCAAGCGGCAGCCCGTTGCAGGGCATCAACGGAGCTCCACGCAAGCCCCAGGCAGCACTCTACGCCGTGACCACTCCGCAGAGAGTGAAGTTCGTGGTGGAGAACACAGGCAAGAGCATACCTGCCATCGAATCCGAGCATATATTCGGCGAGTTCGTGCAGCTGGACAGCTATTACGAAGGCACTGGCCTAGGACTCACCATAGCACGAGGTCTGGCACGACGCCTCGGTGGTGACATCGTACTCGACACATCCTACACTGTAGGTGCACGTTTCGTGATGACGCTGCCGACATAATTACCTTTTATATTTATGAACGCCAATCCATACTTGTATCAGTGTCCGGAGCTGATGAGCGGCAAGACTATTCTGTACGTACATGGTTTTGCTTCGTCAGGTCAGTCGGGCACAGCCAAACGCATACAGCAAACTCTACCCAATGCCACCGTTGTGGCTCCCGACCTGCCCCTGCATCCGCAGGAGGCATTGGACATGCTTCGCAACTTGTGCGACAGCATAAAGCCCGCACTGATTATAGGCACATCGATGGGCGGCATGTACACCGAGATGCTCTATGGCTACGACCGTATATGCATCAACCCTGCATTCCGCATAGCCGACACCATGGCCGAGCACGGCATGATGGGACGGCAGCAGTACTTCGGTGCGAGGGCAGATGGTGTGCAGGAGTTCTATGTGGACAAGCCCCTGGTAAAAGAGTTCCGCTCCATCACGGAGCAGTGCTTCAGCTGCGCTGATGCCGAGGGTGAGCAGCAGCGGGTGTACGGATTGTTTGGCGACGAGGACACGCTGGTAGACACCATCGAACTATTCTCTGCCCACTACCCCACCGCCATACGCTTTCACGGTGAGCACCGCATGAACGACAACTCATTCATGCACTCCGTGATGCCAGTAATCAGATGGATTGACGACCGACAGTCAAAAAGAGAGCGTCCTATAGTATATATCACTATGGACGCTCTCATAGACCATCAAGGCAAGCCCTACAGCTCATCGCAGAAGACTATCCGCAGGTTGCTGGACAACTATCAGGTGATATTCGTAGCTCCGGCGACTGCCAATGCTCAGCACTACAGCAGCACCATCGACTGGCTATACCAATATATTAATGTGCCGGCATACGGGCATACCATCTTCGCCAATCAGACGAACCTGCTGTATGGCGACTACATCATCTCACAATCAGTATCCGACAGCATGGCTACTGTGGTTGAGTTCGGCTCAGATACATTTAAGACGTGGGACGATATCGCCTACTACTTCGACAAGCTGGGCGGACAATAAGTGTGGCGAAGGCACACGACCTACGAGGTGACGCTGTGCATTGATTTCCTCGAGCTTCGGTTGCAGGTTCTCTGGCACGCGATGACGGAACACCTTGACGGTATCAACGCCTGTAGCCTCCAATTACACCTCATAGTTGAGGTACTTGTACCTCTTGATGCTCTTCTTCGGTGTCTTCTCGAACTCCTCTGGCATCAGGTGTATAGCATGAACACGTGCATAGCTGGGCACCACGAGGTTGAGCTGCTGGCGGTTGCACTCCATCAGTTCCTCCAGTCCGGCCTTGTTCAAGCGTTGCTTCTTCACCTCATCCGGGTCGGCATATACCAGAGCGTGCAGCAGTTCACCCTTCTGGATGACTACACACTCGGTGACGCATGGCAGCGAAGCCAGCTTGTCCTCAATCTCCTCTGGGTATATGTTCTGGCCGTTGGCACCGAGCAGCATGTTCTTGGAGCGTCCCTTGATGAAGACATTACCATCAGCATCAATCACGCCGAGGTCGCCAGTGTGGTACCATCCGTCGGCATCGATAGTCTGACGCGTAGCCTCATCGTTCTTGTAGTAACCCAGCATCACGTTCATGCCGCGTGCCAGTATCTCGCCCGGCACATTCTGCTGGTCGGAGCTGTTGATGCGTAGCTCCATGCGCGGAGCAGCCTTACCGCAGGAGCTGGGCTTGTAGGTGTGCCAGTCCTGATAAGTGATAATCGGGGCACACTCTGTAGCACCGTAGCCCACGGTGTAGTTGAAGCCGATACCATGCAGGAACACCTCGATGTCCTGGTTCACGGCAGCACCACCCATGATTACCTCGTAGAAGTTATCGCCAAAGGCCTGCTGCATCTTGCGACGTATCTGCATCTTGATGCGGTCGCGCAGGAACGGAGTCATCAGCGCAAGCCGGATGGCCGGAGCCTGTATCTTCGGGAAGATGGCCTTGCGCACTATCTTCTCTATGATGAGTGGCACGGCAATCACGATGCGTGGCTTCACCTCGGCGAATGTCTTGACGAGGATGGCAGGCGACGGCACCTTGGTCATATAGTACACATGAGTACCATTGAGGAACTCGAATATGAACTCAAATGCCATACCGAACACATGGGCCATAGGCAGCATAGACACAACCTTGTCACCGGCCTTGACATGCTCGCCCATCACCTCGATGGCAAACTGGTAGTTGCTCCACAGTGCGCGGTAAGGTATCATCACGCCCTTGGAATTGGATGTTGTGCCGCTGGTGTAGTTCAGCACTGCCATCTCGTCGGGACTCTTCTCCTTGTAGTAGCTGATATGGTGCTTTCGGAAGTTCATCGGGAATTTCTCACCGAACAGACGGTTTAGGTTCTCGCGGGCGTAGCGCACCTTGTCCGTGCGGCCCACCAGCAGCGTGTACTCATCGCTCGAATTGCTGAAGATTCCCTCCAGGTGCGGCATCTTGTCCGGGTCCAGCTTGGGCCAGACCTGATCACCTACGAAGAGCAGCTTGGCCTCCGAGTGGTTCACGAGGTCGTGTATCTGCTCCGGATGGAACTCGTGCAGGATGGGCACAGCCACAGCCCCATAGGTCAACGTGGCCAGAAAAGCCACGCCCCATCTTACGGAATTACGGCCACAGATGGCCACTTTGTCGCCTTGCTGAACGCCGGAGGCTTCGAGTATGATGTGCAGTTTCTCTATTACACGGGCAACGTCCTTGTACTGATAGGTGTATGCTCCATAGTCTGTCATGGACTCGCGATCCCAATGTGTCTTGATAGCATTCTCAATGCAGGCGTTGAAGCTAGGTATTTCTGTCATAGCCGTAGTTTTCTGTATCTGTGATATAATAATGTGATAATGTAACAATGTAACGTTGTAAGTAGCTACTGGCTGCAGCGAGCAGGCCACAGAAATTGCACAGTGCGGGCTTACAGTGTGCAAAATTACATCAAAGCCTGCACATACCAAAATAATTTGTGCAGAAAATCGCTAATAAACTCTATTGCCAAAGATTGTGGAACCTATGCGAACCAGCGTGGCGCCCTCCTCGATGGCTATTCGATAGTCGTGGCTCATGCCCATCGACAGTTCACAAAATGCTGAATCTGAGCTAAAAAAGCGCTGCTGTGCATCTACGAAGGTGGCGCGTGCGAGGGCGAAGTCGCGCCGTATGCGTGCCTCGTCGTCAGTATTGGTGGCCATGCACATCATTCCCGCAATCTGCACATGCTGCAGTTTGCTCCACTCGCCAGCGGCCAGATAGTCCATGCATTCGTCGGGAGCGAAACCGAACTTGCTCTCCTCCTCGGCCACATGCAACTGCAGCAGGCAGCTGATGCGACGGCCCACCTTCGCTGCCTGCTTGTCTATCTCCCTGAGCAGACGGCCGCTGTCCACGGCGTGGATGAGCGACACATAGGGTGCGATGTACTTCACCTTGTTGGTCTGCAGGTGGCCTATGAAGTGCCACTCGATGTCCTGGGGCAGCTCGCCGTGCTTCATCTGCAGCTCCTGCACATGGCTCTCGCCGAATATGCGCTGGCCGACACCGTAGGCCTCGCGCAGGGCCTCTACCGGATGGTACTTGGACACAGCCACAAGCCTGCACCCGACTGGAAGCTCTGATGTGATGCGTATGATCTCGTCTGCTATCATTACTCAGTAGCCTTATAGCGGAACACGTCCATGATGGGTGTCTCGGCTATGGACACGATGACCCAGTCGCCCAGCGTACCCTTCATGCCCTTGTCCAGTGCCACTACAGCGTCGCGGAAGTCTGTGGCCTGCACAAGCATCATCTGGTTGGTGCGCTTTTCCTGGCCGGTCTTCTCGTCCAGCACCACGTAGGCCACCTTAGCCTTGAACCAGCGGTCGGCATTGTTGTCTATGCTCTCAAACAGCTCAGTGAGCCTGGCCTTGCGTATGTCGGTCACCTCAAACTCGCCGCTGATGTATGGTGTCATCTCCTCAATGAAGCGCTTCTCGGCCTCGGTGAAGCTCAGTGCCTCCACTATGTAAGCCTCCGTCACCTTCTTGAGCAGTCCTGTCTCCAGTGTCTTGTCATATCTGACTTTGCATTCAAACCATTCGTTTGTCATTATTATATGTTTATTATATAGGTTACAAAACTGTGACAAAGGTACATCAGATTATTGTTTCTGCCAAATAATGCATACCTTTGTGCCGCAATTACGGAATAATGACAGGACCCTGCAATGACGATATCACCGCCCACAAGGGACGGCGCGGCCTGACAGATGCAGAAGTTGTAAGCAGCCGTGAGCTGCACGGAAGCAACGTTCTGACACCACCCACAAGGACCACCTGGCTGCAACGCCTGTCCAGCACATGCCGCCACTGGATAGGCATTTGTGCTGAAGCCCTCATAGTGATTGCCGCTATTGTGGCTGCTGTGATGGCTCCGACACTGGGGGCTGCGGTATGGGTGATACCAGCCATAGCAGCTGTGGTGGCTGTGCTGATACTGCTGGTAGGCTTCTTCGGTGGTTTCAACGACCCTCTGCTGCGCATACTCATCATGGCATTCGTGCTGTCGATGGGAATATCCGTGTACGAGTTCGTGTGGCTCAACGCCGGTGCCGAGACATTCTTCGAGCCCATCGGCATCATCATAGCGCTACTGCTGGCCACCGGTGTGGGCTATGCCCTGGAGCGCTCCAACGAAAAGACTTTCCGCTCGCTCAACGAGGTGAACGACGATACGCCTGTGCGCGTGGTGCGCAACGGGCAGAGCACGGAGGTGCGCCGTCGCGACATCGTGGTGGGCGACATTGTGATGCTCGACGTGGGCGAAGAGGTTCCGGCAGACGGCATCTTGCGTGAGAGCATACAGCTCATGGTGGACGAGAGTTCGCTCACTGGCGAGCCGCCTATTGGCAAGGCGGCCAATCCGCAAGCCACAGCAGACACCCGCACCTACCCAGCCGACCATATATATAAAGGTACTATGGTGATGGAAGGCACATGTGTGGCTGAGATTACAGCTGTGGGCGACAGAACGGAAAGCGGCAAGGTGTTCGAGGCTGCACAGGTGCGCGACACCGAAGCCACGCCCCTCAACCGCAAGCTCAACCATCTGGCCACATGGATTACACGCATCAGCTATGCCGTGGCTGCTCTGGTAGTGGTGGGACGGCTCATCATGTACTTCGTCCACACCAGCGACACCACCCCCGACGATATCAACGAGTGGATGCAGCTGATGCACTACATGCTGCAGACGGTGATGATAGCCGTAACGCTCATCGTTGTTGCCGTACCCGAAGGACTGCCTATGAGCGTCACGCTGAGCCTGGCCTTCAGTATGCGAAGCCTGATGCATGAGAACGCTCTGCCCCGCACTATGCACGCCTGCGAGACTATGGGAGCAGCCACGGTCATCTGCACAGACAAGACCGGTACGCTGACGCAGAACCAGATGAGGGTATCAGATTTTCTGCTATCACCCAATGTCGAGATGGATATGATGGCTGCGCTCATCAGCACCAACACGACTGCCGACTTAGACTTCAGCCAGCCTGACAAGCCACGACCCATAGGCAATCCCACCGAGGGCGCTCTGCTGCTATGGTTATACCAGCAAGGTTTCGACTATAGGGAGTATCGCAACACGACCTCCATCATAGACCGCGTGCCATTCTCTACAGAGAAGAAATACATGTCCACCACATTCAGCACTAACGGTGGAGAGTCCATAGTGTCTGTGAAGGGTGCGCCTGAACTGATACTGGACATGTGCCAACTGGACAACGATTCCGAGTATAAGGCATACATACAGAAGATACAATCCGAGTACCAGAGCAAGGGACTGCGCACGATAGCCGTGGCATACGGATCTCCTGCGTCGGCACAGGCGTTGCGCTGGGCAGGAGTGTTCGGTATCTCCGACCCTGTACGCGAAGATGTGCCGGCAGCAATCAAAGAGTGCTGCAAAGCTGGTATTGAGGTTAAGATAGTCACAGGCGACACAGCCCTGACTGCCTGTGAAGTAGGACGGCAGGTAGGACTGTGGCAGGACGGCTACAATGAACGCAATCTCATCACAGGCACAGAGATGGCCGCGTGCAGCGACGAGGAGCTGCTGCAGCGGCTGGACGAAATCAAGATTGTGTCGCGGGCACGCCCCACGGACAAAAGCCGTCTGGTCAGCCTGCTACGCTCGCAGGAGCATGTGGTGGCAGTGACAGGCGACGGCACCAACGACGCTCCGGCACTGAACGCTGCCAACGTGGGCCTGTCGATGGGCAACGGCACGGCTGTAGCCAAGGAAGCCAGCGACATGACCATACTGGACAACAACTTCTCCACGATAGTGCGCACGGTGCTTTGGGGCCGCTCGCTGTACCGCAACATACAGCGTTTCATTATGTACCAGGCCACCATCAATGTTGTGGCGTGCCTGATAGTTCTCATCGGTGCATTCACCGGCACCGATTCGCCGCTGACTGTCACGCAGATGCTGTGGGTGAACCTCATCATGGACACCTTTGCAGCCATAGCCCTGGCCTCGCTTCCACCGCAGCAGCGAGTGATGCGCGAACATCCACGCAACGCCGGCACATCGATAATCTCGCGCCCCATGATGCGTCACATCGCCGGGCTCGGCACGCTGTTCACACTACTGCTGGTGGCCATACTGCTGGTGATGCAGCACAGCAACATTCAAAGCGTCCTCCAACTCTCAACTGTAAACTTTCAACTCTCAACTTACAACGGCTTGTCTCCCTACGAGCTGTCGCTGTTCTTCACCATATTCGTGATGCTTCAGTTCTGGAACATGTTCAATGCCAAAGCCTTCAAGACCGGCCACTCGGCATTCCACGACCTGAAGCACTGCCGCGGCTTCGTCATCATAGCAGCCGTCGTTCTGCTTGGACAGATAGCCATCGTGCAGCTGGGCGGCCAGATGTTCAACGTCACGCCGCTGAGCATCACCGACTGGCTGCTTATCATAGGCCTCACATCGCCCGTAATGTTGCTGGGCGAACTACAACGTCTCATCACATCGCATCATGGACTTCAGGACAATCGTTGACATAGCACCATCGGCATGGACCATACCTGCGTGCGAACAGATGCTGTTCGTAGGGTCCTGCTTCGCCAGCAACATGGGGCGGCGCTTCCGCCAGCAACTGTTCCGTGCGGAGGTGAACCCATACGGAGTGATGTACAACCCGGCCAGCGTGCTGCACACAGTGGAGCGCTATCTGGCTGAGCACGAAGCACCCCGCGTGGCTGTCATCACGCTGGGCACCAACCATGTGTACATACTGAAGGAGACGGAGCAGATAGTGGACAACTGCCAGAAGCGGCCGCAAGCGCTGTTCCGCGAGGAGCAGCTCACAGCGGACCAGTGCGCGGACCACCTGCGCGCAGCTATCGGTCTGCTGCTGAAGGCTCGGTCCGACGCGCATATCGTGCTGACCGTCAGCCCCATACGCTATCGCAAATACGGCTTCCACGGCAGCCAGCTGTCGAAGGCCACGCTGCTCCTGGCCATAGAGCAGGTCATGGGCAGCGGCTACGGCGAGAGTGTTGCCTACTTCCCGTCCTACGAGATTGTGAACGATGAGCTGCGCGACTACCGCTTCTACGCATCCGACATGCTTCATCCGTCCGAGCAGGCCGTGGACTACATCTACGAGCGCTTCGCCGAGACCTACTTCGACGACGGCACACGCGAGTTCCTGCGCCAGTGGCACCCCATTCGCCTGGCGCTGACCCACAGACCCCTCAACCCCGACTCGGCAGAGTATCGCCAGTTCCACGCCAACGCCTTGCAAGCTCTGGAGCTGCTGCGCCAGCAGTACACTGCCCTGCCCTCACCCAACGATATCATAGCACTACTGAACGAACCATGAACAGACACGTCGCACTATTATATATAGGTATATCGTTGCTCTGCTGCACAGCGATGCTGTCGTGCAATGCCACGCACAGCAGCGATGAGCCGTGCAGCCAGCTGTCGGAGGACGGACTGCCTACCCTGGCATTCCCGCCGCAGCCCGACTATGCCGACACCACCATGTGGTACATAGCCATACGCGACACAGCTCGCAGCGCAGCCGACATCTTCTACGTGTGCTCCACAGAGACACGCCAGTGGGTGGACGCTGCAACGGGCGACACCATACTCTACGCCGACCCGTCCCGCCCGGAGCAGCACGAAGCCATGCTCAGCGAGATGTACGGCGTGGACAGGCTGCTTTGCCAGTCAGGTTGCGACTTCTACGCGCCGCAGTACCGACAGGTGACTATGGACGGTCTGATCAACGACACCACGCAGTTCATACAGCGCACGTTCACAGCCACTGCCGATGCCGTGCGTGCCTTCAACTACTACCTGGCCCATCGCGATGCCGGCAGGCCTTTCGTGCTGATGGGCTACTCGCAGGGTGCGGCAGCTGTAGTATACATGCTGCGGCGTATGCCCGACGATGTGGCCCGACAGATGGTGGCGGCCTACGTGATAGGCTACCAGGTGACTGCATCCGACCTTGCTTATCCCCACATCAAGCCCGCCACAGGTGCCACCGACACGGGTGTGACCATCTGCTTCAATAGCGTGACAGGCGTGGAATCGAGAATCAACATCATCAGTGGGGATGCCGCCATAGGCATCAACCCCGCCAACTGGCGTACTGACGACATACCCGCTACACTCTGCGACACCCTCACGGCACGTCTCGACACGACATACCACCTGGTGTGCATCAGCGGCTACGACGGCGAGGTGCGGCAGATACCCTACTACGGTCGGCGCGGCAACTTCCACACGCAGGAAATGACGCTCTATGCCACCCAGCTGGCACAGAACATTGCAGACCGCGTAAGTGCCTGGCGCTCGAAAAACCGCTGACAATGCGGCTTTCGTAAGCACTCGAAGAAGTACACCCCCACCAAAAGTGACAGCGGCAATGGTAGTACCACTGCCGCTGTCACATTATTATATGTAGTGCTGTAGTCAATCTTTGCTGTGCTGCAACTTCCACTTGTGTGGCAG
>CALEPV010000086.1 GCA_937910905.1 uncultured Prevotellaceae bacterium
TTCATATTCAGACACTTGCATCTTATAAGGCCTTTTTTGCTGCGGATGTTAGGTTACCAATGAATGACATAAAACGTTGTGAGAGTTTTGATGAATAATAGTAAATGGTTTGCTGACGCAAATATGGAGCCTTTATACGAGGTTTTTATCCCCACCCCAGTTAAAATTAGTTAAGCGTAGCGTAATCTTGCGATAGGCGCAATCGAGCTGGTGTGGGACAGCGTGTAGCTTGCGCACGAAGACCTCTGTAGCTTACTCCTTCTTGTTCTCCAGAGCCTCGTAGATCTTAGCTTCAATCTCCTCGGCCATCTCGGGGTTGTCTTTCATCAGGCGCTTCACGGTGTCACGGCCTTGGCCAATCTTGCTATCGTTGTAGCTCCACCAAGAACCGCTCTTCTTCAGTACGCCAAGCTCTGTGCCGAGGTCTACGAGCTCACCGGCATGGCTAATGCCCTCGCCGAAGCTAATCTCGAATTCGGCCTTGCGGAATGGAGGTGCCACTTTGTTCTTGACCACCTTCACGCGTACCTGGTTGCCCAGAACTTCATCTCCGTCTTTGATTTTGCTGATGCTGCGTATGTCAAGGCGCACGGACGAGTAGAACTTCAGGGCATTACCGCCGGTTGTGGTCTCGGGATTGCCGAACATCACGCCAATCTTCTCGCGTAGCTGGTTGATGAAGATGCATGTTGTCTTGGTCTTGGAGATAGTAGCTGTGAGCTTGCGCAGGGCCTGGCTCATCAGGCGTGCCTGCAGACCTACCTTGTTTTCACCCATGTCGCCGTCGATCTCTGCCTTTGGGGTGAGCGCAGCCACAGAGTCAATCACCACGATGTCTATGGCCGATGAGCTGATTAGCTGGTCGGCAATAGCCAGTGCCTGCTCTCCGTTGTCGGGCTGTGAGATGAGCAGGTCATCGAGATTCACGCCAAGCTTGTGGGCGTAGGTCGGGTCGAAGGCGTGCTCTGCATCAATGAATGCTGCAACACCACCAGCTTTCTGTGCCTCGGCTATGGCGTGCAGGGTGAGGGTCGTCTTACCAGAGCTTTCGGGACCGTATATCTCAATGACGCGGCCACGTGGATATCCACCTACGCCGAGTGCATGGTTCAGGGCTATGCTACCTGTGGGGATAACCTCCACGGTCTCGGCCACGGCAGCGCCCATGCGCATGATTGAGCCCTTTCCGAAGTCCTTCTCTATCTTAGCCATTGCGTTCTGCAGTGCTTGTAGGCGCAATGCTTTCTCGTCTTTGGGTTGTTCTTCTGTCTTTGCCATGTTGCTTATTAGATGTTTTGATGAATATGAATGGGAATGTCTGAATGGTGTGAGGGTCTATAGCTCGAGGTCGATGTCGTGCAGTTCGTGCCAGGGCAGACCTTGCTTGTTGAGCTGTTCCATGAATGGGTCTGGGTCGAATTCCTCTACGTTGTGGACACCGGCTTTCTGCCACTTGCCTGTGAGGAACATCATAGCGCCAATCATGGCTGGCACGCCCGTGGTGTAGCTCACGCCCTGCATACCTGTCTCCTCGTAGGCAGCCTGATGCGAGCAGTTGTTGTAGACGTAGTAGGTGTGCTCCTGTCCGTCCTTGCCTATACCACGTATGCGGCAGCCTATTGAGGTCTGGCCGTCGTAGTTCTGACCGAGATCCTGCGGGTTGGGCAGCACAGCCTTGAGGAACTGCAGCGGCACAATGTTCACCTTCACGGTCTTGCCTGAACCGTCGGCCAGCGGTGCCTCGTATGTTACCTCGTCAATACGGCTCATACCTATGTTTTGTATCACATCGAGATATGTGAGGTACTGCTGTCCGAAGGTCATCCAGAAACGGGCACGCTTGATGGTTGGGTAGTTTATCACGAGGCTCTCTATCTCTTCGTGATGCAGCAGATAGCTCTCCTTCGGGCCAATCTCCGGGTAGTTCAGAGGCTTGTGTATCTCCATTGGCTCGGTCTCGACCCACTTGCCGTCCTCCCAGTAGAGGCCTTTCTGCGTAATCTCGCGGATGTTGATTTCAGGGTTGAAGTTCGTGGCAAAAGCCTTGTGATGGTTGCCGGCATTGCAATCCACGATGTCGAGGTACTGTATCTCATCGAAGTGGTGCTTGGCAGCATAGGCGGTGTAGATGCTTGTCACGCCTGGGTCGAAGCCACAACCGAGAATAGCTGTCAGGCCAGCCTTCTCGAACCGCTCGCGGTATGCCCACTGCCATGAGTACTCGAAGTGAGCCTCGTCGCGTGGTTCATAGTTGGCTGTGTCAAGGTAGTTGCATCCCGTCTGGAGGCAGGCCTCCATTATGGTGAGGTCTTGATAGGGTAGGGCGAGGTTCACCACGATGTCAGGCCTGTAGTCGCTCAGCAGGGCAACCAGTTGCTCCACGCTGTCGGCATCGACCTGTGCTGTGCGTATGCCTTTGAAGCCTGTGGCCTTCTCCACGTCGGTCGCCAGCTTGTCGCATTTTGCCTTTGTGCGCGATGCAATCATCAGTTCCTTGAATACATCGGGGTTCTGTGCCACCTTGTGTGCGCAAACGGTAGCTACACCACCTGCGCCGATAATTAGAACACGTCCGTTCATTAGAGTAATATCATTATCAATTATGTATTATCAATTATACATTGACCACAGCTTCCACAGGGCAGTGGTCGGAGCCGTAGATGTCGGTGTGTATGCTTGCCGACTGCAGTTGTGGCTTCAGACGCTCTGAGACGAGCCAGTAGTCTATACGCCAGCCTGCATTCTTCTGCCGTGCCTGGAAGCGGTAGCTCCACCATGAATAGACATCGCGGGTGTCGGGATTGAGGGTGCGCCAGGTGTCTACAAACCCAGCATTGAGCAGCAGCGTGAACTTGGCACGCTCCTCGTCGGTGAAGCCGGCGTTCATGTGGTTGGTGCGTGGGTTCTTGAGATCGATCTCCTCGTGTGCCACATTCATGTCGCCGCATACAAGCACTGGCTTCTTGGAGTCGAGTGCCTGCAGATATGCGCGGAAGGCATCGTCCCACTCCATGCGATAGTCGAGGCGTTTCAGCCCGTCCTGCGAGTTGGGCGTGTAGACAGTCACTACGTAGAATGCAGGGTACTCCAGCGTTATGATGCGTCCCTCGGTGTCGTGCTGCGGTATGCCCATACCGAGCCGTACGTCCATCGGTTCATGCCTGGTGAAAATTGCCGTACCGCTATATCCCTTCTTCTCGGCATAGTTCCAGTAGCTGTGGTAGCCGTCGAAGGCTATATCCAGCTGTCCTTCCTGCATCTTTGTTTCCTGCAGGCAGAAGAAGTCGGCATCCAACTGTGTGAACACGTCGCGAAAGCCCTTCCCGTCGCAAGCCCGCAGGCCGTTGACATTCCATGATATGAATTTCATTGTGTCGGTCAGCTAAGGTTTATGTGCTTATTCACCGAACTGGTCGAGCTTGCGCATGTAGTATGCTCGCAGGTCGGCCCAGCGGTAGTAAGGATACTGTGTGGTCGGCACAGGCATCGACATCTCGCGTTCGTTGAGCAATGCCTTCACCAGTACATCGCCCTCCTTGCCCTTCTTCGGGCGGTAGAACACCAGCTGTATGTTGCATCCCATTGGGAAGATGTCGTAGTTGCGCCACACGTTGTCGAGCGTGTCGAGGTTCTCTACTACTGCTCCGCAGTTGCCGAGCTCGAGCAGGCAGGCAAGCGGCATCACGCACACCTCGTGTCCGAAACGCAGTGTTGCCTGTGGGCGTGTCACGGTGTCGGCTGTCTCGATGATGTTGCGCAGCAGATTGCGCTGGCTGAATGGCATAGTGCGCCCGGAAATTGGCGAAGCGCCATAGCTGATGTACCAGTCGATGTTCTTGATGCGCCACTGGTCGTAGAGCTCATCGGCTGTGAAGTATTTCAGGAAGTCGGGGCTACCCTCGTGGCTCTGCATGTTGGCTGCCACTGTGAAGAAACGACGCATGAAGCGGTCGGCATTGATGCTGTCGCTGACCCACTGCGGGTCGTTGAAGAACACCGCACTGATGCGCTCGCTGTGGGTGTAGAGGTTCTTATAATGCTCTTTTTCCTTGCCTCCCTTACGGCCTTGTTCGCGCACCTTGCCGTCCCAGTTCTGGTTGAGGTAGTACTGTAGGCTCTCGCTCACGTCGTTGTGTATGCGGGCAGTCGGGTTGGCTGCCATCAGCTCCTCGCACTCTGCCATCATGGACAGGATGCAACGAGGCACAACGGTACTGCGGGCATCAATGGGCAGACCCTTGCGCTTGAACAGTTCGGGGAAATGCTCGGCCATGCGACGGCCTATGCCGTGGTGCTGTCGCTCGCCGACTGTGGTGAGGTCACCGTGGCGTTTGGGTGTGGTCTTGTAGAATTCCTCAAACTCGGCAAGTATCTGCTCGCCAGTGGCTGTCAGCTTGCCTTCTGCGTGGGCTTTGCGTAGCGTAGCCATCGGCTCGTCGTATTGCCACTCGCCAATCAGCCATCTGGCACCATGTCGGCCATAGTGCGACATATAGAATACTTCGTAGCCCTTAGGCGCAGGTGTCAGTGCTGCAGTGGCAGGGTAGTTGTCGTAGTCAAGGTAGTTGCTACCGCACAGGTAGGGGTTGTCGGCAATCTGCTGACGTGCTGTCTGAGCCATCACAGTGAGTGATATCAGCAGTACAATGGCTGTGAAGATTGTCTTGCGCATAGTTAGTATGGTGTTTAGAGGTTAATGATTACGCATAATGTGGCGTGGTAATGGTGGATGTCTATGGCGTACATACGCTCATGCGGAGTGTACTCTCTGGCCTGTGCCGGCCATGTGAGACCTATCCCTTGGGCCTTGCCGTGTGCCTCGTACTCTGTCCACAGATGGGTGAAGAGGGCATCGCGGGCTTCACCTTCCGGCTGCTGGCTGAGTAGCAGGTAGTCCTCAGGCGTGAACACCTTGTGTGCCACACCAAGGCGTGTCTTGGTCGTGCGCTGTATGTCTATGCCGAGTGATGCGACTTCTGCTGATGCCTGCATCATGGCTGCTGCTACCTTGCTGCTGGAGTGGGATATGTTGAACTGTACGTCTGTGGCATTGCTGAATGCGGGCTTGTCGTGAGAGTTGAGGCTGTAGAGCATGTCGTGCTCGCGTAGGCCCAGTTCTTCGAGCAGCATGTCCAGCAGCAGGCCGGCCCCGACGCTGAGGCGTTGTTGCGCGGGATGCTTGAACTGCCGAGCCTTGTCCTGTCGGAACTGTGATAGCGTTGCCGCAGCATCGGCATAGGTGCGCTCATCTGTCAGTGGCGACACGTCAGCAACAAGCACGTGCGCTGTCAGCCCTTCGGCTACGGTGTACGTCTTGTCGACATCTATGTCAAGCCATCTGTTCATATGTGCTTTGCAAGTGCTTATATGTTGGTTAGGTACTTGTGGTATTCTTGCTCGAAGTTGGGTGTTAGCTGTCCAGAGCCTATGGCTGCCTCTATCTCTGCGCGTGTCCAGAAACGGCCGCCGTCCAGCTCATCGCTGGGGCATAGAGGCTTGTCCCACACAGCAATGAACGGATAGACCAGCTCGCGGTCTAACTCGCACTCGAACACATACTTCTCCAATGCCTGATACTCGAAGCCTTCGATACCAATCTCCTCGCGTGTCTCGCGCAGCAGTGCCTGCTCCACGCTCTCGCCGGCATCAATGTGGCCGCCCACTGCCGAGTCCCATCGGTCGGGCTGCACCTTCTTCCATGCCGGTCGGTGCTGCAAGTAGATGTCGCCTGCGGAGTTCAGCACGTGCAGATGTACCACAGGGTGCAGCAGATGCTGTTCGTGGGCGACATCGCGTGGCGCTGTGCCTATCACGTTGCCCTCGGTATCGACCAGCGGCAACATCTCCACCGGCTTGGCCTGTGCGGTATCAGGGTATGAGGATTGATGAGTCGCCATAGCTGAGGAAACGGAAATCGTTGCTGAGCGCGTAGTCGTAGATGTCGCGCCAATGCTCTTCGCCGACGAATGCGGATACGAGCAGCAGCAACGTGGATTGTGGTTGATGGAAATTGGTAATCATGCGCCGCACGATATGGAACTTATAGCTCGGCGCGATGATGATTTGTGTGCTGGTATGCAGGGCGCTGAGCCCGTGCCGCACCAGCCAGTTGCGTATGGCTGCAAGAGCATCAATGCTGGACACATTGTCCATTTTGCATTGCCCATTGCCCATTTGGTTATATGGCTCCCATTGCTGCACATGCAGGTCGGCTTCGGTCGCATCGGGATTGCTTATCAGCTTCAGCCCTATGTAGTACAGGCTCTCCAAGGTGCGCACGCTGGTGGTGCCCACGGCAGTACACTCTGCGCCGTGACGGATCAGGGCCTCGATGACGCTTAGTGGTACGTAGATCCACTCGGAGTGCATCTCGTGCCCGCCTACCTGCTCTGATTTGACGGGCTTGAATGTGCCGGCGCCTACGTGTAGCGTCAGCTCGGCGCGCTCCACGTCGTGCTCGTCGAGAGCCCGGAGTACGCGCTCTGTGAAGTGCAGGCCTGCAGTTGGTGCTGCCACGCTGCCTTTTATCTTGGAGTAGACGGTTTGGTATGTACGCAGGTCGTTGGCCTCGGTCTTGCGGTTCAGGTAGGGTGGTATGGGCAACTCGCCCACAGCGTCGAGAACGTCGGCCCATGTCAGCGTGGCGTCGCTCCACTCGAAATCGATGATGTCGCCGTCGGAACGTGTGCAGCAGAGCGTGAAGTCGTGACCATTGCACGTCGCATTGAGCACAAGTGAACCTTCTTTCCACTTCTTGCTGTTGCCCACCAGACAATGCCACGAACAGCGGACTGTCTGCTGGAACATCAGCACGTAGTCGTTGGGCACGGCAGGCTCTAAGCAGAACACCTCGATGCTGGCACCGGTCTCCTTGTGGAAATGCAGACGGGCCTGTATGACGCGGGTGTTGTTCATCACCATCAGCGAGCCCTCTGGCAACAGCGCAGGCAGATCCGTGAACACGGTGTGGCCGATGTGCCCGTGCTCATATACCAGCAACTTCGAACTGTCGCGCTCGCTCAGCGGAAACTTGGCTATGCGGTTGTCGTCCAGCGGATAGTTGTAGTCAGCTATGCGTATGTGATGTGGGTCTAACATATTGTCACAAGTGTGGCTCCAAATCCGTATTCGCGGAACGATGCGTCCTGATACTCGCAGTTGCGGTAGCGATGGTGCAGCTCCTTGATGATGGCCTCACGCAGTACGCCTTCGCCCTTGCCGTGGATGAACACAATCTTCTGCCCCTTCTTTCCCCTGTTGCGCTCCATGAAAGTGCGGAACTCGGTGAGCTGGGTGTTCAGCAGGACACTGCTGGACAGGCCCTCGGTGTTGTCCAGCAGGGCAGAGATGTGCAGGTCGACCTCAATGACATCGTCGCCGAATGGCTTTCTCTTCTCGGCCTGACGCTGGGCTGCTTTCTGCTTCTCCAGACGCTTGGCTTCTTTCAGACGTGCCTTGTCATCCTGCTCGGCAGTGGCCTCGGCTTTGTCGAAGGCTTCCTCAACATCGAATTCCTCGAATGGCTCATCGCGACTCACGATGTCGTAAATCAATGCCGGCTCACGGAAGAAAGGCGATGGCTGGAATACATGCAGCTTGTAGAACTTGACGCTGTCTATGCGCAGCACCGTGTCCACTGCAGGCTTAAGGGCAAACGGCTTGTCTGCCTTCCATGCGTGCAGCTGCACCGCCATCCGCTCCATCGCAGGCAACTCGTTGCGGTCGAAGGTCTTAAGCCGTATCTTAACGTTGGGCTCTATCACCCCCTGCCACATCAGATGCCATGCGGCGTTCTCGCCTGTAGCTATCGTCACATGAATATAGTAGTTGGAATCATTGATCAGATAGGCCTCAAATTGTGTCTGCGTCAGTTTGCGTACATTCTCTGGTATGAATGCCAGATGCACGTTCATCACATCGCCGCCCTTGCGCTCCAGCGGCTTTGCCTGAAATGCAATGGGGCGCTCCGATGGGTCGTCGTTTTCTCCATCGGCGAGTATGCGTGTGTCATAGTTGGGCTTGATGGGCTGCATCTTAGGATTGTCGGCGGGCTTTGCCTCCTGCTTGGGGGCTGGCTTGGCAACTTTCTTGACCTCAAAGTTGTTGGCATTGGTCTCTATGACCACCACTTGCGACCTCAACATCGGTATGTTGAAGCCGTCTTCGTCCTCAATCAGCACTATGTCTTTGCCTTGGAAGCCGGCGATGATGCCACCGCCCACCTCGTTGAGGAAACGTACTTTTTGTCCTATTTCCATGTATGGTTATCTTTATTTGCGCCACAAAGGTAACCTAAATTGCAGGGCGAGCCAAATTTATTGTGCTATTATCGCCTGCTATCTGTCGCGCTCCTTCCCTGAAATCCACCCCAAATACCGTGCCGTGCCTCTGCTTACACTCCCCTTCTCTTCCTTTTCTCTTTCGCCCTCTCTTATCCAAGCCTACACCTTCCCTTGCCTCCGCTTATCTTCTTCTCTTCCCCCACCGCGGCACAAACCTTCCCTCCATCGCAATACAAACCCTGCCTCGTCGCAGTACAAACATCTCTCCACCGCATTCAAAAACATCATCCCGCGTCGTGCAACAATCATCTCACGTCGGGAAACAATTATTGCACGACGGGCAACATTCGTTTCCCGTCGTGCAATATATTTCCCCCCATGCGTGGGTAGCATGACCTCCCATGCCCTTTGCTGTGCAAAGATAGTACAAAAAACGTGCATTTCCAATCTTTCCCTCGCATAAATCCATCAAAAAAAATGCCGTGCCGTGCTCCCGCCCTCCCTTGCTTCCACTTTCTCCCTCCCCTCTCTTTGCTTCCCTTCCTCCCCCCCCTCTTTGCTTCCCTTCCTCCCCCCTCTTTGCTTCCCTTCCTCCCCACCCTATATAATAGATGAGACCACTTGGAAAAGTCCCAGAGGGACGAAAGAACACAGGGAGGGGCGGTAGCCCCTCCCTGGAAATCAATCAGTTATTCAACTTTCGCAAGCAATGAATATGCTGAAAACAAGCCCCATAGGGGCTAAAGAACCCAGCACAGGGACTTGCCCCTGTGTAAACGGGTTCCCCGTTTTAAATTATGCCCCTGCTCATAACCCACGATTACCGATTTTGCAGGCGAGCCGTCCGCCCATCAATGAGGTGAAAGATGCTATGAAAGATGCCGCCAGTACTGCTCTGAAGAAACGACATCCGCAGAGCCTCGTTATCCGTTCCAATAGTTACTATCCTATGTTTACGGATATTGACTTCAATAATGCTGATTTTGGGGACCGTTATTCGGCCTTTCGCCGCTTTTCACGTTAGTATTCGTCCTCGTTGAAGAGGAAGTCTTCTTTGGTAGGGTAGTCGGGCCACACGTCCTCGATGGTCTCGTAGATGTCGCCTTCGTCCTCAATCTCCTGAAGGTTCTCAATCACCTCCATAGGTGCTCCGCTGCGCACGGCGTAGTCGATGAGCTCTTCCTTGGTTGCTGGCCAAGGTGCGTCCTCCAGCTTGGAGGCCAGTTCTAGTGTCCAATACATATATATATAATGTTGAATTGTTAATAGGCTGTAGTTCCGTTTTGCGGCCGCAAAGGTAGAAAAATAGAGATTACGGTGTACGCAATACAATAAAAATAACTACTTTTGTGCGCAATTATTGCATAAACGGACTTACTAACACAATAATCTTATGAAACATCTGGCGAAGAGGTGCCTATGTGTGGCTCTCATGTTAATGCCTGTTCTGGCTCACGGCGCAGCCCTGCAGCGCAGCAGCGATGTGGTTGTACGTTGTTCATTCGCTGAGGCCGGCCACGGCGTGACAGCAATCAACGATGGACTGACAGGCACGAGCAATGCCTACTGGAGCTCGTACCGCGGTGCTGAGGCAACGGCAGAAATGGATTTCGTGGAATACAGCTGGTCGGTGCGCTGCAACATCACCCGCGTGACTGTCAATTGGAAGATCGACGACGAGCGCCTGGAGCTGCCCACCGAGGCCTGGCTTGCTGTGTGGGACGGTCACGACTGGCGCAAGGCGGTAGACCTGACCGAGGCCAATAGTGCAGGCAACTGCATAATGTCGGGACTTGCGCTGAGCACCAGCCGTCTGCGCCTGTACATGCGCAGTGGCGCGGGCTGTGGCATACGCGAGTTCGTGGTGACGGGTACCGCGACTACTGACTGCTTGCCAGCCACACTGACCGATAATCTCAAAGTGACGATACAGAAGGGTGAGAGTGCTACGCTGGCACCTGCACTGTCGTTGCCTGACGGCGAGGAGGAGACTCCCAACTGGTATTGGCTCGACGATATGGGCGATGTAGTAAGCACAGAGCCCACATGCACCGTGAGCGAGAGCGGCTTCTACACCGTGTGCTACGAGCGGCTGTGCGGTGCAATAGCCTCCCTGCGCTACGTCGTGAGCATCGATGGCGAGTACAACCCGCTGATAGGATACCAGTGGCCCAGCTACTCGCCGACGCTCGACTACGACTTCCGCACGGAGTACCCCTCGCTGCCCGCTCCCACAAAGGGATGCCTGCCGGAGAATGTCGGCGTGGCACGCGAGGTGCACGGAGAGTGGTGGAGCGTGGCCGTAGGCCCAAATGCCAACCCTCTGATCAGCGACACATCGATGGTTCTTCTGGCCAAGAAGATGGACGAGGACTTTGCCTACTTCCGCGACGAGATGGGATGGCCACCCGACAAGCGTGCCCGCAACGGATACTACAGCCAGGTCTATGGCTACGGCTCAGGTCTCAGCTTCGACTACGGCACCCCCAATACCGCTACTGGCGGCTGGCAGAGTACGACATACTACAACGGTTCTTCCTGGCCGATGGTGTTTCTGAGCTACTACCCAATCTACAGTTTCGACCCCAGCTGCACCTACGGCGACCGCATCGGCCAGCAGAACGCCTGTGTGCACGAGGGTATACATGCCACATTCGCCGACCTCGAGGGCTGTCGGAACTCGGCTTGGTTCCACGAGGGCGGCAACACCTGGCTTCAGGGCGAGGCCGAGGTGCGCAAGAGCGGCAAGGCACCGGAGAGTATGGGCTTCCTCAGCGCGGGCAACATGATTGCCCCCTTCATGCCGATTGAGTGCTACTCCGGCTGGCTGCAGGACGACAGCTTCGGTGGCCCTTCGGCCGAGGGCGTGAACATGTACAACGGCTCGACGCAGATCTGCACCTGGCGCAACCTGCTGGGCGGCGTGCAGTACGGTGAGCTGTTCCCCCACTTCTGCAGCGAGATACTGGGCAAGGGCTCCATACCTTGGATCTGGCGCTACTGCAAGAACCGCGTGCTGCAGGGCATGGCCGAGGGCATCACGGAGAACGGCAAGAAGATACCCGGCCTGGGCGACAAGCAGATACGCCGCCTCATCACGGAGTACCGCGCACGGCAGGCCATGTTAGACGTGGGCATGTGGTCGCAGGCGTGCGAGGCGCTGCTCGACGGCAACTGGCTGGTGACTATCCATCAGGAGTGGGAGCCATACTGGATAAAGACCGTCGACTGGCGGGCCACACCATACGCCAAGATGACTGCCATAGCCAATGCCGACAGCACGGGGTGGTGGAAGCCTGAGTACCGCACCACGCCGGGGTGGAGCGGCGCCAACCAGGTGGTGCTGCACACCAGCGGACGCGCTGGCGACGAGGTGAGTATCATTGTCAAGCCCTTCACAGCCAACATGGTGTGCCAGCTCTGCTACCGCACCGCCGACGGCAAGGTGTTCTACGGCGAACCCGTACAACTGCGCCGTCTGCGCAACACGGAGGTGTCTATGTATATGCCCGAAGCCCCGGCCAACGGAGTGGTCATAGCCGTGATCACCAATACCGATTATATATATGAAAGCGATGTGACACGCAAGACGCACCACAACTATCACATCAAGCTGGAGCAGAACGTGTGGCAGCCGGCGGCTACCAACTACAAGTGGTACAAGTACGCCGAGGACATCAAGGATGCCACATTCGACTACACGGGCATCGAGGAAGTTGCAGCCGCCGAGAATGCGCAGCCGGCAACGTTCTCCATCCGTCCGTCCGAGACCGTAGTACGTGCCGGGCAGAGCGTAACGCTCACATTCTCTGCCGTAGGTGAGTGGCAGATACCTGTCCAGCTGATATCAGCCAGCGGCCAGGTGGTGTACCAGCACAGCTTCCTGCGCAACGGGCAGTTCCCCATCCCGGCCAGCATACCAGCAGGTCAGTACTTCCTGCGCGCGCTGAGCAGAGGCTGCCAAGCCACCGCCCGCATCGTCGTGCAATGATGGCAGTCGCGCAATAACGTGTCGAACATAGCAGTCCAACGTGTTAGACAGAGTTGTCCAACGCGTTGGACTGCCTCGTCTAACGCGTTGGACTGCCTCATTCGGTGTGCCGAACACACCATATAACATTGCAGGTCAACGTGTGCAACAGCCAACTCGCGGCTTATACATCGTTGGGGGAAAGAAAGTCTTGGTGAAGTAATTTGTGATTATGTGAGAATCCTAATCAGTGGTAATTCGTGTAAAAGTTAATACGACAATGAAAAAGATAGGCTCTATGTTGAATCGTGTGGGTAGATATTTGGTGGTATAGTAGATTATTTG
>CALEPV010000087.1 GCA_937910905.1 uncultured Prevotellaceae bacterium
CCACACGGTACCACAAAAGTGCTACAGCGGTACCGTGCGAGTGATATTGTCAACTTTGGCAATATGAACAGTCTGGTGGAACTGCACGATGACGAGCTGTGGGTGTATGTACAGCGCAATGCCAAGATGGTCACTATCAGCCGCGAGGGTTACACCACTCTGAGCCGCTACGATCTCCAGACCACCATAGAGGAAGGCCGCACATACACCATGCTGCTCTCCTCGCAAGGGCCTGTGGTTAGAATGCAGATGGTGCTGTTTCAAATCAGCCCAGCCAGCAGCAAGGCTGTGGTGATGTTGAAGGGTACGCTGCCAGATGCCACTGAGGAGCTGTTGGGAACAGCAGATGACAATGGTCAGCTGGCCAAGAATATGCTGCTCGGAACATACACATACCGTGTGATAGGTGAGAACTATCATCCATCGGAAGGTCGATTTACGCTGAGTAACCAGCAGGAAACACATCAAGAACATGTCGTGCTACGTCCGCGCTTCTCCACAATCACTCTTCAAGTAGCAGACGGCTCAAATGCCGATATATATGTTAATGGCGAGCGCAAAGGGTCTCGCTCATGGCAAGGCCCGCTGAATGCTGGCATTTATCAGGTTGAGTGCCGCCAGGTCAACCATCGTTCCACAATGCAGAGCATCACCGTTGAGGAAAACCATCCAGAAACCTACGCCCTGCAACCTCCAACGCCAATCACAGGCATACTATCTGTAATATCACAACCACTCGGGGCAACCATCAAGATAGATGGTCGCGACTATGGAACCACTCCGCGCAATATCAGCGACTTGCTTGTAGGTAACCATGCAATCACCTTATCAATAGAAGGATATGTGGACAAACAGGCAACAGTTGAAGTCAAGGAAGGAGAGTCCACCGACTTGAACCTGATGTTGGAAAGAGCAACAGTTCTTACCCCTATAGCTCAAAACAATAATCCATCAACATCAAACGTGAAATCATTCACTATAAAAGGCAATGGCAAGACCATAACATTCAATATGATACTTGTTGAATCAGGCACGTTCCAGATGGGCGACTCTAACATGGGACCAGTTCACAGCGTCACTCTTACCAAGGCCTACTACATGGGCGAGACCGAAGTGACGCAAGGTCTGTGGTACGCAGTGATGGGGCAGTCGCCCACATCCAGCGGCAGCTCTTGGTCTTCAGGCTACGGTTTGGGCGATAAGTACCCGGCCTACGACATCAGCTATAAGGACTGCCAGAAGTTCCTGACCAAGCTGAACCAAATGACCGGCCAGAAGTTCCGCTTCCCCACAGAGGCCGAATGGGAGTTCGCAGCAAGAGGCGGCGTGAAGAGCAAGGGCTATACATACGCTGGCAGCAACACTGTAGATGACGTAGCGTGGTACAATGCCAATAGCGGCAAGACGCATGAGGTCGGCACAAAGAAAGCCAATGAGCTTGGACTGTACGATATGAGCGGCAATGTGTGGGAATGGTGTGCCGACAGGTATGGCAGCTATTCATCCTCAGCTCAGTCCAATCCTACAGGTCCTACTACTGGCTCCTACCGGGTGTTTCGCGGCGGCAGCTGGGACTACTTCGCCACGAACTGCCGTGTGGCTTACCGCAACCGCCGCACGCCGTCGTACCGCGACAGGGACCTGGGCTTCCGCCTTGCTCTGTAGTTCTTCCGTAAAAAAGGAAGAGAGCCGGGCAAGGCCAGCCGGCCAGCGGTGCCAGGTCGGAGACCGGCACAAGCAGGCCGCTGGCCAGACAATAAAGGAATAAAAGGAATAACAAGTATGCAGATAAAGATATTCACATTGCCAGCGATACAATCGGATGTGATTGAGGAGGAAGCCAATAAATTTCTACGCAGTCACAGAGTGATGACTATAGACCGCGAGTTCTGTGCAGAGCATGGCGGCTACTGGACGCTGTTCATCACCTATCAGGAGCATGGCGGCCAGCCAGGAACAATGCTCTCGCGCTCTGGTAAAGTTGACTACCGTGAGGTTCTGCCGCCAGAACAGTTTGCGCGCTTTGCCCGCTTCAGGGAAATACGCAAGGAGCTGGCCGCCCGTGATGCCATACCAGCCTATGCGGTGTTCACCGATGAAGAGTTGAGCCAGATAGCACAGATGGAGGACGTGACAATGACCGCAATAGCGGCCATCAAGGGTGTGGGTAAAAGGGCGGAGAAGTATGGGGCCGCGTTTCTGAATGTAGCACAGCATGAAGAGAGCTAGGAACCTTATGCCACTCATAGCCGACATGGGCAACCTGCGAGAAGCGTTCCTGCTGGCGGCAAGAGGCAAAGCCTGCATGGCGGCAGTCCGCGAGTTTCGTGAGCGGCTGGACAAGGAACTGCTGTCTATAAGCACACAGCTTATGGACGGCAGCTACCGTTTCGGCGACTACCACCGCTTCACGGTCTATGATCCTAAGCAGCGAGAGATATGCGCAGCACCGTTTCGTGAGCGCGTCACCTTCCACGCTATGATGCGGGTGTGCCACAGCGTGTTCGAGGCTTTTCAGGTACAAGGCAGCTATGCCAGCCGGAAGGGGCTAGGCACATACAAGGCGCTGGAGCAGGCACAGTCCTACTGCAAGCGGTACCAGTGGTTCCTAAAGATGGATGTCCAAGGTTTCTTCGCCTCCATCCGCCACGACTGCATGAAAACCATGCTTGCACGACTGTTCAAGGACAAGCTGCTGCTCTCCTACTTCGATATTCTGATAGACGGCTACGAAGTGACACCCGGCAGAGGACTGCCCATAGGCAATCTCACCAGCCAGTACTTCGCCAACCACTATTTGGCCGTTGCCGACCACTACGCGAAAGAGAATTTACACTTTGGCCCGATGGTGAGATATATGGACGATGTGGTTATATGGGGCAATAATCCCGATGAATTGCAATGCAAGGCATCCGCCTACAGAGACTACTTGGATAAGACTCTCCGACTGACGCTTCATCCTTTCTGCATGAACCGTACACGAATGGGTATGCCGTTTCTCGGATATGTAGTAATCGTTAAAAAATAACTTGGTACAATTTCCGCTCCGTTGAAGCGGTATGT
>CALEPV010000088.1 GCA_937910905.1 uncultured Prevotellaceae bacterium
ATTCGTCAAAATACAACGAATGTCGGCGGCACACTGTTATGGTTTCCCTAAATGTGATATGGAAAGGCCCACCCCCTATTGCAGTATCGCGTCGGCCAGGGCTTCGAGCTGCGGCATGTCGGCAGCCTTGAGCTTGCCACGTAGTGTTACGACAGGCTCCACGATGTCTATCTGCTTCATCGTTTCGAGGATGGCGCGCATGGTCTTGGCTGCGCTTGGTGCCCACGAGCCATTTTCCACCAGAGCCACACGGCGACGCTGGTAGGCCTTCTGCTGTAGGTGGTGCAGGAAGTCGTGCATCGGTGGGAACACGCTGGCATCGTAGCTGTTGGCGCACAGCACAACACGTCCGTAGCGAAAGGCATCCTCCACAGCCTCGGCCATGTCGTCACGGCACAGGTCGGTGATAGCTACCTGCTGGCATCCCTTAGCCTTTAGTATGTCCACCAGCTGGTGGGCTGCATGGGCTGTGTTGCCGTGGGCACTGGCATGGGCAATGAACACGCCCTCGGTCTCGACATCGTAGGCAGCCCAGATGGCGTAGAGGCGCATAGCCTCGGCCATACGCTCGCCTTCGAGCACAGGACCGTGCAGAGGCAGTATGCGGTCTATCAGCAGTGCCGCTGCCTTCTTGAGCAAAGTGCTGACGGGCTGTCCGTACTTGCCGCAGATGTTGAAGTAGTAGCGTCGTGCTTCGCATGCCCAGTCATCGGGGTCGGCATCGTAGGTGCCGAACTTGCCGAAGCCGTCCGCCGAGAAGAGGCTGTGGGAGTAGTCGTCGTAGCTCACTATCACCTCCGGCCAGTGCACCATCGGGGCAGCAACGAAGTGGAGCGTGTGCTTGCCCAGCTGCAGCGTGTCTCCCTCCTTGATAGGCATCAGACGCGCCAGTGTGCTGGCGTCTTCGATGTACTGCGGCAGCATCTGCGCAGCCTTGGCAGAACATACGATCTTCAGCTCGGGATACTCTGCGCATATAGCGGCGATGCCAGAGGCATGGTCCGGCTCCAGGTGATGGGCCACGAGATAGTCGGGCTTGCGCTGCTGCAGCGCCTCGTGCAGGTTGTCCATCCACGTGTCGATGGTGCGCTGGTCGGTCGTGTCCATGACGGCCACCTTCTCGTCCAGCACTACATAGGAGTTGTAGCACATGCCCTCAGGGGTGTGGTACTGGCTCTCGAAGAGTCGCATATCGGCATCGTCGGTGCCGATGTATATGATGTCTGGGGTGATTGTTTTGGTCATATTGGTTTGTTTAATAGTATGATGAACGGGTGCAAAGGTATGTAATAAATATGAATAATGTATTATGAATTGACAATTGTCTGCCGCTTTTAGCGAGTATGTTTTGGCTACATGGCGATTAATAGCGACATTTGCACCGCAATATAGCATTATTAATACACACACAACATGGCAGAACGATTGGACATCAAGGAGCTGACAGATGTCGTGGTGCGCTTCTCCGGAGATAGCGGCGACGGTATGCAGCTGGCAGGTAACATCTTCTCCACGGTGAGTGCCACCGTGGGCAACAGTATATCCACATTCCCCGACTACCCAGCAGACATACGCGCACCGCAGGGGTCGCTCACCGGTGTATCGGGCTTCCAGGTGCACATCGGTGCAGAGCAGGTCTATACCCCCGGCGACCTGTGCGACGTGCTCGTCGCCATGAACGCTGCCGCGCTGAAGACTCAGCTACGCTACGCCAAGCCCAATGCCACCATCATCATCGACACCGACGCCTTCCAGCAGAATGACCTCAAGAAGGCCGAGTTCCGAACCGACGACCCCATAGCTGAGATGGGCGTGGATACCGACCGCGTGATTGCCTGCCCCATCACGCAGATGGTGAAGGATGTTTTAGCGTCCCCCGCTGCGGGCCCACAGGGGGCCATGGACGTGAAGTCCATGCTCAAGTGCCGCAACATGTTTGCCCTGGGCCTCGTGTGCTGGCTCTTCGACCGCGACCTCAACATCGCATTCAACTTCCTGCGAGAGAAATTCGCCAAGAAGCCGGCCATTGCCGAGGCCAACATCAAGGTCATCCAGGCAGGCTACGACTACGGACACAACACACACTCATCGGCCATCAATGTGCGTCGCATCGAGACCAAGGACAAAAAGCCAGGCCGCTACATGGACATCACAGGCAACAAAGCCACAGCCTACGGCTTCATCGCCGCTGCCGAGCGTGCCGGCCTGCAGCTCTACCTGGGCTCCTACCCCATCACCCCCGCTACCGACGTGCTGCACGAGCTCTCCAAGCACAAGTCGCTGGGCGTGAAGACCGTGCAGTGCGAGGACGAGATAGCTGGTTGCGCATCGGCCGTAGGTGCCAGCTTCGCCGGTGCACTGGCCGTGACCAGCACCTCGGGCCCGGGCATCTGCCTCAAGAGCGAAGCCATGAACCTTGCCGTCATCATGGAGCTGCCACTCGTCGTGCTCGACGTGCAGCGCGGCGGTCCCGCCACAGGGCTGCCCACCAAGTCCGAGCAGACCGACCTCCTGCAAGCGCTCTTCGGTCGCAACGGCGAAAGCCCCATGCCCGTCATCGCCGCCACCAGCCCCACCGACTGCTTCTACGCCGCCTTCGATGCAGCCAAGATAGCACTGGAGCACATGACACCCGTCGTGCTGCTCACCGATGCCTACATAGCCAACGGCAGCGGAGCATTCAAGCTGCCCCACCTAGGCGCCATGCCCCAGATCAAGCCCCCCTACGTACCAGAGGAGCTGCGTGGCCAGTGGACACCCTATCTGCGCGACCCCGAGACGGGCAGCCGCTACTGGGCCGTGCCCGGACGCGAAGGCTTCACGCACATCCTGGGCGGACTGGAGAAGGACAACAAGACGGGAGCCATCAGCACCAATCCCGAGAACCACGACCTCATGACACGCCTACGAGCCCAGAAGGTCGCCCGCATCCAGGTGCCCCCCCTTGAAGTGCTGGGCGACAGGGACGATGCCCAGCTGCTCATCGTCGGCTTCGGCAGCACCTACGGACACCTGCACGCCGCCATGGACCAGCTACGAGCCCAAGGCAAGAAGGTCGCACTCGCACAGTTCCGCTATCTCAACCCGCTACCCGCCAATACAGCCGAAGTACTGAAGAAGTATCCGCGCGTCGTGGTTGCCGAGCAGAACATGGGCCAGTTGGCCGCCTATCTGCGCATGAAGGTCGACAGCTTCGTGCCTAAGCAGTACAACGAAGTCAAGGGGCAGCCATTCGTGGTAAGCGAGCTTACCTCTTACTTCCAGACGCTACTGGGCTAATCCTTCGGAACACCCCCAGCCGGCATCCGCACACCTCCCATTCACGCCCAATTCACGAGCATTCACGTTCCAGTCTCATCACTATCAACGTGAATTGGGCGTGAATTGGGCGTGAATAGTATCTGGCAGGCTCTATTCGTCCGTGCCAACTGGCACGGTGAACTCGCCCCAATAGGTCTGGCCGCCTACCTCTATATATAGCGTGTAGGTTCCAGCATTGAGGGTGCCTATATTAATTGTGGAGGTGCTGTTGAGGCTGATACTTAGAGTGCCTGTTGCTACAGTGGCCTCGGTCTCATCCTCTACAGAGTAGCTCACTGTGCCAAGGTCGCTGTTCCCTTCAAATGTCAGCACACATGTCTCGTCATTGAATGTGACCGTGGGCAGGAAGCTGAGGTTGATGGGGGCTTTGGGCTTGTGGCCATCTCCAACCCTTCCAGGAGGGGGGAGTAATTATACTGGAATATCATCTGCATAAGATGTAACAGATGATGCCGCCAATAGCAGCAGAATGAATAAAAGTTTCTGTTTCATAAATCACTTATGGTTAAATAGTTAAACAAAAGTACATACAAACTCATTACGGAACGGGGTTAATGTTGTCTTATTTTGTCTTATTTGTATAATAAGACAAAATAAGACAACTTTTTTATGCATTGTAACCCCTTTGTGCACAAGAATCACTACTTTTGCAATAATGAGATGGGCGAAATTTATAATGCAGGTGACATTTGTCACTATGATGTTGTGTTGTAACAGATTACATCACAATCATCAGGCAAAGGCTTTCAATGCCGTAGATTCAATAATAGACATTGATGCCCGACAAGCCGTATTATTGCTTGATTCGTTGAAGGGTGAATGCGACAATGAATACGCAAGATTCAAGTGGCAATTGTTGTACGTGAAAGCCAATGATAAGGCGGATATGCCCATAACGAAGTATGATACGTTTATGGATAGCATTATCCAGTATTTTGAACAAGAAGAGCTAACTGAGGATATTATAGAAGCATACTACTATTTAGGACGCATTAAGACAGAGAAGCACTGTGCTTCTCAAGCGTTTGCTGCTTTTTTGCACGCCTCTGAGCTATCCAAGGAACATTCCTATGCGAATCCCCGCATCTGCGGCAGATGCTATTCTTCAATGTCATACCTGCTTGTCCGGCAAGGTAATTTCACGATGGCACTACCTACCGCCATAGATGGGTACAATTTGGCAAATCGGTTTCATTTTCTTGATCCGTGGTACATTATGGATGTGTCTCAGGCATATCGATATTTAGCACAAATGGATTCTGTTGAAACATACAACAAGAGGGCACTAGAGTGTTTATTAGGCAAGGAATGGGAGGCAAGTTATTGGGACATTGTGGGAGAAATGTTGGACTATTATTCCACAGAACATAATCGGATAATGGCTGATAGTTGTATGTCGTTGCTAAACCGAATAAGAGTCGCAGAACGGCCACATAACTACGTAGGCTCAAAAGCTGTGTACTTTGAGAACTTTGGCCCTGTTGATTCGCTGATATATTATGATGCAATTCATGTTGCAGATGGTGTTGAGCCATTATTGAAGAGAGACGCAGCACGTTCATTAATGAATGCTTATGGCCAACTGGGGGATTACTCCAAAGCCTATGAGTACGGAGTTATATATGAAAATGCGAGTGACTCATTAGAGAAACAGTTACAGCAAGAGAATACGATGAATGTGTACATTGAGCACCAACAGCGACTCAAGTCTGAAGCAGAAAACATTGCATCTAAGAATGCTTATGAAGCAAAAGTATATTCCATTCTTGCCGTTTCCTCTGCCATTATCATTCTCTTATTGAGTGCCTTGACATACTTTATATACCAGCTTAGAATCAAGCAGAAACTTATCACTATGGAAAGGATTACCCAAGAGGCTATAGAGAGCAGAAACAAACTTACAGATTATATGCTCAACACATCAATGTCAGGAGATTTGGCAAAGCTCATTGCTAAATTTAAACAACCGAAAAATCGGAGCGACTTATCTATTTCAGAAGAAGATTGGAGCCACTTGTTGAATAATCAGAATGAGCCCGTACCTACGTTCATTTCTGAAGTATATAGACTATGGCCGGATATTTCACAACGCAATTTACGTGTAGCTCTACTAATGAAACTTGGTGTCAGTTCATCCAATATAGCGCAGGCAGTAAATCTATCACGAAGCTATATATATCGTATACAAGAGGAAGTTATGATACATCTGAGTTCAATACTATAGAATCGACGTCTTGTCTTATTTTGTCTTATTTCCTGCAAATAGCATTTATCAGACATAATAAGACAAAACGGTTTTGGTGTCACAAATATAAACAGTGTACATTTGCAAGCAACATATTTGTTTAACCATTAAAACATCAATCAAATGAAAAGGACATCATTCCTATTGCTTGCCGCAGCATTTGCCTTCGGGCTTGTCGCATCGTGTACAAACGAAGATTATACCGTGCACTCTGAAGGAGACACACCTATGGCCCTCGCATCTGATCCGCACTATGTGTCATACGAATCTGCATTGGAGAAAGCCATTTCATTCCTCTCCAATGGTGACACTACCCAAACACGTGCAAATCGTTTCGCTGTCAAGAACCACTACGAGTATGCCCCAAAACGCCATACCCGCTCCGCAGGTGACAGCATAAGCAGCCCAACCCGTTTCCACATCATCAACTTCGCCGACAATGGCGGCTTCGCTGTCGCCGCTGCCGACAATCGGGCCACTCCTATCTATGCCTATTCTGAAGAGGGCTACCTGAATATAGAAGATGCCATCGCACACACCGGATTCGCAGAATTCATGGAGCAGGCAGATGAGAATTTCCAGTATGAAATTGAGAACAATCGTGGAGGAATAGACACATTGAGCCTTGACTTGGTCCCGTACTTCCACACTGACCATTTATTATAAACTATAATCATTACCATTATGAAGACGTTATTAAAAGGTCTCATCATTGCACTATTTGCAATTCCTATAACTGTTGCTTGCGGGGATGATGATGAGGTGACCCCTAACCAGCCCAATGTGCAGCCGACAGATAATGACAGTACGGCAAACAATACTGAGAATAGTACTTCATGGCCAAAGTTCAAGATAGGAACATATTCAGATGTGAGTACAGGCATGTTCGCCTATGACGAAAACCAGAAGCCATATTTACGCAATGCTGCAACGATAGACAGCAGGGCGTTTCATGACAATCTGGATGGAACGGTATGGAAGCACACTCCCAGCCTTGGCTTCATGCTGAATATAGACGGTGACAGCACGAGCCTGTCAGATATGGATGGCGGCCGCGATGCAAGCCTCATACACATAACAAGCAATCGATATGATAACTATCTGCCGTGGTATATGCCCGAAATACCCAAGGAGATAATAAGTCGGGACTATGAGTACGATGCAAGATACAATGCCATAAAGTATGCTACTGGCGACAGCATATTTGTTCTCGGTGCCACGGAGACAAGTCTGTGGCTATATAGCTTCTCGGGGTTACAGCAATCTAAGACGATGAACAAAACGGTACAGACTATTACGGTCTATCACTATGCCCGTATAGCTGAAGAGTCACTGCCAGAAAAATGGACAGAAGAGAAGCTGTTGGCTGGTCTTGATTTGGAGTTCAACAGGCTGGAGATAAAGATTGGCGATGATGGACTGGCATACGCACCAGATGCTCCCAGTATTACACGTGAGGACTTCAACAGGTACGTGGTAGGTGGGCACTGGCAGACACCTTGTTGGGCAACATGGGCTGACGAGGCAAAGACATATTACCTCAACAAGGGTATTACGGCACTAATGCTTACCCAGGAAGGTGTGCTATGTTATCTTGCTGTAGATGATACCTCTATTTCGGAACTATATGCAGATCGTCTGTTGGACGACCAATCACAGAAAGCGCGTCTATTCACGAACCAATGGACTTATGACTCTTATGATGAGACAACGAATACGTTGTACCACGATGGTGAGAAAATGATGAGTATCGTAAGTATCTCAAACGAGCGCCTAGTCTATATCAGATACATGAAAGACGAAAACAACAAGCCGCAATCATACATCTATGCCGTCAGGCACATAGACGCCAAGGACTTCCCAACATCATGGGATAGATGAAATCACTAGTCACAGGTGATAGAACAACGTGGATGTAGCTGATGGGGAATAGTTTTCAAATACTGTTACTAACACATATAAATCTGTATGAAAAGACTGATACATTATATCATATTACTCATGGTTTCCGCTGGTGCTCAAGCTCAACTCATTGTGAACTCAAATGGGCAGACAGGAATGGGCATAGCGCCTAATATCGGTTACGCCTTGTCTGCTTATTCAACGGATAAAGGGTTACGGAGCGAGTCATTTGCCACAGCATCAGAGAGCACTTCAACGGGTGTTGCCGGTCATGCCGGCATTCCATATCATGGACTGGCCATAGGCGTAAAGGGTGTCTCAAACGCTGCTAACGGAGTGATAGCAGGAACAAGCTATGGGGTATATGGCGATGCAACCGGTAGTTATTCTGGTGAGAACTATGGCGTATTCGGACATATTTCACCACATATTGAAGGGGCGGGAGTATATGGATTTGCATATTCCTCTCTAATGTACACAACTTTGCCTACGCGTTATGCTGGCTATTTTAACGGTGATCTTGGCATTACAAGTGATCTCGTCATGGAAAGCTTACAGCTGAGCAACACTGTCACTTTGCACAGCATAGGAGAATTAAGTGCCCAAAGAGGCAATATCCTTCAGCAATTGCAGAGATTGTCAATTGTGGGATATACCTACAGATCAGAACACAATGCTTCTAACCTTTCCTACACTGCCAAACAGGCTATATCCAAGCAGCATTATGGCCTTGATGCGGATCAGCTTGCCGAAGTGTTCCCCGACCTTGTCTATGACAACACTGACGGCACGAAGAGTATCAACTATATCGAAATGATTCCCATACTTGTACAGGCTGTGGGAGAGCTGAAAGAAGATATTGACAAGCTGAAATGATATTTTCATTGTCTCGCAACAAACAATACTACTCATTAACACTTTCCACTCTATGAATAAACCATTATTTTTGTATATAATCCTCGCATTGGCATCGAGCACTGCCGATGCACAGTTGCAGGTAAACACAGCCGGTCATGTAGGCATGGGTACTTCCCCTAGGTCCGACTACGCTGTATCTGTTTACTCCACAAATGGTGGACTCTATTGTGTTTCAAATGAAACGGCAACTGACAGTTCAGCTATCGGCATCACTGGCATTGGACATGTGCCATACCACGGCATGAGCTTCGGTGTGAAAGGCACTTCTGGAGGCAGCTTCTACGATGGTAAGAGCTTCGGTGTGTTCGGTGAAGCCAGTGGCGGCAACACTGGTCAGAACTACGGTGTGTTCGGACATCTCGGCCCTAGCTGCTATGGAGCCGCTGTATATGGCTCATCGGATTCCAGCAATAGCTATGGGACATATCTTTCTGCCCGCTATGCCGGCTACTTCAATGGTGATGTGTATGTAACTGGTGACTTCACACTTCTAGGGCATGTGCTCTACTCTAACAGGAACCTTGAGCTGACAGGTGCGGCAGCCTTGGAAGAGGGCGGCAACAGTGTCTTCTCTACAAGGCTAAGACAGCTAACGCCTGGCACATACTATTATGAGCCGGCCGACAGGACACAGGAGGATGAGATGTCATCAACAGGAAAACAAGCTATCGCCAAGCAGCATTACGGCCTTGATGCAGACCAGCTTGCAGAAGTCTTCCCTGACCTCGTATATGACAACCCCGACGGAAGCAAGAGTATCAACTACATCGAGATGATACCTATACTGGTTCAGGCAATCAATGAGCTGAAGGCTGAGGTTAGCGAGCTGAAACAGGAGAACGCATCTTTGGCAAAGGCACGGACGGTGACAAGCATAGAGGATGCCCCTGCCACGGGCGTGTCGGGTGTCACAGTGGCAGTGCCTGCGGGCATCCGTTATGCAGCTCTGTACATCTATGACCTTCAGGGGAAGAAGGTGGAACAGACCGATGTCACGTTCCAAGCCGGCCAAGACGTGAAGGTGGATACATCTAGGTTGACAGATGGTATATACCTGTGCAGCCTGATTGCTGATGGCAAGGTGGTACATACACGTAGGATGATAGTTGGACACTAACCAGAAAGCAGTATGAAAACAGATACATTCTTCATTCGCTGCTACTGCCTTGTGGCAGCACTGCTGACAGGCATCACGGCCTACGGACAGCAGAAGACAGATGAGGCTGCATTCAGCCCCCTGTGTCGGACAACTGTGGTCAAGGCTCTGCGTGCCAACTACTCGAAGTCAGATACTATAGACCTCCGCGACTTGGATGCCATCTATGCCCTGAGCATTGACGCTACCGTCACCCAGCCGCGTGAGGGCTGCTTCGTGCGCATCGTGCTGGAGGACAAGGAGGGACATGACTATCTGGTGGCCGAGAGCGACCGCTTCCGCAATGACTGCGAGCTGGTGCGGCTATCAGACTACTGCGAGGAGACTGCCATGCTGGCTGGCATCACCCCCATGCGCCTGAAGTGCTATCTGTCAGATGGCGCTACAGTTGCCATCTCTGCCATACGCACCGCCTCAGAGATGCCAGAGCGTGGCTTATCCAATGTAAGGGCGCAAACTGCAGAGCTGAAAAAGGTACAAGTGCAGAACATCGTGGCTCGTATCAACGACTACAACGAGCGGCACGGCAAGCTGTGGAGGGCTGGGGTAAATGCCTTTGTTCTGAGACCTATCGAAGAACGGCAGGAGGTCGGTTCATTAGATGCATACTCTGCCAACATGATGTACTATGCTGATGGCATATATGAAATTGGTGAAAGAAGCCAGATGAGTACAAACAGTCAATCCGATTTCGTGGAGTCTTTCGACTGGCGCGACAGACATGGAAGGAACTGGATAACATCTGTGAAAGACCAATTGTATAATGGGCCATGTTATATTTTCGCGGCTGTTGGGGCTGTAGAGTCTATTGTCAATCTCTATTACAATGACAACACTATTAATGCCGATTTATCAGAAGAATTCATTTGTGCTTACGGATATGCTTATGACTATTCTTATTATAATACAAGTGTATCAGGCCCCTTTGAATTTATGGTAACAGATAGTATTATAGACGAACAGAGCTGTCAGTATAATAATTACACATATAGCTATACACGTCCGACAGGAATAGAGTCCATGAAGTTGACGGGCAAGAAAACGCTGCATAGAAACAATCTCAGTCTTAGCACTTTCTGTGATTCCATTAAGTATCACCTAATTCATCATGGTCCTGGATCATGGGGCGGTAGCTTTGAACATAATACAAATTATCCTTATCATGTAATGACACTAGTTGGATGGGGAACGACACAGATTGGTGATACATATACTAATATAACAAGCACTTCAAGTGACACCATTACAGCAACAATGTCTGGTAAAACATATTGGATAATGAAAAATAGCTTTGGCAATAGTCTTCCACAATATATCAATATCATTATTAATGATGGAGCGTATAATTGGGACGAATGTTGTTTTGCTGAAACACCTATAACAAGCCGCTTGTTCGCGAATAGAGAAATAATTTGCGAAGACCTTGACGGAGATGGCTATTTTAATTGGGGTATTAGTGAGGACCCCCCTGCCACTTTACCGTCTTGGGCACATCGAGAAAAGGATGCGAATGACAATAATCGTGGCATCGGGCCTATGGATGAAAAAGGAAACATACTAAATATTGACCACCACTTTGGCGAATTCTCTTATGTTGATAGCTATGTAAGTCTCACTGCAGACTCTATAAACTATAAGCATATTATTATTGAAGATGGCGGGACACTTGAAATCAATCAAATGTTTCATTGCTTCCCAGAAGTATGTGTATATGTAGAATCTGGAGGTACATTAACTATAAATGGTGGAATAATGGAAAATATGTATCTGGATATTTCGCCAGGTGCAACCATTAACATACTGAATGGCGGCGAACTCCGTCCCCTTGTTGATGAGGACTTATTCTCTCTTCCATTGAACGCCACCTTAAACATCCAAAGTGGAGCTATACGTAAGGGTATATTTTAATACGTTTTAATCATGAAGAAAATATCAATAATTGCCAGCCTATTATCTTTCTTGACTATTCATGCTCAAGAAGTGGACTTCGACTACCGCCCATTCATCGAGCAGGGCAAAGTGTGGGTATCAAAGCCTGAGATTAATATACATATAGAAGGAGACCTATTTGTAGATCGTGCCGTCGTTCAATACAATTATTTTCAAGGCGATACTGTAGTTCAAGGAAAGACATGTAAACGATGGATTACATCATATTGCGACAAGAAAGGGAACATCTACGAGACATACGTTACACCTATGTTTGAGGAGGATAAGAAAGTTTGGTTCTATTTTAGAGAATGTGATTCTCCATTTCTGGCATACGACTTCGGAGCTAAAGTCGGTGATACAATAATCGTAATGATGCCGTATAGCCGACAATATGAATTTATGCTAAAGTATGGGCGTGCGCACGAGTTCCTTGACTTACATTCAGACACACTTGTGATACTCTCAAAAGAGGTAGAGGAGGTTATGGGGCAACTTCGCACAAAAACCTATTTCACATCTGCACGTGAAAGCTATAAGAAATGGCAAGATGCAAATAGATATAACTATTTCCTATATGGTATCGGTTCTCACTTTATACCAGACTTTAATATCGCATATACGTTAGGGGGAAATGGCTCATACTGGCTCATGTATTGTGTTGTGTGGGATGATATTCTATATGCAGATGAGGAGAAAGCAACATTCTGGGAGTTCACATGCCCTACACCAAGTTCTCATCCAGAGCTGTTCGGTATTACATCGCCTATCACCCTACCTCATGCCGTGAACAGTGGTTCAACCGATAGCAGATACTACGACCTATCAGGACGACGACTGGCTGCACCGCCAAAGAAGGGGATGTATATCCTAACATCCGCAGCAAAAAAGGCCTTATAAGATGCAAGTGTCTGAATATGA